>JBITAF010000099.1:0-8374 GCA_044440025.1 Phycisphaerales bacterium JB060 | reverse complement strand
TCATGGTGCTCGACGAGCTCGCCCGGCGGCACGCCGGCGGCGCGGTGGCGCGTGGGCGATTCCACGCGGCCACCCGGGAGTGCATGATTGGCAACGAGAAGGTCATGCTGGCCAAGCCCACGACGTTCATGAACAAGAGCGGCCTGACCGTGGGCGAGGCGCTGCGGTTCTACAAGCTCGAGCCCACCGACGACCTGCTGATCATTGTCGACGACGTGAACCTGCCGCTGGGCGCAATCCGGATGCGGGCGCGGGGCGGCGATGGCGGGCACAACGGGCTGGCCGACGTCGCCCGAGCAACCGGCGGCGACGCGTACGCCCGGCTGCGCGTGGGGGTGGACAGCAAACCCCAGGGCGCCAGCCAGGTGGGCTACGTGCTGGGCCGATTCACACAGGAACAGACCGAGGCCCTCAAGCCCGGACTCCAGAACGCAGCCGACGCCACCGAGTGCTGGGTCCAGAGCGGCGTGAGCGAGGCGATGAATCGCTTCAACACGCCCGACGAGAAGAAGAAGGCCAAGGGCGGCAAGCCCAAGGCAGAGACCGAGACAGAGGACCAGACGAATCGTCCCGGAGAGGCTTCGAGCGAGGCCCCCAGTGATCAACCCCAGGGCCCGGGCGAGCACGCCCCGGCCGGTCACCAACCGCCGCAAAGAACGGCAAAGGACACCTGACCATGCCCCCAGAGCGCACTTTTAACTACGAGGCCATGTTCCTGATTGGCCAGTCCACCGCCGCCGACCTCGGCGCCGTGATCTCACATATCGATGATCTGCTTGAGCGCTGCGGCGCGAAGCTGATCTCGATGGCCAAGTGGGACGAGCGTCGCCTGGCCTACGAAATCGACAAGCAGAAGCGGGGCCTGTATATCCTGGCGTACTTCGAGGCGCCCGCCCAGCAGATCGCCCAACTCGACCGAGACACGCAGATGAGCGAGACCATCATGCGCGTGCTTGTGACCCGGGCCGATCACCTCACCATGGAAGAAATGCAAGCCGCTGACAATCGCGAGGCCCTGCTGGGCGAGGCCAAGCTGCGTGCCGAGAAGGCAAACGAGGCCGAGGAAGAGAAGGACACCGGCGTGCGGATGGGGCGCCCGGTGGAAGACACCCCGTCGGACCACTCCAACGGCGGCGACGAGGAGGGTGGCGAAGAGGGTGACACCTCCGAACAGGACTCCTCTTCCGAGCAGCCGGCCAACGCCTGATCTGCTAACATTGCCCGAATCGACGCCTGAACCCAACCGGGAGGATCGCCATGGCCGGCAACTTCAACCGCGTATTCCTGATGGGCAACCTGACCAGGGATATCGAGGTTCGCCACACACCGCAGAACATGGCCATCGCCAAGATGGGCCTGGCGGTGAACCGTCGCTTTAAGACCCAGAGCGGCGAGCAGCGCGAGGAGACTACCTTCGTCGACTGCGATGCCTTTGGTCGCACCGCGGAGGTGATGTCCCAATATCTGCGCAAGGGAAGCCCGGTGTTCATTGAAGGCCGTCTGAAGCTGGACCAGTGGCAGGACCAGCAGGGCAACAACCGCAGCAAGCTCAAGGTCGTGGTCGAGAACTTCCAGTTCGTTGATAGCGGCCAGGGCGGCGGTGGCCAGGGTGGTGGCGGTGGAAGCGGCTACTCCGGCGGAGGCGGCAGCCAGGGTGGGGGAGGCAGCTACGGCGGCGGAGGTGGCTACGACAGTGACCCCGTGCCGCCCGATGACGACATCCCGTTCTAAGGCACTACTGGCAGGCCGCCTAAACTGGTGGCTCGCCCCGCGGATGTTCCGCGGGGCTCGAAACGCTGGGGCTGGCCTATTCGGCATGGCTCCTTAACTCTCCGGCCCGTTTCGGGCGGAAAGGACAGCGACATGGCTCGTGATATCAACTTGTTGCTGCTTGAGAATGTTGACAATCTGGGAATCGTCGGCGATGTCGTGAAAGTCCGGGCCGGCTACGCACGCAACTTCCTCCTGCCCCGCGAGTTGGCCACCGAGCCCGATGATGAACTGGTGAAGCAACTGGCCGAGAAGCGGGCGCAGGCCGAGAAAGACGTTGCCGCCCACCGCGCCGAGCGCGAGGGCATGGCCAAGAAGCTCGACGGCCAGGAGATCACGATGATCCGGGCCTGCAACGACCAGGGCGTGCTCTATGGCGCGGTCACCCAGCAGGACATCGCCAATGCTCTGCAGACGCTCGGCTTCGACGTGAAGCCCCGCGAGGTTCGCCTGCCCTATGCGATGAAGCGCATCGATAACTACGAGGTGCTGCTGAAGTTCGCCAATGATCTGGAGAGCCACATCCGGGTGTTCGTCGAACCCGATCGCACGATCGACGAGGACGAGCGCGACGAGATGGAGTTTGACAACGAGGGCAACCTCATCGAACCGGGTAGCAAGAAGAGCGCAAAGATTGCCGAGCCTGCTGAGGCCGCGACACATCCCGCCGGCGAGTAAGCTCGCCACCGCAGCCCACAACCAATACCGCCGCGGCGTGCTGCAAGGCCCGCCGCGGCGTTTCGGTTTCCACGTGTGCCTGCCTCATCCCTCGCGGGTCGTCCGCTGCTCGATGCGCTTCTCGCTCTTGCTGACGACGAAGCGGTCGACAAAGCTGCCCGGCGTGTGGATGTGGTCAGGATCGAGCTCGCCCAGGTCAACGACGCGATCCACCTCGGCGATGGTGTACGCCGCGGCGGTGGCCATCATGGGGTTGAAGTTGCGAGCGGTCTTGTTGTAGATCAGGTTGCCGAAGGGGTCGGCGGTCTCGGCCTTGACGAGCGCCAGGTCGGCGTAGATGCCCGTCTCCATGACGAACTCGCGCTCCTGGAACACGTCCTTGTTCACGCGGGCCTGGGCGGGGGTGGGCATGAAGGTTCGCGTCTCCTTGCCCTCGGCGATCTGCGTGCCCGCCCCGGTGGCGGTGAAGAACGCCGGGATGCCCGCGCCCCCCGCACGGATGCGTTCGGCCAGCGTGCCCTGGGGGTTGAACTCGACCTCCAGTTCGCCAGAGAGGAACTGCTTGGCGAACGTGTCGTTCTCGCCCACGTAGCTGGAGATCATCTTCTTGATCTGGCGTGTCTGGAGCAGCAAGCCCAGACCCCAGTCGTCCACGCCCGCGTTGTTGCTGACGCAAGTTAGGTCCTTCACGCCGGTGTCACGCAGGGCAATGATGAGCTGCTCGGGGATACCGCAGAGGCCGAACCCGCCGACGTGGATGGTACATCCATCGTAGAGGACGCCCTTGTCCTTGAGGTCCTGGAAGGCCTGAGTGGCGGTTGGGACTTGCTTGCTTGTGACGGCGGACTTCTCGGCTTGGGGCATGGGTCTGATCCTCCAAAGATCGTGGGCTCATAGCGTAGTCGCCAGCTCAGTTGCCGGTCTGCTCGATGGCCTCCAGAAACTGCCGCCCAAACGCCTCCAGCTTCGCCTGCCCGACGCCCTTGATCGAGAGCATCTCGCGGTCGGTCGTGGGGCTTCGCTTGGCCATCTCGCGGAGCGTGGCGTCGTTGAAGACCATGTAGGGCGGGATCGAGTCCTCGCGGGAGATTTCCAGCCGTACGGCTCGGAGCTTTTCAAATAGTTCCTTCTCGTTGGCGTCCAGGATAACGACATCGGCAGTGCGTTTGCTCGAGTTTCGTTCGCGCTCCTGCCTCATTGTGCCCGAGCCCATTGGCCTGGCCAGCGTGACGGGCATCTCGGCCTTCATCACGGCATTGCCATACTCACCAAAGCGGATGGTCTCGATCATGCCGCCGGCTTCGGTAGTCGAGGCATGCCGCCGGAGGGCGCCGGCGGCGATGAGTTGCTCGATATACATCTGCACCTCGCCCTTGGCGTACGTGCTCAGCAGGCCATACACGCTCAGGGCGTCGTGGCCCTGGCTTTTGATTCTCTCGGTCCTCGCCCCACGCACGACATCGGTAAGGTGGGCGGCCCCCCACCGCTGCTCGAGCCTGGCGACGGCGCTCATGATGATCTGGGAAACGCGGGCCGAATCCTGCTCGACTTCGGTCTCGCCCAGGCACACATCGCACGCACCGCAGTTGTGCCTGCCCTGGGGTGGCTCATAGGCCTGCCCGAAGTGCTCACTGAGTGCCTTGTGCCGGCATTCCATAAGTGCCACGAACCGCTGGGCCTCGCGGATGAGCTCGAGCTGGGCCCGCGTCGATTCGGCAACTGGCTGGCCGAACTCCTGGTTGCCCATGATCAACCGTGTCCAGCGGCCGGCATCGCTGGGGCCGTAGAGCAACAAGCACTCGGCCGGCTCGCCGTCACGGCCCGCTCGGCCGGCCTCTTGTTGGTATGCCTCCACGCTTTTTGGGCAGGCGGCGTGAACGACCAAGCGGACATTGCTTCGGTCGATGCCCATCCCGAAGGCGACCGTGGCGCACACCACGTCAAGCTCCTCGTTGGTGAAGATCTTCTCGATGTTGTCACGCTGGTGGGGCTTGAGGCCCGCGTGGTAGGGCTGGGCGTCCAGGCCCAGCCCGCGGAGGCCCTCAGCGAAGTCTTCGGTCTCCTTGCGGCTTATACAGTAAACAATGGCCCCGCCCTCGCCCGCGCTCTTGTGCTTCTTGATGGCGTCGGCGGCCTGCTCGATCGCTCGCGCGCCGGGCTGGCGTGCGCGAACGCGGTAGGTCAGGTTCGGGCGATCGAACACACCGACGAGCACCTCGGGTTCGCGCAGGCCGAGTTGGGCGATGATGTCCTCTCGCACACGGGGCGTGGCCGTGGCCGTAAAGGCTTGCATAGGCGTGCCGGGCACCACCTCGCGCAGCTCGGCCAGGCGGCGGTACTCGGGGCGGAAGTCGTGGCCCCACTGGCTGATGCAGTGGGCCTCGTCGACGGCGATGGCCCCGAGCCGACCGGCGTCGGCCAAGCGGGCCAGCAGTGCGCGAAAGCCAGAGGTCACCATCCGCTCTGGGGCGGCCAGCAGCAGGTTGAGCTCTCCCGAGACCAGTTGCTCCTCAGTCTGCCGGGCGTCCTCGAAGTCCTCGGCCGTGTGCAGGGCCGCGGCGGGGTAGCCGTTGAGCTCGAGCCCGCGGACCTGGTCCCGCATGAGGGCGATCAGAGGGCTGACAACGACCGTGGCCCTGCCGCTGACCAGTGGCGGGAGCTGATAGCACAGGCTCTTGCCCCCGCCGGTGGGCAAGACGACCAGGGCGTCGCGGCCGTCGAGGGCTGCTTGCACGGCGGCGGCCTGCATGGGGCGGAGGGCGTCGAACCCCCAGACGCGGCGAAGGGCGTCCATGGCTTGTGGGGGCAGCACGGGCTGGGTGGTTGTACAGGTTCCGTCCGGCACGCGAGGAGGCTATGCTGGCCGGCCCGGGCCCGTCTGGCGCATTGACGGGACGGAGCTTGGCGCTTATCGTGTGGGTCTGGATTCGGTTCCTGTTGCCGGGGCTGGCAATGCCGCTCCGTCTCGTCCTCAAACGATATGAGATTCGGGCTCCGGTCGTCGATCAGCGAGCCCTTCGAAAGGGTGGATTTTCATGCTTCCTACGCATCGCCAGTCGCACGGTCGGACGCGTCGCCGCCGGGCCCACGACTCGCTGAAGGGTCTGACGGTCACCCTGTGCCCGGTCACGAGCATGCCCAAGAACCACCACCGCGCCTGCCGCCAGTCGGGGTATTACCGCCCCGGGCTGACGATCGTCGTTCCCAAGCTCGGGATCGGCGTCGAGCGTGACTGAGCGGGCGCTCATCGCCATTGGGAACACCCGCACTCGGTTGATGCCTCGGACCCGGGGGGCTGGCTAATGCGCCTGGCGGTCGATGTCATGGGTGGCGATCACGCACCCGACGCCATCCTGGCAGGGTGCTTCCGCGCGCTCGATCCGGCCAGCGGTGCCATCCCCGAGGGCGGCCGACTCGTGCTCGTGGGCGATGAGGCCGCGATCCTGGACGTCGCCAAGGAGCACGGGGTCGATCCCACCACCTTCGATCTGGTGCCGACGACCGAGGTGATCGCCATGGGCGAGAGCCCGGCCAAGGCAGTCCGATCGAAATCCGACTCCTCGATCGTGCGATCGGCCAAGATGGGCTCTGCGAAGGTCAAGGGATCGGCCGAGCACGTGGACGCCATTCTGAGTGCGGGCAACACCGGGGCGTGCGTGTCGGCGGCGATCATGCATCTCAAGCGGTTGCCGCGGGTCCATCGACCGGGCATCGCCGTGACCATCCCAGGCTTCCAGGGACCGATTGTCTTGTGCGACGCTGGCGCGAATCCCGAGCCCCAGCCCACGCACCTGTGGCAGTATGGCGTGATGGCCGAGGCCTACGCGCGGACGGTGCTGCATATCGACAGGCCGCGCGTGGCACTGATGAACATCGGCGCCGAAGAGGGCAAGGGCACCGACCTCATCCAGAGAACCCGCGATCTGCTGGCCGCGACACCGGGCATCAACTTCACCGGGTACATCGAGGGCCGCGACTTCTTCGACGGCGCTGCGGACGTGGTGGTGACCGATGGCTTTGTAGGCAACACCGTGCTGAAGATGGCCGAGGGGCTGGCTCGCAGCCTCTTCGGCGCGATCGCACAAGCGGTCTTCGCCGAGGATGCCGAGCTCGCGCTCCGTATCGAGCCTGCGATCAAGACCCTGTACGCAAAGAGCGACTACGAGGAACTAGGCGGCGCCCCACTGCTTGGGGTTAACGGCACATACATCATCGCTCACGGCTCGAGCAAGGCCAAGACGATCTGCGCCAGCATCCGGAATGGTTTCGAATACCTGAGGCTTGGTCTGAATGACGTGTTGCTACAGCGAATCGAAGAGGTCGAGGCCGCGATCGATCAGGAAGTCTTGCGAGAGTCTGTCAGAGCATGAGTGACGCACACCAGCCAGGGCGGGTCGACAAGGACAAGGTGCACACCGCGGGTGGTGCGCGTGTTGGCGCGTCGATTCTGGGAGCGGGCATGGCGCTTCCCAAGACCACGCTGACGAACGCCGACCTCGAGAAGATGATCGATACCAGTGACGAGTGGATCCGCCAGCGCACGGGCATCCGCGAGCGGAGGATCGCGCAACGCGAGCTTGGCGAGACCACCGCCTCCCTTGGCACACGCGCATTGCAGGCGGCCCTGGATGACGCCGGACTCAACGCCACCGATCTCGATCAGATCGTCGTGGCCACGACCACTGCGGATATGCCCACGCCCGCGACGGCGTGCCAGGTCGCGGCGAACCTCAATGCGGGACCGATCGCCGGCTTCGACCTCAACGCCGCCTGCTCGGGCTTCGTCTTCGCGCTGAACACCGTCGATGCGCTGATCCGCTCCGGTGTGGCGCGCACCGTCGGGCTCATCGGCGCCGACGTCATCACTCGCCACGTGGACTACACCGACCGCGGCCGCGGCACCAGCATCCTGTTCGGCGACGCCGCGGGCGCCGTGGTCATTCGGGGCAGCGATGACGCCGATCACGGCGTGCTGGCCCGGGCCATGCACACCGACGGCAGCCGCTGGCCTGACCTGTTCATTCCCCGCATCGATGAAGACTACCCGGCGGACTTCGACCACGAGGGCCACGCCGTGGCCATCAACTGCCTGCACATGAACGGGCGGGCCGTCTTCAAGTTTGCCGTCAGCACGTTCGGCGACCTCATCCAGGAAACGCTCGACAAGGTCGGCCTGCAACCCGAGGACGTGGACCACTACGTGTGCCACCAGTCGAACAAGCGGATCCTCGACGCCGCCCGAGAACGCTTCGGTCTGCCCGAGGAGAAGCTGCACATCAACATCGACCGCTACGGCAACACCGTGGCCGCGTCGGTGGCGTTGTGCTTTGCCGAGCTCAAGGCCGCCGGCCGCGTCAAGCCTGGACAACTGGTCATGTTCCTGGGCTTCGGTGCGGGGCTGACCTGGGGCAGCAGCCTCTGGCGTCTGTGAACAATCCTCGACTTCTTTCTCTGGAGCCTTGCCCATGAGCGAGCCCGCCATTGTTCTTTGCCCGGGTCAGGGCGCGCAGGCCGTCGGTATGGGCCGCGCCTGGGCCGACGCCAGCAGCGTTGCCCGCGAGACGTTCCAGGCGGCCGACAAGATCCTGGCCGGCGAGCTGGGAGCGCCCCTGAGCGCCCTGTGCTTCGACGGCCCGGCCGAAACGCTCAACCGCACCGATGTCAGCCAGCCGGCCATCTATGTGTGCTCGATCGCGTCGTGGCGCGGCATGGTCGATCTCAACGGCCAGACGCCCCTGCGGGCCACTGCTGGCCTGAGCCTGGGCGAGTACACGGCGTTGCACCTGGCCGGCGTGCTTGGTTTCGAGGAGGGGCTCAAGCTCGTCACCTTGCGGGGCCGAGCCATGCAGGACGCGGCCGAGGCCACGCCCGGCGGCATGCTGGCGCTCATTGGCTGCGACGAGGATCAGGCCAACCAGGTCTGCGA
>JBITAF010000098.1:0-20966 GCA_044440025.1 Phycisphaerales bacterium JB060 | reverse complement strand
TGACCGGCTGATTGCAGCCACTGTGGCCCTGCAGGCCCGCGTGCAGGAGGCCTCGGCGCGCGCTCAGGCCGAGGCCGACCGGCTCCGGCGCGAGCAAGACGCGTTGCGTCAGCAGATCAGCGCGAGCGAGTCGGAGCTCCTGCGTCTTCGCGGGGAGGTGGGCGAGCTTCGTCGCGACAAGCTGACCGCCAACCAGCAGGTCACCACGCTGCAGAACCAGATCTCGCAGCTCAACGAGACCACCCGCATGCTGACCGAGTTGAGCGATCGCTTCGCCGAAGAGGTGAACGAGTTGCGCAACACCGAGTTGGCGCTTCGCCAGAACGAGATCGACCTGCTGGATCGCATCGCCGATCTTCAGAGCAACAACGAGTCGCTGACGGCGACGGTCCGGGGCCTGCGTGAGCAGATCGCCCGGATGGAGCGCGACGAGAGCGGCCAGACCGGCGAGGCTCTGGCTGGCGGGGCCGACGTGACCAGCTTCGTGACCGGGCAGATCATGGAGACCGAGCGGGACGCCTCGGGCGCCACGCTGGCCCGTGTGGACCTGGGTTCGCAGGACGGTCTGGCCCGCGGCAAGCGTCTGTTTATCATCCGCAACGAGGGCGGCAACCGCCGTCTCGTGGGCCACTTCAATGTCCAGTCGGCCGATATCCAGTTTGCCGAGGGCGTCGTGGACACCCTTGGCCTGGACCTGACCCCTCGCCGCGGTGACATCGTGGTGTCGGACATCCGCCGCTAAACCCCCAGTTTCTGCAGGAGCACACGCATGAGTCAGTATGGAATGCAGATGCCCGGGGGGCGTTCTTCCCGCGGTCCGAGCCTGGGAGTGATCGACGCGCTGCTGCTTCTGGCGGTGGTGGCCATGGGCTTCGCGATCTTCTTCATGTGGATGGCCGCCGCGGCAGTAAGCCCGGAGGGTCAGCCCTGGCAGATGCACGATGACGACCCCCGGACACCGATCGTTCTGCCGGAATAACCGTCGTGATTGGCTCCGCCCGGAGATCGGAACCGGCCGTGGCCTTGACCGCCAGAACGTGGCGGCTATTCTTGTCTCGCTCGCAAGAGCAGCAGGCAACTGCGACAACCTGGGGCGGTAGCTCAATTGGTTAGAGTACCGGACTGTCGATCCGGTGGTTGCGGGTTCGAGTCCCGTCCGCCTCGCTTGAACACCCTGCTTTGGCAGGGTGTTATCGTGCGCCGATTGGGTGTGATCGGCGTAAGGGCCCTCCCGGTACGCGAGGCTTGAAAGCGCGGTTATCGAACTCCATGCACCCATTTCGGGGTGCGGGCTCGGAAGTCCTACATTCTTTGCAGGCCGTTGCCGATGCTCCCACTGGGAGGTGAGCCATGGCAACGAGGGCATCTTCAAGATGGGTCTGGATTGTCCTGCCTCTCTGGGCTGTCACCTGCTTGGTGGCGTTCGGGGCCCTGTGGCGGTACGGCAACACGCCGGGCGACCCCGGCGGTATGCTGGAGGGGTGGACTGTTCCGGCGTCTCTGGAGGTCGCCACCGACCGCCCCACCCTGCTTGTCTTTGCCCATCCGAAGTGCCCGTGTACCCGCGCCACGATGGCGGCGATCGAGCGGCTGCAGCGAGACGTGCTGGGCGGTTTCGAGACCAGGGTCGTGTTCTTCGAGCCCCAGGACGCGGGCCCTGACTGGCGACGCACCGAGTTATGGCAACGGGCGGAACGGCTGCGGGATGTTCGGGTGTTGCCCGACCCTGGCGGACGGTTGGTGTCGCGTGCGGGTGCGGTTGTTTCGGGCACTGTGGCACTATTGGACGTCGATGGCCGACTGCTGTTCTGGGGCGGACTGACATCCTCGCGCGGCCACGAGGGCGACAGCGTGGGCTCTCTGGCGGTGCGGGCGATCTTGCGGGGAGAAGACGCCCGAACGGATCGGACGCCGGTGTACGGCTGCGTGATCATCGCTGGTGAGGGGGTAGCCGATGGTTGAGGCCGGGACTGTACGAGGAAAGGGTGTCAAGTCGTCCGCAGACTTGGATGAGACCACGGGCGAGATCTATCGCGAGGCCGAGCAGCAGGTGTATCGCCGGACGGACCTGCTATTTGGCATTCTGTTCGTGGTGCAGTTCATCGGGGCTGTTGTCGCGGCCGTGGTGCTGACGCCACGGACGTGGTCGGGGCCCGAGAGTTCCGTGCACATGCACGTCTGGGCTGGGATTGGTCTTGGCGGGCTGCTGTGTGTGATGCCGCTGGTGCTGATCGTGTTCCAGCGGGGGCAGGCGGTGACCCGGTACACCATCGCGGTCTCGCAGATGCTCTTCTCGGCGCTGCTGATCCACCTGTGCGGCGGTCGGATCGAGGCGCACTTTCATATCTTCGGCTCGCTGGCGTTCCTGGCGTTTTATCGGGACTGGCGTCTGCTCGTGCCAGCCACAGGGGTGATCCTGGCGGACCACCTGCTGCGGGGGATTTTCTGGCCCGAATCGATATTCGGGGTTCTGGCTGCAAGCCCTTGGCGAGCGTTCGAGCACGCGGGCTGGGTGCTGTTCGAGGACATCTTCCTGACGGTGAGCTGCGTGCAGGCAAGGCGTGAGATGCGGCAGATCGCCCAGTCACGGGCGCGGATCGAGGATGCCTACGCGAGCACCGAGCGGCTGGTCGAGGAGCGAACGCGCGACCTCCAGCGGCGCACCGAGGCGCTGGCCGAGAGCGAGGAGCGGTTCCGCCTGGCCGTCCATGGTTCGCGGGACGGCATCTGGGACTGGGACCTGCGGGCGCAGAAGGTGTATTACGCCCCGCAATGGAAGGAACTGGTTGGTTGCTCGGAGTCTGAGATCGGAGACTCGCCCGATGAGTGGTTCCGCCGCATCACATCCGAGCATCTGCCCAGGTTCCACGAGGCCATTACCGAGCTGAGCACCGGGCAGAGCCAACTGTTGGATATCGAGCTCGAAATGATGCGCGCCGACGGCGAGACCCGGTGGATGCTGTGCCGTGCAACCTCGCATGAGGACAGCGACGGAACCGTGACGCGCCTGGCTGGCTCGCTGACGGATATCTCCGAGTTGAAGGCGGCGCAAGAGCGGCTGCGGATCCTGGCCCACCACGATCGTCTGACGGGTCTTCCCAATCGCGCCGTGTTTACCGAGCGGGTCAGCCACTCGGTGGCGTGCGCGAAGAGGCAGCCGGACCGGCCTTTCGCTGTGCTGTTCGGCGACTTCGATGGGTTCAAGGCGGTCAATGACAGCCTCGGCCACGCGACGGGCGACGCCATGCTCATCCGGGCGGCCGAACGCTTCCGTGATGAGCTCCGTGAGACCGATACGGTGGCCCGGTTCGGCGGCGACGAGTTCGCGGTGCTGCTGGACAACGTGCAATCGCCCGAGGAGGCCATGCGGCTGGCCGAGCGTCTGGTCGACGCGTTCCGCGACCCGTACATCTTGAAGGGTCACGAGGTGCTCTCGACGCTCAGCCTGGGCCTGGTGATGAGCGGCCCGAAGTACGAGTCGGCCGAGGAGATGCTGCGCGACGCGGACGCGGCGATGTACCAGGCCAAGATGTCGGGCAAGAGCCAGGTTCGGATATTCGATGAGAAGATGCACCAGGCGGCGCTGCGCCGGCTCGATATCGAGCGGGCGCTTCGCCACGCCACGCGGGACATGTCGGCCATGGACCGGGATCTCCGGTTGAACTATCAGCCCATCGTCGATCTGTCGGATGGTCGTGTTGTGGGCTTTGAAGCGCTTGTTCGCTGGCAGCATCCCGACGAGGGGCTAATCTCCCCGGACATGTTCATCCCTGTGGCCGAGGAGTCCGGAGCGATCATCGCGATCGGAGAATGGACGTTGCAGCGCGCGTGCGAGCAGATGGCGGAGTGGCGTGAGACCTGCGGGGTTGATCGCAAGCTGGTCATGAACGTCAACCTGTCGCGCCGCCAGCTCGCCCACCCCGATCTCCTGCCGACGCTCAAGCGTGCGATAACCGAGACAGGCGTATCGCCCTACGACCTGAAGCTAGAACTCACCGAGACGGCGATGATGGACAGCCGCATCGACGCCATCAGTGTTATGAGAAAAATCCGCGAGTTGGGCGTCTCGTTGGCGATGGATGACTTTGGTACAGGGCAGTCCTCGCTGAGCTGTCTGCGTCAGTTCCCCATCCAGACCTTGAAGATCGATCGAACGTTCCTGCTTAATATCACGCAGAAGCGCGAGTTCAGCGCGGTTGTGCACGCCATCATCGCGTTGGCCTATAACCTCGGCCTGGACGTCGTGGCCGAGGGTGTCGAGACCGAATCGCAACTCGCCCAGCTGCAGGCGATGGATTGCACCTATGCACAGGGCTTTTACTTCAGCCGGCCGATCGAGGCCGAGGCGGCGACGCGGCTGCTCCGAGATGGGGGGGCGTGGCTAGCCTACCACGCGGCCTGAGCGGGTCGCATGCTTACCTCGGGAGACTTCGCGAGATCGATGTGCCGGGGAGAACAGCGAGCGACCGCGTGGCCGAAGAACCGAAGAAGCTCGCCGACCTGATCGACGATCTGGATGAGCAGATCGACGATGCTGACTCCTTGGCCATCAAGGACGTGCTCGATGCGTTCGGCAGCCGGGCGTTTGGCCCGCTGCTGGCTCTTCCGGGGCTCATCGGTCTAAGCCCGGTTGGCGCGGTGCCCGGGGCGCCGGCGGTCATCTCGGTGTTCGTGGTGCTGGTCGCCGGCCAGCACCTGGTGGGTCTGGACCACCCATGGCTGCCCAGGAAGCTGACGCGACGCTCCGTATCGAAAAGTTCGTGGGAGAAGGCCCGCGACAAGGTCCGGCCGTGGGTGCGGCGGCTGGACAGGCTCATCAAACCGCGAATGGAGTGGCTGACGGGCTCGGCGATGGAAAGAGTGATCAGTGTCGTGACCATCGGATTGGCGGTTTCCATGTTTCCGCTGGGGTTTATCCCATTCGCCGTGGCGGCGCCAGCTGGGGCCATACTGCTTTTTGGGCTCGCTCTCTCGGCCCGGGATGGGCTGGCGGTGGCGCTGGCGCTCGTGGCGACTGCGGCGACGGCGTACTTGCTTTGGACCACGGTATTCTGATCGGTCGGGCGGCTATCCTCGTCACTCCGGATTCCCGGGAGGTTACGCTCCATTCACTGGATGAGTTTGGATTGGACGCCACAGCGCCCACAGGTTCCGAAACATTGCCGCATGCCGCCGATTGGGACGGTGCCACTGTCGTGCGCGTGACGCACGGGCGGCTGGCGTGGGCGTTCGTGCTGCTGGGGTGCCTGGCCTGCACCGTGCGGTACGCGCTGGGGTTTCCGTTGATCCCAGACGAGGCCGCCCTGGCAGTGAATATTGCCCGGCGGAGCTACGAGGGCTTGCTGGGCGAGCTCGAGTTCGGGCAAATGGCCCCGCCGCTGTTCCTGATGGTCGAGGAGTTTGCCACGCGCACCTTCGGCCTCAATGAGTGGTCGCTCCGAGCATTTCCTTTCCTGGGGGCGATCGGGGCATTGGTGCTGTTCCCTCTGGTCGTCCGACGGCTGCTGGAGGGCTGGGGCTACGTGCTGGCCGTGGCGGTGTTCAGCGTGTCGTACTGGCCCATCCGGTATAGCGCCGAGGTGAAGCCCTACGCGGTGGACATGCTCGTGACGGTGCTGTGGCTGCTGCTGGCGCTCAAGTGGCGTGAGAGCGATCGACCCTGGCGGTGGCTGGTGGCCATGTGCCCGCTGGCGATCGTGGGCTTCGGCGTGTCGTTCCCGTCGGTGTTCGTGGGCGGGGCGGTCGTGGCGTCGATGCCGCTCATCGGCGGGCGGCATGGCTGGGCCGCGCGGCTTGTTCAGCCGGGTGTTGTGGGCATATGCCTGCTCGCGGGGTTCGTGGGGGCGTATCGCTTTCTGGTGCCCGTCCGCAGCGAGACGGCAAACTGGATGGCCGGCTATTGGCAGAAGGCCTTCCCGCCCACCGATTCGCTCGCCTCCGCGGCGTGGTGGTTCCTCGATGTCCTCACGGGCGAGCTGATGCCCTACCCCGTGGGCGGCGAGAACTTCGCCAGCACCGGCACGCTGCTGTGCGTGGTGGTGGGGGTGGTGCTGCTCGTGCGGCGGCGGAGGCTGGGCGTGCTCGTGCTGCTGCTTGGGCCGGTCGCGCTCGCGCTCATCGCTGGCTTCCTGCAGAAGTACCCCTTTGGCACGCCCACGAGGCTGCAGCTCTACCTGGCGCCGGTCTTCTGCGTGCTCGCGGGGTCGGGGCTGGCGTTTGCGATGGTGAAGCTCAACGTCGCGATCCGCGCCCCGCAGTGGCGCAGCCCCGTCCGTGTGGTGGCCGGCGGGCTCGCGCTCATCGCCATCGCCTCGATGGCCCGCGACGTGCTCAGCCCGCAGAAGTCCAGCACCGACGAGGTACTCCGCGATGCCACCGAGGTCATCTGGGGCACGGCTCGCTTCGACGGCCCCCGGCCGCTGAGCCTGCACGAAGACCTCGGCGCGGCGTTCGTCGACGAAGCCGGCGGCATGCAGAGCGAGGCCACCCGCTTTTTCGCCAACTACCACATGCGCGTGCAGCGTGAGGGCGAGGACGTTGAGGACCGCGACATCGACCCCGGCGAGCCGGTCGAGGTCGTGGCCTTCCATGTCAACGGTGACTACGACCCGGCCCTGCGCGAGCGATGGATCGCCAGCTTCGAGGCCGAGCACGGACTGCGGCTGGCCGACCGCGGGCTGCTGACCATCCCACACGTTGGCAACCACGAGGAGCTGCTGCGCTACGACCGGATCGAGGTGCTGCGGTTCGAGCCGGTGGCCAGCGTGACGGTCTCGACCGATCCCTAACGCAACTCGCCCCCGGTCAGGTGCTCCTCCCGGCCGACATCGGGCGTCTTGCCGGTGGCCCTCCCCTTGGCGATCTCGAAGAGCGTGCGCACCTTGCCGTGCCTGGCCTTCATGTAGTGCGCGGCCTGGGCGTCGATGATGATAAGCGCCAGCCGCGGGTCGTCGGGCCCGCCATCGCGGTTGCCCCCCTCTTCGCCAAACCAGGCCTTCCAGTCCTTCTGGTACAGTTCGTGGATCTTGTCGCGGTCCTGGCTGATCGTGGCCCTGCCGCTGACCGAGACCCACTCCTTTGTTCCGTCGTCGTAGTAGCCCACGCACACGTCGGGGTTGGCGCGGATCTCCTCGACCTTGTGCGTCTCGATGCTGGTGACGAACCAGAGGTCTCCCAGCGGCCCGCGCTGCTGCGTCGCCATGGGCCGCGTGACGAGCATGCCGTCGCCACGCCGCGTGGTGAGCATCGCGGTCTCGATCTCGGCGATGAGCTCGTGCAGCTCGTCGAGCTTCTTGGTGGCCGTTGTGTTGGTGGCCGTTGTGGTGCTCGTGTCCTTGGCTTCGATATCCTGATCGCGCATGCGGGGCCTCCTTTCGCCGTCCTCTTCATTCGTGCGCATACTAAAACGGCGGCCCGAGGGGCCGCCGGCGGATGAACGCGAAATCATGGTGACCCGTTACGTCGGGTTCGCGCTCAGCTTCTTCGCCTCGACCGTCGGCGCGTCGGCGTTGACCACGCGGACGTGCAGGTCCTTGAGCTGCGCCTCGTCGACCGCCGAGGGCGCCTCAGTCATCAGGTCGGCCCCCGTCTGCGTCTTGGGGAAGGCGATCACGTCGCGGATGTTCTCGGTGCCGGCCAGGTGCATCACCAGGCGATCGAGCCCGAAGGCGATGCCCCCGTGCGGCGGGGCGCCGAAGCGCAGGGCGTCGAGCAGGAAGCCGAACTTGGCCCTGGCCTCGTCCTCGCCCAGGCCGAGCAGCCCGAAGACCTTCTGCTGCACATCGCGCCGGTGGATGCGGATCGAGCCGCCGCCGATCTCGCTGCCGTTGACGACCATGTCGTAGCCATCGCTGAGCACGCCCAGCAGGGTTTGTTTATCCTCGGGGCTCGCGCTGAGCAAACGCTCGGCCTGGTCGGCCCGCGGCGCGGTAAACGGATGGTGCAGGGCGTAGTAGCGCCCCCCACCCTGACCATCGCCCTCGTCGTACTCGAACATCGGGAAGTCGACGACCCACAGGAACGCCCACTGGTCCTTGTCGATCAGTTCCAGGTCCCTGGCCACCTTCTGGCGCAGCTCGCCGAGGGCCTTGGAGCACGTGTTGTACCCATCGGCCCCGAAGATGACGGTGTCGCCGGGCTCGAGCTTGAGGCGCTCCTTCAGTTCCTTGGTGATCGGCTCGATGAACCGCGCGATGCCGGTCTCGAAGCCGGTCTCGGTGACCTTGGTCACGGGCGCGCCGCCCGCGCCGAACTGCTTGACGAACTCGGCATACCCATCGGTGAGCTTCCGGGTGAGCTTCTCGGCCCCGCCGGGCACGCGGAAGGCCTTGACGATGCCGCCATCGCGCGTCGACGGGTGCCCCGAGCCGGGGTTCTTCTCCAATGCCTGCGTAAAGACCTTGAAGTCGGTCTTCGCCGCCAGGTCGCTGATGTCCACGAGTTCGAGGCCATACCGCAGATCGGGGCGGTCGCTGCCGTAGCGGTCCATCGCCTCCTGCCAGGTCATCCGCGGGAAGCGGGGCACCTCGACGCCCAGGACCTCCTTCCACAGCGTGCGGGCGAAGGCCTCCATCGTGTTCAGCACGTCCTCGCGCGAGACGAAGGCCATCTCCAGGTCGATCTGCGTGAACTCGGCCTGGCGATCTGCCCGCGGGTCCTCGTCCCTGAAACAACGACAGATCTGCATGTACCGGTCCGCCCCGGCGACCATCAGGATCTGCTTGAACAGCTGCGGGCTCTGCGGCAGCGCGTAGAACTCGCCGGGCTGCAGGCGGCTGGGCACGAGGAAGTCCCTCGCACCTTCCGGAGTTGATCGACACAAGTTGGGCGTCTCGACCTCGATGAAGCCCAGCGCATCGAAGAAGTCGCGCGCGACCTTGGTCACGCGGTGGCGCGTGCGCAGCATCTTTTGCATCTTCGGCCGGCGCAGGTCGAGGTAGCGGTGGCGCAGGCGCAGCTCCTCGCCAGGCAGGTTCTGCTCATCCCCGGGCTGGAAGGGCGGCGTGTCGGCCTTGGCCAGCACGTGCAATTCTTCAACCACCAGCTCGATCTCGCCCGTGGGCAGCTTGGGGTTGGGCCCACCGTCGCGCTTGCGGACGCGGCCCTTGACGGCGATCACGTCCTCGGCCCGCAGCTTGTCGGCCGCCGCGACGATCTCGGCGGGCACGTCTTCCTTATCAAAAACAAGCTGGGTGAGCCCGGTGTGGTCGCGCAGGTCGATGAACACGAGCCCCGTGCCGTGGTCGCGGTAGTTGTTCACCCAGCCGGCGAGCGTGGCGGGGCTGCCCGCGTGGTCGATCCGAAGCTCGCCGCAGGCGGCGGTGCGCTGAAGCATTGTCTGGCTCCCTCGTTGGAATGCCCCGGCCGACCCGTCTCGATCGGGCGTCGGGCGGCAACTGTAGGGGAGGGGAGAAGATCACCACAGAGCCGCGGAGGCACAGAGGCATGGAGGCATGGAGGCGCAGAGAAGATCAAGATGGGGTGAGCAAGACGAGGAAGCCGGAGCCCTCTTCCTCCCTCGCCCCGTCTGCGGGGAGAGGGCCCAGGTGAGGGGTCTTCCATCCGATCCGAGCCGCGGGTGTGAGCCCGCGGACCGGCCTCCAACGCGAATACGGAACATCCCGTACATTCCCGGCCCCCGGACCGGTCCGCTCGCGGGTGATCCGGCGTGCCCCACGAGCCGATCACCGCGCACGGCCCATCGTCCACAGCGCACCGCCCGTCGTGCGCCGCGCACGGCCCGCCCTGCGCGGCATACGGCCCGTCGTCCAGAGCGCGCGGCCCGTCATGCGCGGCAAACGGCCCGTCATACAGAGCGCATGGCCCGTCGTGCGCGGCAAACGATGGCGGGATCACGACATCCGGCGGGCCAAAACCGCCCTGGCGGGGCGTGAGAGCGGTTTTGGATATCCGGACCCGCTCCGCGGGGGGTATGGGCCCAGGGTGGGGCCGAAGATCCGAACAAAACGCAACAAAAAAAATACAAAGGGGCCCCATTGGGGTTGGCGGATCGGCCCGTTTGGGGTAGGCTGTTCCCGGGCCGAATGGGGAACGCCATGCGTACACGAAACATCGCCGGGTTGCTTCTCGCCGCGGCGTTGCCGGTCGTGTTGAGCGCCTGCGAGGAACGTGCCGGAGGTGGGGGCGGCGGCCAAGTGACCGGCCAGGCGACCGGTCAAGATGGCACGGCGGAGCCCGGGACTGCCGCCACGCACGGGCGGGCGACATCCGAGGCCCAGGCAACGTCCGAGGACCGCGGCGAAACCAACCCCGACCGCGCCCCATTGCCCGATGCGCCGTCGCTGGGCATCAGGGGCTGGCAGAAGACGGACACGGATGGCGCCGGCCGGGCGAAGTTCGCGGGCGATGGCCTCGAGCAGCGGACCGGCGTGATGCGTTCGCTCGCCAGCACAAGGCCCGAGCTGACCGCCATCCCCGATGAGGACGGCCGCCTGCACCTCACCGGGCTCGTCGAGCCCGATGATCAGGAGGCGATCGCGGGCGTGTTCGCGTCGGCCCAACTCCAGCAGACCGACCTGTCCAGCGTCCCCCCCACGAGCGACATGCGGGCGATGGGCGAGCTTGCCGCGGCGGTGATGCAGCTCTTGGCCGTCGAGCCATCGGCCGAGGCGCTGGCCAACGCTGGTGGGGGTGCTGGTCGTGGGGGTTCGGATGCGGACCTGGCGGCCATCGCGCCATTGCGACGCGCCGCGGAGGCCTGGACCACCGACACCCGCGTGTGGCGCGTCGTCGGGCTGCCGCCGGGCGCCGACGACGGCCCGCTCATCCGCTTCATGCTCACCAACGCCCCCAAGGAAAGAGCCCCGGGCGACGAGCCAGAACCCGAGGACAACCACGACGAGCAGCGCCACCAGCGGTTGCGTGACATGGGCATCCTCGGCTTCGAGCCCATCGAGGGCGGCTCTTTGGGCGACCTGGTCACGGCGTGGATCGAGATCCCCTATCAGAACAAGGACCGGGTCGATCGCATCATGACCTTCCGCTTCGTCTATGACAGCGGCACGGACCGCTGGGTCCTGTTCCTGATCCATACCCGCGTCAACACCGCGGAGCTGATGCGCCTCCATAAGGCGGGCAAGCGGGACGAGTACAGGCGAACGTCGCACGAGCTGGATTTGCTGAGGCTGCTGCCCAACTGCCATTTGGTCGTGGGCGAGGGCGGGCCGGTGCTGCGCAAGGAAGGAACGCAATGACCGGGGCGATACGCATCACGATGGGGGCCGCCTGCTCGATGGCCCTGTTGCTGGGCGCGTGCGAGGAGGAGGGGGACGCCAGCGGATCGGCCGCCGGGCCCGCGCCCGGACAGGTGACCGCGAGCCAGATGCCCGAGCGCGACGCGGAGACCGGCGAGAACCCCGAGGTCGACGTGTACCTGCCCGATGCGCGGGCGCTGGGCATCGAGGGATGGCAGGACGCCGGTCAGCGGCTGGGCCGCGGCGACCAGGCGGCCCCCGAAGAAGAGTTCCCACTGGCCCAGAGCGAGGGGCGGTTGCGGGCCATCGCCGAGACCAACCCCGAGCTGTCGGTCATCCCCGGCGAGGATGGCACGCCCCACCTCGTCGGGCTGGCCGACCCCCGGGACACCGCGGCGCTCATGGGCATCTTCGGCTCGGTCGAGGTGAAGGCCCGGGGCATGTCCAGCGTGCCGCCCGATGGCGCGATCCGTTCGCTGGGCGAGATGGCCGCGGCGGCGATCCAACTCGTCGGCGAAGAGCCCTCGGCCGATGCGCTCCTCGGCTCGAGTCGGGGGCCAGACGCGGACAGGGCCATCGCCGCCCGCCTGGAGCGAGCCGCGGCCGCGTGGCCAAAGAGCGCCCGCGTGTGGCGCGTCATCGGCCTGCCGCCCGACGGCCAGGAGGAACTGTCGATCCGCTTCGGACCCGACAACGACCCCGATGACGACCGTGACGAGGCCCGGCACAGGCAGTTGCAGCGCATGGGCATCCTCGAGTTCGCCCCGATCGAGGGCGGCGGCCCTGGCGACCTCATTTCAACATCGGTCACGTTCGATTACCAGGGCAACGATCAGGCCGATCGCCAGCTCTCCGTCCGATTCCTCTACGACCGCGGCACCGACCGGTGGGTGCTCCGGAGCATCGGTTCGGCGCCGAGCATGTCGACCATGAGCCGCCTGATGGAGCAGGGGCGCGGCGAAGAGATCAACGGCATGGCCCACAGCCTGGACATGCTGGAACTGCTGCCCGAGTGCCACCTCGTGGTGGGCAAAGGCGGGCCGCTGTTGTGCAAGTGAACGTGCGAGCGAGTGTGCAAGAGAACGTGCGTGTGAACACGCCCCGGGAGGACGCCATGCGCCGCCAGCATTCCGCACGGCCGGCCATTTCACTGATCGAGCTCCTGGTGGTCATCGCCATCATCGCCGTCCTCGTCGGGATCCTGGTGCCCATCCTCGGCAAGATGCGCGACAACGCACGCTCGGCCCAGTGCATGGCCAACCTCCGCCAGATCGGCACGGTGACCTACGCGATCGTCGACGAAGAGAATGGCGACTGGCCGTTCTGGGTCTCCAACATGCCAAGCTCCCCGCCGGTGGGCCGCAAGAGCATGACCGAGGTCTACGGCGGGCACATGAGCAGCCTGGAGTGCTTCCGCTGCCCGGCCGACCCCACGGCGCGGCAGACACAGGCCGCCGAGTACACCAGCTACCACTACTGGCCGGGCGAGGAGATGCAGGACGATTTGCACAAGGGCACGGCGACGGCCATCCGCGAGGTCTCGCTGCGGATGCGGATCGGGCAGGGCTCGTTCCTGTGGGATCGAGACGACTGGCACGGCGGCGGCACGGTAAGCCACGCCTGCTTCGTGCCCGATGGGCGCGTGGCGATCAGGTAAACTGTCGGAATGCTCGCTCGATGCATCGCAACGGATAGGAGTAGACGCTATGGCAAAGGATGAGCTTCGTGTCGCCGGGATCCTGACCGTGTGCGCCGTGGCCGGCCTCGCTGGCGTGGTGTGGGGGCAGGTCATCCAGCCGCCTGCGTATGAGGAAAACTCTCGTGAAGCGGAAGAGCAAGCGAGGGCTGCCGAAGAACTGCTGTCCGAATGCCAGATGATCAACGAGGAGGATGAATCTGTGTGTGAGTTCCTGCGAGAGTATTCAGTCGAGCAGGAGGCCGAGGCACGAAAGTTCGAAGAGCCGGCTGGAGACTGATCACACGCCGAGTTGTGGAGTCAGCCGCCGATGGTGCGAAGCCGGCCGCGCCTCTCGCCTGAAGACTCGCTCGCCGAATACTCCGGCGTTGGATTCGCCCCCAAAGCCCAATAAAAACCCCCCTCACGCCCTCCCAGGGCCGGTCTGAGCCCGATTCTGCCCCCAAATCACAAACTCCCACCAGAATCATCACACACCGACTGAAGTCCCCCTCCGTTCCACTCGATACAGGTGTCACGGCCCCGCCAGCCGGCAGCGTTGCCGGGGTGCAGGGGCCGAAGACCCAGGGGTCGCCGGTCCTGCCGCCTCGGACGAGGGGCACACGGACGGCCGACGGCCCCGAGACGACGGAGCGTCCGATGCGTATCCCAAACACAGACGAAGGGCTCATCAACTTCTCGCGCGACCACATCGACGTCTGGAGCGGCGGCCAGGGTACCCCGCCCGACACGGGCCTCAGCAGCGCCCAGCTCGCCGCCACGGAGTCAGCCACGGCAGCGGCTGAGGCCGCCGACCTGGCAGCGCGCCAGGCGAGGACCCTGGCTCGAACAAGAACGGCCGCCAGGCGCGAGGCCATCCGCAACCTGCGGGCGGTCATCGGTGGCGACGTCGACACCATCGACGCCTACGCCAAGGCAACCGGCGACCCGGGCGTCTACGAGCGGGCCCAGATCCCCGCGCCCAAGACCCCCAGCGAGCGCGAGGCCCCGCCCGCGCCCACCGACCTGCGCACCACCGTCGACACCGACGGCTCGGTCACGCTCACCTTCAAGGTCGCCGCAGGCGGCGGGGCCAGCTACCTCGTGCAACGTCGCACCGAGCCGCTGGAGGGCTCGCCCACGCCCTACGTCTTCATCGGCTTCGCCGACGACGAGAAGAAGTTCGTCGACAGCGCCGTGCCCGATGGCGTCCGTGCCGTGGGTTACCGCGTGGCCGCCCGCATCTCCACCGGCCTGCAGAGCGGCTGGAGCGTCACGCGCACCATCCCCTTTGGCAGCCAGGCCAACAACCCGGCCGGCAGCATCGAGCCGCAGAAGGCCGAGGACCAGAAGAGCGCGGGCTAGTCTGGTCGCTTCGCCAGCGGGGCCATGCGCGGCGGGCGTTGTCCGCCGACGCGGGGGCCGTCGGCATCGACATCTGCGTGAACGCCCCGGGACCGACTCGTGCACGGCTCCGGGGCCTTTTTCCTTGGGCTGTCTGGCGGCCAGGTCACCCGCCGGCCATCACCGGCTTGGCCAGTGGTTGGCTCGCCGCCGGCATGATCAGCGGCACGGCGCTGGGCAGGCTCTCGATGACCATCTTGCCCTGGGCGTCGCATGCCACGCGCTCGATCTCGCCGTCGATCTGCAGGGCCTCCATCATCTCGGCTTGCGGATCGTGGTCGTGCATGGTCAGCTCGATGCGCTTGCCCTGGGCGTACATGGCCTGCGGGTGGCGCACGTGCAGGCCGAGGCGCGCCATCGCGGCCCAGCCCACGAGGCTCGCGGTGGTGCTGGCGGGCAGGAACATCGCGTCCAGCAGGCCGTCGGTGCGGCTGGCGTTGCGGGCCAGGTCGAGCTTCAGCGGGTAGCGCGGGCCGACGGCGACGATCAGGCAGCCGCGACGGCCCTTGGCCAGTTGCTTGCCATCGACGGTGACGCTGAGGCGCCCGACCCTGGGGCGCAGGGCTCGCGTGAGCGTGGGCACGACGTAGTCGAGCTTGCTCGTCGTGCCCTCGCGCTGGCGGGCCACCCGGTGGAGCACGGCGGCGTCGGGGCCGGTGGTCAGCATGAGGGCGAAGGGCGTGCCCGGGCGGCCGTCGGGATGGTGCACCAGGCCCAAGTCGCTCCGCTTGGCGGGCGTGCCATCGCCGAAGGCCTCCAGCGCCGCGAGCGCGCGCCCGACGTTGGCGGTCAGGCCCAGCTCCTTGGCCACCACGTTCTCGGTGCCCAGCGGGGCGATCAGGGTTGGCACGCCGCGGCCGTTCTTGGCCTGCGTGAGGGCGGCCAGGGCGTGGTGCACGGTGCCGTCGCCTCCGACGATGACCACCGCGTTGAGCGCGTCCAAGGCGCCCTCCGAGAGCGCGAGATCGAGGGGCAGATCCACGAGATCGAGCCACGCCAGCGGCTCGGCCCGAGATCGCAGGCGCGCGACGAAGTCCGGTCCCCGGCCCTTGCCCGAGAAGCGGTTGTGCACGAGGCCCACGCGGATGCGCTCTGGCATGGTCGCAAGGATAGCGGCCGCGGCCGGGCGCACGGCCCGGGGCCTACGTTGCCCCGTGGCCAACCCCAAGAAGCAGCCCGGCACCCCCACCCCGCCACGCCGCGGCCACCAGCGTACGCGCGACGACCACGCCAGCGAGACGGCCGAGGACTACGTCGAGGCCATCGCCGAGATCGTGGAGCGGCTTGGCCAGTGCCGCGTGAAGGACCTGGCCGACCGCTTCGGCGTCAGCCACGTGACGGTCGTGCGAACGGTCTCGCGGCTGGCAGAGGGCGGGCTGGTGACCACCGAGCCCTACAAGCCCATCGAGCTGACCCCCAAGGGCATGCGGCTGGCCCGGGCCTGCCGCGAGCGGCACGAGGTGGTCTACCGCTTCCTGCTGGCCATCGGGGTCCCGGAAAAGGTCGCCGCGGTCGACAGCGAGGGGCTCGAGCACCACGTCAGCAAGGCCACGCTGGCGCGGTTCAAGGCCATCGCCGAGGGGGCGGGTGGTAGGCGGCAGGCGGCGCGCGACGGTAGAGGTGGCGGTGGAGGTGGCGGGCAACCGTAGCCAAGGCTACACTTTGGGCCTCGCACGCTCGCCAAGGGAGGCGCCATGGCTCGTGGATGCTGGTTCGGATTGTGCGCGGTTCTGCTCGGCTTTCTCGCGGCCTGCGGACCGCAAGCCGAGCCCGCGGGCTCGTCGGCGATTGACGAGAAGCTGGCGATCGTCGCGACCACCGGCATGATCGGCGACGTGGTCGAGCGCGTGGCCGGCGAGCGCGGCGAGGTCGACGTACTCATGGGCGCGGGCATCGACCCGCACCTGTACCAGCCCACGCGCGACGACATGGCCGCCCTCCTGGCCGCCGACGTGGTCTTCTACAACGGGCTGCTGCTCGAGGGCCGCATGACCGATGCGCTCGTACGCGCCGCCTCGTCCGATCGCGGCGTGTTCGCCGTCACCGAGTTGATCGATCCGCAGTACCTGGTGCAGCCCGAGGACATGGAGGGCAAGGACGACCCGCACGTGTGGATGGATCCCACGGCCTGGACCAGGGCGGTCGAGGTCGTGCGCGATCGCCTCATCGAGCGCGACCCCGATGGCGAATCGGTCTACACCGCCAACGCCGCCGCGCTGCTCGACGAGATCGCCGAACTGGACGCGTACTGCCAGCGCGTGCTCCAGAGTGTGCCCGAGGCCCAGCGCGTGCTGGTGACCGCCCACGACGCCTTCGGCTACTTCGGCCGGCGGTATGGCTACGAGGTGCTGGGCATCCAGGGGCTGAGCACCGAGAGCGAGGCTGGCGTGCGCGACATCGAGCGGTTGGTCGGCGTGCTGGTTGAACGCAAGATCGCGGCGGTGTTCGTCGAGTCGACCGTGTCGGAGCGAAACATCAAGGCGCTCATCGCCGGGGCCAAGGCTCGCGGGCACACCGTCACGATCGGCGGCGAACTCTTCAGCGATGCGATGGGGCCCGCCGATACCTACGAGGGTACGTACGTGGGCATGATCGACCACAACGCCACGACCATCGCCCGGGCCCTGGGCGGCGAAGCGCCCGAGGCCGGCATGCAGGGAAAGCTCACGCCGTGACGAGCGCGGGCAGCCACAGCGTCGTGCACTCGCGTCGGGGCAAGCCCAGCCTGGCGGCGCTGCCCGAGCACTCGGCCAACAGCCCGCTGTCAATCCACGCCATGACGGTCGCGTACCAGCGCAAGCCCGTGCTGTGGGACGTGGATTACGACGCCCCGGCGAATGCTCTGGTAGCCATCGTGGGGCCCAATGGCGCGGGCAAGAGCACGCTCATCAAGGCGGCGCTCGGGCTGGTGCCTCGCGCCAGCGGGTTGGTGGAGTTCTGGGGCGATCCCTACAAGCGCGTGCGTGATCGCGTCGCCTACGTGCCGCAGCGTGAGAGCGTGGACTGGTCGTTCCCGGTGAGCGCACTGGACGTGGTGTGCATGGGGCGGTACCGGCGTGTTGGCTGGCTGCGACCCGTGGGCCGCGCGCACAGGCGGGCGGCGCTCGAGTGTCTTGATCGCGTGGGTCTGGCTGATCTTGCACAGCGGCAGATCAGCCAGCTCTCGGGCGGGCAGCAGCAGCGGGTATTCCTGGCCCGGGCGCTTGCGCAGGAGGGCGATCTGTACGTGATGGACGAGCCGTTCGCGGGCGTGGACGCCGCGACGGAGCGCGCGATCGTGGTCCTGCTGCGCGAGCTGCGCGACGCGGGCAAGACGGCCATCGTCGTGCACCATGACCTCCAGACGGTGCCGCAGTACTTCGACCACGCCCTGCTGCTGAACATGCGTGTTGTCGCGTCGGGACCGGTCGCCGAGGTCTTCACCGAGGAAAACCTGCACAAGACCTATGGCGGCAAGCTCACGCTGCTCAGCGAGGCGGCCGAGGCCGTGGCGCGGTCGGGATTGAGGGTGCGATAGATGGCGTTGGCCCGGCCCGATTCCCTGTCCCTCAGCCAGATCCTGGAGGTGCTGAGCTTTCAGGGTGGGTACAACACCAACGCGGTGATCATTGGCTCGGCGTTCTTCGGGCTGGCAGCTGGCGTGGTAGGGGTGCTCGCGCTGCTGCGCAAGCGGTCGCTCGTCGCCGATGCCATCGGTCACGCGACGTTGCCGGGTATCGTGATCGCGTTCCTTGCTGCCGCGGCACTGGGCGGCTCGGGCCGGTCCCTGCCGGTGCTGCTGCTGGGGGCGGGGGTGTCGGGGGCTTTGTCGGTGCTGTGCATCTTTGCCATCCTCAGGTTCACGAGGTTGCGCGAGGACGCGGCCATCGGTATCGTGCTGGGCGTGTTCTTCGGACTGGGCGTGGTGCTGCTGAGCTACGTGCAGCGGCCCGAGAACGTGGCAGCGTCGCCCGCGGGGCTGCACCATTTCATCTACGGCCAGACGGCGGCCATGCGTGCAGGCGATGGAGCGCTGATGGGCGGTATCGCCCTGGTGGCGATGATCGCGGTTGTGGCGTTCTTCAAGGAGTTCGCACTGGCGAGCTTCAACGGCGAGTACGCCCGTGTGGTGGGGTATCCGGTGGGCATTCTCGACGGGTTGATGCTGGGTCTGGTGGTGCTGGTCTCGGTGGCGGGATTGCAGGCGGTGGGGCTCATCCTGGTCATCGCGCTTCTGATCATCCCGCCCGTGGCGGCACGGCTTTGGACCGATCGGCTGCCGATGCTGGTCCTGATCGCCGGCGGGCTGGGGGCGCTCAGCGGGTACGTTGGGGCTGCCACCAGCGCCCTGCTGCCGCGCGCTCCTGCGGGGTCGGTGATCGTGCTGTGCGGTGGCGGGGTGTTCGTGCTCAGTCTGCTGGCTGCCCCCCGGCACGGCGTGGTTGCGGTGGGTGGTCGGCGCATTCTCCAACGGCTGCGCATCGCCGCCGAGCACTGGCTCGAGGCAGCCTACGAGCACCGCGTGTCGCGGCGGGGGGTATCGACCGTCCCTTTGCGCACGGTTCGGGCGATGGAGAAGCTCTGGGGCTGGCCCGTGTGGCAGGGGCCGCTGGTCATCACGAGTCTGCGTCGGCGGGGGTATATCAACCGCGTCGAGGGCGGCTACGAACTCTCGCCCGCCGGCGTTGAGCGCGGCGCCCGCATCGCTCGAAACCACAAGCTCTGGGAGCAGTATCTGCACACCTACGCCGATGTGGCCCCCGGGCACGTGGATTGGTCGGCCGACACCGTGGAGCACGTGCTCAGCCCCGAGCTGGTGGCCGAACTCGAAGCAGCGATCGGGCGGGCCGAAGGGGGGCGGACGTGACGCTGAGCCCCGGGCTGGACCTGTTCCCGCTGCTGGCGGCCGTCCTCGCCGCCGTGAGTTGCGGGCTGCTTGGCAACTTCCTCGTGCTGCGGCGGCTGAGCCTGATGGGCGACGCGATGAGCCATAGCGTCCTGCCGGGGCTGGTCATCGCGTTCATGGTCACCGGCTTGCGCACGGCCCCGGTCATGTTTCTCGGGGCAACGCTGGCGGGCGTGGTTACGGTGGTGCTCGTCGAACTCGTCAAGCGGATGGGCCGGGTCGAGCCCGGCGCCGCCATGGGCGTGGTCTTCAGCGTGATGTTCGCGATAGGCGTGCTGTTCATCGAGCGGGCCGCGCGGAATACGGATCTGGACGCCAACTGCGTGCTGCACGGCCAACTCGAAACCCTGGCTTGGACCAGCGGTGCGCCAGCATCGTGGTGGGGGGTGCTCGGGGCCGGCACCCTCTCGGCCGCACCGCCACAGGTGTGGACGCTGTTACTGACTGCCGGACTGTCGATTGGTCTGGTCGTGCTGCTGTTCAAGGAACTGCGGCTGGCGGCGTTCGACCCCGCGATGGCGACCGCCCAGGGGTTCAACGCTTCCCTGCTGCATTATGTCTTGATGGTGTTCGTGGCGGGCGCGACGGTCGCATCGTTCGAGGCGGTGGGCTCGATCCTGGTGATCGCGATGCTCATCGTGCCCGCCGCGACGGCGCGGCTGCTGACCGACCGCTTGGCATCTCAGATCTTGGTGAGCGTTGTGGTGGCCATCGCCGCCGCGGCCTTGGGCTACCTGGGATCGATCGCTGTTCCATCGATGTTTGGAAAGCGAGAGGTGAACGCCGCTGGATCGATGGCGGTAACGCTCGGTGGGCTGCTCGTGCTGGCGGCGGTGCTCGGCCCCAGGTACGGCGTGCTGGCAACGGCCATCCGTCGAGCGAGACTGGGGCGGAGCATCGCGATGGACGACCTGCTCGGGCGGCTGTACCGGCAGGAGGAGGAGGGGGCGGCACCGCCCGTTGTTGCCAGCAGCGTGCTCCGCCGGGCCCGCAAGCGAGGGCTCGTGCGGGCGGGAGAGCTTGCGCTCACCAATCAGGGCCGGACACGTGCCGCCGCCATTGTGCGCCGCCATCGGCTGTGGGAGGCCTACCTTGTGGAGCGGGCGGGCCTGGCGGCCGACCATGTGCACGTGGCGGCCGAGAATCTGGAGCACCTGCCCGAGACGCTCCCCCCCGACACCGCGGCCACCGATCCGCACGGCAGGCCGATCCCGCCGGCGTGAGGGATGTTCCACTGGGATGATCCGTATTTCCGGACCAGCTTGCGGGCGGGATGGCGGAAGGACCGGCCATAGGATTTATCGCGACCGATCATAGAAAATGGCGGCGTTGGACTCATATGGGAGGGGGCGAGATTGGTCACGAACGCGAACGGAACCAACGGCATGGCTGGGAGTGAGATCTCCTGCGACGTGGCGATCATCGGCGGCGGGCCCTCGGGCAGCACGCTGGCGACGCTGCTGCGCAAGTACAACCCTGCGCTGAAGGTGCTGGTGCTCGAGAAGGAAGTCTTCCCGCGTGAGCACGTGGGTGAGAGCCAGCTTCCAGCCATCAGCCCGATCCTCAACGAGATGGGCGTGTGGGACAAGGTCGAGGCGGCCAACTTCCCGGTGAAGCTCGGCGCGAGCCTGACGTGGGGCCGCGACGGTGAGCGGTGGGACTTTGACTTCTATCCCGTCGAGGAGTTCAAGGACGAGCCCAGACCCGCGAAGTTTGAGGGACAGCGCCAGCGTACGGCCTTCCAGGTCGAGCGATCGATCTACGACAAGATCCTGCTCGACCACGCCCA
>JBITAF010000097.1:0-55779 GCA_044440025.1 Phycisphaerales bacterium JB060 | reverse complement strand
ATGAGCGGCAAGGACCACGAGGCCCTCATGGTCACCAACGTCCGGCCCAGCCACATCCACGCCGCACTGCTCACGCTCGGTCTCGAGCCCGGGTCACCCGGCGCCATCGCGTGGGACGGCCAGGAGCCTGTTGCCACACAGGCAGCAGGCCCGGCCGTCACGGTCACCTACCGCCAGCTCGAAAGTCCGCCCCCTGGCGAACCCATCACCGAGTTCATCGTCGATGCGGATACGGGCGTGCACTTCGATGCCCGGGCCCAGTGGGTCTTCGCCGGTTCGCTCTTCGAGGACGACCGCTATATCGCCGATGCCGAGGGATTGGTCGTCGGCCTGCACACCTTCGGCACCGAACTCGTGGCGCTGCAAGAGGCCATGAGCCCCGATTCGTTTATCGAGGAGCCGCGCTGGATTGCGCACCCGCAGCGAACACCGGATTTCGGCACACGCGTCACCATCCGCATCGCCGCGGGAGGCTGACGCCGCCCAGCCCGCGTCTCAGGGGCGCGTCCGAACGGTCAGTTCCCGGGTCTCATCCGAATCCTCAGGCCGCACCAGGAAGGTCGTCTCCCGACCGAGCGAGATGCGAGAGCCCGCGATCGCCTCGAGAAACCGCGTGTAGCTGGTAATGTCCACGCCGTCGATGGCCAGGATCCGTTGCCCACGCTCCAGCCCCGCCCGCTGCGCTGCCGAGTCGTCGCGTGTCCTTCGAACGTACACCGCACCATCTCGGTCAAGGCTGATATCCAGGCCCACATGCCGGTCGAGCATGGCCTCGGTCGGGCCACCGATGGCGTTGATAGCGTCTAGCTCGTCCAGCACAACGGTCGTCTCGATGGGTGTTCCATCGCGCCACACGCGTATGGATAACTCCTTGCCGGGCCGCATCGTGTTGACGACCGCGCGCAGGATGTCCGGGCTGGGCACGGCCTGCCCGCCGATACTCTCGATGATGTCGTTGGCGATGATACCGGCGCGTTCGGCGGGCCCATTGTCGGTTACCTGGCCCACAACAACTCCGATACCCCGGACCATGTCACCCTCGATGATGGGACGCTGTTGATCCCGATATCCGCCGAAGGCGATGCCAAGCCGACCACGAGCAACATCACCGCTCTCGATCAACTGATCGGCCACCGACTCAATTGTCGGAAGCGGGATCGCGAAGCTGATGCCCGCGCTCTGACCCTCGGTCGGGTTCGCCAGCGAGTCGCCCGAGCGTCCCGTCGCGATCGCCACGTTCATGCCGATGACCCGGCCCCGCACGTCGATCAGCGGCCCGCCCGAGTTCCCCGGATTCACCGCCGCATCGGTCTGGATGAAGTTGGTAAACGCGCTGCCCGCCGCCCCGGTGTTGGGGTCGCGCCCGAGCCCGCTTACGATGCCCTCGCTCATAGAAAACTTGAAGTTGAAAGGCGAGCCGAACGCGAACACACGCTCGCCCTGCTGGGGCATCTCGCCCGTCGCGCGTGGCAGCGGCACCAGGCCCGTTGTGTCCTCGGCCTTGAGCACCGCGATATCCGTGAACACGTCCACGCCCACCACCTCGGCCCGCATTACGCGGCCCGTGTAGAGCTGCACGCTCACCGTGTCGGCCCCGCCCACCACGTGGGCGTTGGTGACGATGTGGCCCTGGTCGTCGTACACCCAGCCCGAGCCAGCCGCACCGGGGCTAAACCGGCTGGCAGACATCAGGTGCACCACGCCCGGCTCCACCGTTTTCGCGATCGCCCGCGTCGCCCGGTTGATGCGTACCAGGATGTCGTCCTGCACCAAGTCTTGCCGAGCGAGGGTAACCTGGGCCTGGGCCTGCTGGGCCTCGGTGCGACGCACGATCTCCGGCGCCGCAAGCAATGCAGCCAGCGAGGTCAGCAGAACCACCGCGGCCGGGCCAAGCGTGATAAATCGTCTCATAGGTTGCCTCCGAACCGTCCGGAAACACCAAGCGCGAACCGCCGCCCGATGTTCCCCATACACAGATGCCCCGGGTCAGCCAGCCCGGCACGGCCTCAGCCGCCCCGCATGCCGAAGGTCTTGCCGCCGAAGTCTCTTTCGGCTACCCGCTTCACCCATTGCATAGCCGCTTCGCGGATCACCGGCCCAAGGTTCGCCACCGGTTGGGCCAACCCCGGGGTTTTCTCAAGGAGACCCATAACGTCGTGGAGCACCACCACTTGGCCGTGGCAGCTCGTGCCAGCCCCGATGCCAATGACCGGCACGCCCGCGGCGGCCACCAACTCGTCGGCCACCTCGCTGGGCACCGCCTCCACCAGCAGCATTGCCGCCCCGGCCGTCTCCAGCGCCCGCGCATCGGCCAGCACGCGGTCCGCCTGGCCGCGCGTCCGGCCCTGGGCCTTATATCCGCTTGTCATCGCCACGTGCTGCGGCTTGCTGCCCACGTGCGCGCACACGGGGATGCCCGCCGACGCCATCCGCTTCACCAGCGGTGCGTAGCTCTCGTCGGCCTCCAGCTTCACGATGTCGGCCTTGCCCTCTACCAGAAAACGCCCGGCGTTTTCGAGCGCCGTATCGGGGCCGGCCTGGTACGTCATGAACGGCATATCGCCCATGACCACCGTATTTGGCGCACCGCGCTTTACCGCCGCCGTCAGCGCCAGCAGCACCTCGAAGGGCATGTCGATCGTCCGCGGCAGTCCGAGAATCACCTCCGCTGCCGTGTCGCCCACCAGCAGCAGATGCACGCCCGCCTGCTCAAGCAGCCGCGCCGTCGAAGCGTCATAGCACGTCAGGCACGCGAACGCCTCGCCCCGCCGGGCCATGCCCCCCAGGGTCGCCAGTGTTACCGGCTTGCGTTGCGAGGCGCCTTCGATGACGGATCCCACCGTGCTCACGCCCACATCCTAGGGGGCCTGTCCATACCAGCCCTGAGCGATGGGGATCCGCCGGCCGGGCCCGAACGCCACCGGCGAGACCTTCAGCACCACCCCGTACTGCCGCCGCTTGTACTCGTTGATCGCAATCAGCCGGCAGATCCGCCGCACGAGCACCTCATCGCATCCCGTTTCCATCTCGATCTCCCGCACGCCCAGGCGTCTTTCTACCCGCAGCGACACGATCCGGTCGAGCACGTCGTACGGCGGGAGCGTGTCGTCGTCACGTTGGTCGGGCGCCAGCTCGGCGCTGGGAGGCTTGCCGATCGTGTTCTCGGGAATCGGGGGGCGTCCGAACCCGAACGCCCCCGGCCGTGCATTCATCGCGCGCGCCAGTTCGTACACCCGCATCTTTGGCAAGTCGGCCAGCGGCGCCACCGCCCCGTTCATGTCGCCATACAGCGTGCAGTAGCCAACGGCCAGCTCGGTCTTGTTGCCTGTCGTCAGCACGAGTGCGCCAAGTCGATTGCTCAACGCCATGATTGCCGTCCCGCGAAGCCGGCTCTGTAAGTTCTCTTCCGCAAGGTCTGGACGCTGGACGCCCAGGCCGTGGACATTCAACTCGCCGAACGCCCCATCCAGTACGCCGCGGAAGCCCGCCATTGGCTCGGCGATCGGTAGTGAAATCAGTTGTATGCCTAGGTCCTGCGCCAGCGCCCGCGCATCATCGAACGCGTGCTCGGACGAGTAGGGCCCGGGCATTGCCACGCCCAGCACGCGCCCGGCCCCCAGCGCCCGCACCGCCACCGCGCACGTGACGGCAGAGTCGATACCCCCGCTCAAGCCGATGATCACGCGCTCGAACCCGGTCTTGCGTACATAGTCGCGCACGCCCACGGACAGGGCCTCGGCCAGCGCCACGTCGGCGCCCTCACGCAGCATCGTGTCACGGGCTTCGGGCCCCGTCCGATCGAGTTCTATGATCGTCGGCCCGTTGCCCAGCCGTGGCCCCGCCGCGCGCAGCGTGCCGGTGGGGCCGAACGCGATGGCGTGTCCGTCGAAGATCAAATCGTCGTTCGCCCCAGCCTGGTTTACACCCAGCACCCACAAGCCCTGCCGGCGCGCGTGCTCCCCAAGCAGCGACAAGTGCCGCTCGTGCTTGCCCTCCACGAATGGGCTGGCCGATGGCGCCACGATCACGGTCGCCCCCGCGCTGGCCAGCGCCTCGACCGGGTTCTCCTTGTTCTGGTACCGCCAGTGCTGCCCGGCGTCCTCGCCCATCCACAGGTCCTCGCAGATCGCAAGACCCACGTGCTCCCCCGCGACCTCGATCACGCATGCGGTATCGCCCGCCACGAAGTACCGATCTTCGTCGAACACGTCATACGTCGGCAACAGCCGCTTCTGGTATATGTCGACCAACCCGCCATCTCGGAACACCAGCAACGCGTTCCGCACGCCTCGCCCGTCCTGCACCGGGCAGCCTACCACGATCGCCGGCCCGCACGCGCTCAGCCGCGAGAGCCCCATCGCCCGCTCGTAGCACGCCTGCACGAACCCACGCTCGTACAGCAGGTCCCGCGGCGGATACCCGCACACCGCAAGCTCGGGCAGCACAACCAGGTCCACCGCCCCGGCCTCGCGCACCGCGTCCTCGATCAGCCTGATATTGCCGGCAAGGTCTCCAACGGTCGGGTTGATGGGCGCCAGCGCGATCCGCATGTGCCGAGGCTACGCCGCCGGCTTGCCGCTTGTGCGGCCTAAGCGGGCTCTCAGCACGCGATCCAGCCGCAGCCACGCGATCGCCAGCCCAGCTCCTGCGATGACCACCACCAGCTCCGACCCCGCCGTCAGCAGCGCGATGGGCGCAAAGCCGCGGGCCTCGAGCCCCAGCAGTTCGGCAGTCCCCATGGCCGCCCCCTCGCGAAAGCCAAGCATACCCACGGGTGAGAGCGCTCCGGCCAAAAAGTGCCCGCCCGAGATCAGCAGCCCATCGGTGGGGGAAATGTCCGAGCCTACCAACTCGCCCGCGACTACCCACCGCCACGCCTGGGCGCCGAAGTCGGCCATCCGGAACGCGACCACGAACGCCACCCACCGTCCGCTGGCAAGCATGTCCAGGCCCATGTGCAGCTCGCGGATGACCTCCGACCGTGCCAACTTGAGCGCACGCCGGCCGCCCACACGGCCGATCAACCGGCTCAGCCGCCGGTGCCCTTGGCGCCCGCTCAGCCGCTTGGCGATGGCAACCATTGCGGCCGACAGCACCACCATCAGCCCAATCGCCACCGGCACCGTCCAAACACCCAGCACGCTGCGCAGAAGCCCTGCGCCAATCAGCGCCGCGCTCACCAGCACCAGCGTGGCCGTCACCGCGCCGAACCAGCCAAAGATCATCGCCATCGGCACCTTGTCACGCCGGTTATGGATCGCGATCCGAGCCAGCAGCCCGATCTTGAACGGCAGGTTCGCCAGGAACGTCGCCAGCGCGTTCGTCGCGATCACGTCCAACGCCACCAGCCGCCGCACGGGCCGCAGTGTGGCCCAGAAGATCAGCCCATTGGCCACCACGCCCACAACACTCAAACCAATGAGCGACACCAACGCCCCCGGCGGTGCATCGGCCAACCGCTCGAGCGCCTCGCGGTTCTCATCGCTCAGCGCCAGCCGCACGCACCAGCCCAGCAGCAGGATGCCGATGAGGAAGCCCACCACCTGCACCGCGATCCGCAGCCCCGCGCGGGGCGGCGCACCGGTGTCGGGTGGCGTCGATTCGGATGGTGGGAGAGGTTCTTGCATGCGCTACAGCGGCCCGAGATCGATCAGGATACGCCCAAGTGGCCCGGGCCCGGGCCAGTACCCCGCCGGCGTGCCTTGGTCAGCCAACTCGCCCACCGCCCGCGGCGTCAGCACCGGGTCGAGCCACCCCGACTCCCGCAGCCGGCTCAGTTCCATCTCGTCGACCACCAGCCACCGCACGCCCGCCTCCCGCAGCGCTCGCGCCTGACCAGCAGGCTCGTCCGGGTACGCCGACACGACCCCAACCAGCAGCCCCGCGTCCCACGTCGTCGAGTACAGCGGGCCATCCAGGTAGTACAGCGGGGCCCCATCGCCCACCAGCAGCACGCCCCCCGCCCCCGCGGGCGGACCGAAGTTCACCACGCCCTGCGGCGAGGCCGGCGGCTCGAGCCCCCCGGTGAACCATGCCGGCCCGGGCGCGATGAACACGCCCGGCTGTCCGCCCCCCTCGCGGCTGTACGCCCACACCGCCCAGCCACCCTGCAACAAGGCCAGCCCCAGCGCCACCCACACGCCGCTGGTGCCCATTCTGGCGCACCCCACCGCCAGCAGCGGCCCACCCGCCAGCACGACGGGAATCAGGAACCGGCTCTGCACGTGCGTCAGCGCCAGCCATGCCACGATCTGCACGCCCACCCCAATCGCCAACGCGACCACCACCCGATGCCGGCGCACGAGCGGCGCCACCATCGCAGCAATCACGCACGCCGCCCCCAGCAGCCCCCAGTGCGGGTGCAGCAGCCCCCGCATCGACGACCCACCAGGGAACGGCCCCGCCGGGTCGGGCAGCACCAGCAGCTTCACGCGATCAACGACCGACCCTACAAACACGTGCCCGCTCGCCCACCGCGCGTGCTGCTCGGCGGTCCAGTGGCCCTGCCCGAACACCCCGGCCATCTGCGGGAACACCGGGTTTCCCGTCGCCAGCCCATTGCGCACCAGCCACGGCAGCAGCGTCGCCAGGCCCACCACCGCGCCAATGCCGCCAGACTTCCACCACACACGCACCGGCGTCGTCACCATCAGCACCGCGCCCACCACCGGCCCGACCATGAACAACGCCGTCGGCTTCGCCCCGCACGCCGAGCCTACCAGGAACGCCGCCAGCCCCCATCGCGCGACATGCGAGCCCCCGCCCGCCAGCGCCGCCAGCAGCGCGCCGGCCCCGAGCGCCAGCACCGCCGGCTCGTTATACCCCAGGCTGCCCGTCACGATCATCCAGGGGGTGGCAAGCACCAACGCCGCCACCGCCGTCGCGATCGCCGCCCGGTCCCGTGTCCCCTCGGGCAGCACCAGCCAGCACACCCGCCCGATCAGAACCGCCGCCAGCACCATCACCACCGCGCTCAGGCACTGGAACGACAGCAGGCCCACGCCCGACCCCGCCGCCGGGTGCAAGCCCACGATCGCCGCCACGTGATAGAACGCCGATTCCATGTACCCCGGCAGGTACGAGTACACGTTGTGCTCCAAGGGCCACAGCCGGCCGTCCGCCAGCCACTCGGCCGGAAGCTGGGCGTGGTAGCTCCGCGTGTCATAGCCGCGGCCCTCGCTGGCCCAGAGCCACCCCGGCGGGCTGGCCGCCGCCACCACCAGCAGCACTACCCCGGGCACGAGCGCCAGCGCCGCCGGGTGCACGCTCGCGCCCCCATTCTCGCGCCGCCCCATCAGGTCCAGGGCCAGCAGCAGCAGCCCCACGCCGATGGGCAACCCTGCTACCAATCGCCGCCCACCAGGGCCAAACAGTTCGAAAAGCCCAAGTACGCCCATCGCGTGGCTGAGCGTCAGCATCAGTCCAAGGCCAACCGCCGGCGCCAGCCATGTCGCCGTCGTGCGGTCGGCCATCCATCGCAGTGCCGCCGCGCCCAGACCCCACGCCGCCGCGACGTACGCTCCGGCCAGCGCTCCCGCCGTCGCCCACACGCTCGCGACTGCCACCACCGTGCCGACCCACGAGACCACCCCGATCGCCGCCACGCCAAGCACGCCGGCGACGATGGCTCCGACCAGCAGCCCGGCCAGTTGCTTCGAACTCACCGCCCGCCCTCGGGCACCACGAAGCCCATTCGCGCCGCCACCGCGCGTGCCTCGGCATCGCTCAGCAGCCAGTGCGCAAAATCGGCCCCGGCATCGGTAAACCACGCCACGTGATGGATCGCCGCGTCCCCGCGCGGCTGGTCGAGATACCCCACGATCCGCACGCGCGACGCATCGGCGTCGCTGCCGAACACGATGCCGAATGACTCCTCGGGCGGCCGGCGCCGTGCGAAATACGACACCCGCTCGACGATCGCCTGGCCGCCATCGAAGTTCCCAGACGCCAGCGACACCTCGCCCCAGAGCCCGCTCTCACGCAGCGATGCCCGCGTCCACCGGCCCAGGGCCGTACGTTCCAGTGCGATGTGCACCGGCGCCCGGCGCATCGCCAGTTCCCGCCGATCCAGGGTCGACCCCTTGGGCACCACCACCGCCAGCGTGTTGCCAAGCCAGGCCACCTCGCCCATCGGCATGCGCGTCAGGCCGGCGATCTGGTGCAAGCTCTCGCTCAGGTACGCGTCGGCCTCGGCCCCGCGCTCCAGCCGCATCGACAGCCACTCGGCCTGGTCCATTCGGGCCGTCCGGGCCCCCTCGTGCACCACCAGGTCAATGCCCGGCCTGGCACCCTCATAGAGTGGCTCGAGCCGCCGCACCAGCGCCGCCAGCACGGGGTCGACAGCCACCCGCACGGGCGCCAGGCCCACTCTTGGCATGGTTTCGGCCTGGCCCGAGGCGTCGGGCCAGCGGCTCACCGTTTCGGGCTTCATCGCGCAGCCGACAACGCCCATCACACAGATCCACAGCCAACTGGCGACAACGCCTCGCACGGGCCATTCTTCGGGTTCTCGGGCCCCAGGGCTTTGTAATGGGTGGCCCCACCCTGAAACCCGGCCGCTCGCCTGCCCAACAATCGGGTATCTCCCGGGCCCATCGCAGGCCACCTCCATATAGCTCCCGACCCTGGAGCCGCCATGCACGCCGCAGCATTCGCCACCAGCTACGCCCAGCACACCCAGAATCCACCGGCCACCGACGGCAAGGAGTACGTCGATCCACAGGCCACCCACGAAGACCGCCAGTGGGCCTTGTGGACCCACCTGGGCCCGCTGCTGGCCGCCGCCGTCACCAGCGGCACGCTGGCGCCCCTGGGCATCGTCTGGGGCCTGTACGTCATGCACGTGCCGGGCAAGAACCGCCCCTTCGTGGCCGACCACGGCCGCGAGATGTTCAACTTCTCGCTCAGCTACACCCTCTACTGGACCATCGGCTCCATCGCGGTGGCCATCGTGACCTTTGGCAGCGCCCTAGTCGTCTTCTGGCCCTTCCTGGTCGTCATGGGCGTCTTGTGCCCCATCCTGGCCGCCGTCGCCGGCGCCAAGGGCCGCTACTACCGCTATCCCATGACCATCCGCTTCATGAAGACCAAGGAAGAGAGAGCCGAGGCCGCCGCGAAGGCCGCCTGATCGTCATCGTCGGCTCGCACCACCGGTCGGCTAAACTCCCCCGGCGTGCCCCTCCTCGAAGCAACCAACCTGCACAAGAGCTTCAACGGGCGAGAGGTCGTGCGCGGCGTCAGCTTCGCGGTCGGCCGGGCCGAGATCGTCGGCCTGCTGGGCCGCAACGGCGCCGGCAAGACCACCAGCTTCCGCATGACCATCGGCATGCTGGCCGCCGACGAGGGCAGCGTCCACTTCGACGGCCAGGACGTCGCCCCCCTGCCTATGTACAAGCGGGCCCGCCTGGGCATGGGATACCTCAGCCAGGAGCCAAGCGTCTTCCAGCGTCTCACCTGCGAGCAGAACCTGCTGGCCATCCTCGAAACACTGCCCATGTCCCGCAGCGAGCGGAAGCAGCGTGCGGGCGAGTTGCTCGAACGCTTCGGTCTGACCAAGAAGACCAAGGAAAAAGCACGCACCTGCTCGGGCGGTGAACGGCGCAAGCTCGAGATCGCCCGGGCCCTGGTCACCAACCCACGCATCATCCTGCTCGACGAGCCCTTCAGCGGGGTGGATCCCATCGCCGTCGAGGATCTCCAGCAGGAGATCCGCACGCTCCGCGACGCGGGTATCGCGTGCTTGATCACCGACCATAACGTCCACCAGACGCTCAAAGTTTGCGACCGGGCCTACATCATCAACGACGGCAAGGTCTTCGCCGAGGGCGCCCCGGGCCCGCTCATCAAGAACGAACTGGTGCGGCAGACATACCTGGGCGGGCTGTTCCGCGGCGACGAGTTCGACACGCCCGACGCCCCGCCGGCCTTGCGCCGACGAAGGCGTGGCGAGGCCGGCAACAGCACGGCCACGGAGCCAAGGCCGTGATCTTGCGCCCGCTGATGCTCATGACATGCACCCTGCTGGCTGGCTGCACCTCCCGCACCATCGTGGTCACCAGCGAGCCGCAAGGCGCCCTGGTCACACTCAACGGCGTCGAGCTCGGGTCGACCCCATTGGAAGTCGGCTTCCGCTATTACGGTCAGTACGATCTCCGGCTGCGTAAAGAGGGCTACCAGCCTCTCACCGCTGCGCCATGGGCCAACGCCCCGTGGTACGAGTACCCGCCCATCGATCTGCTGGTGCTGCCATTACCCATCGAAACGCGGGTGGAGTGGCACTATGAGATGCAGCCACTGTCGGTCGAGCAGGACGCAACCGAAGAACTCATCGAGCGGGCCGAGAGGATGCGGCAGGCCGTCGAGCCCGGCTGAAGCAAGTCGCGAGAGCGTCATTGATCGCTCCGTTGTGGCCCTCCTGCCTCACACTTGGTTGTACTAGCTCTAAACGGGCGTGCAAAACGCTGCAAAGCGAGTGTGGACGCTCTAGTCCAGGTGGAGCGGGCCGATCAGCGACGCGCGAGTGGGCGCCGGGGCATCGCCGTTGAGCCGTGCGTCGACCACACGTCCGATGTACAACTCATGGTCCGCGTCCATATCGACATGTCGGACCACCTCGCAATCGAAGGCCAGAGCGCTGGACTCGGGGATGGGAGCGCCCGTCTCCAGCGTCAGCACGCCGATGGCGTTGAAGGGGTCGTGGTATTGCTCGGCGGGCGGATATCGCTCGAAGCGACGCCGCATCGACCGATCATCGGGCGACACGCTGCTGACCGCGAAGGCCCGGGAATCGCGGATCAGCGGCTCGATGCGATGCCCTCGGCGGACCGGAACGCAGATGAGCAGCGGCTCGGTGGCACACAGGTGGGCGCCCAGGGCCAGGATGCCTGCCCGATCGCCGTCGTAGCTGGCCGAAAGGAGATACAGCCCGGTCGCAAGACGATCGCAGGCCTCGACGATGGTCTTCATGCGGGCGGGATCGAGATTGGTTTCGGTCACGCGCCCTCCCTGGCACTGGGGGTGAAACCGAGTGTACGGATCAATCGGGATCTCGGATGCATGGGGTAAAACTCTGAACATACTCCTATCAAAAGGCTCGGATTTGGGAGATGACTGGATAGAAAAGCAAAGAAATGCCGAAATCGGGTGCAGAATGTGTTGCATTGTGGGGCAAAGTGGGTCATAATCCCACGTAATGCCCCTCGTGAGTGCCCAACCCGATGCTCTTCACCGGACATGCCGAGCACAGCATCGACGCCAAGCTGCGTCTGTCGCTGCCCAAGAAGCACCGGGCCCAATGGGACTCCGAGGAGCAGGGCGAGCAGTGGTACTGCGTGCCCTGGCCCAACGGCATCCTCAGGCTGTACCCGGCCAAGACGTTCCAGCGGCTGGCCGAGCAGAGCGCCGAGAGCCTGACTCCCAACGAGGACGAGAGCGAACTCGAGGCGACGCTGTATGGCCTGGCCGAGATGCTCACGGTCGACGCCCAAGGACGGATCATGCTTCCCAAGGAGCATCTGGAGATGACCGGGCTCGGGCGTGCGGTGGTGGTCGTGGGCGTCCGCAACCGGCTGGAGATCCACGACCAGGAAGGCTGGCAAGCGGATCGAGCAAGGCGCTTCGCCGACTTGCCCAACCTGGTCCGAAAGGTCGATTCGAAGTGATCCAGAGCGGGAGCAACACGGAAGCTCACCGCCCGATGGCGGGACGGGATGCGGCAGGACGCCGCGCTCGCGCCCATGCAGACCAAGGCGTACGCACGGCGGACGCCAGCGGCTGTCGGAGAGAGAGGGGTGTCGGCCTCGGCTGACACTCTGGGCGCGAGCCGTTCTGACAGGCGGCTCGGCGCGTTTCGAGGGGCCCGCAAGGCAGCGGGTGACACACGCGGTTGTGCGAGGGGCTCACGGACGAGCCCCAGCGTGGTCCCCTCGATGGTCATCTCTCTCCTCCTCTCGTGGGGCTCTCGGGGAGATCCCGACGGCCCATCTCAGAACACCACCGGCTCCGCGGCAGTTCCCACCACCACCATTTGCTGCGAGCCACCCGATCCGCCCCGGCACCACCCGGGGCGGATCTCTTTTTGACCCGCCCACTCCTAGTCTCGCCTGCCCATGACTGAACCTGCCGACCTTCCCTACAAGCTTGCATGCCTCTGCGACCTGCGCGACACCCGGGGCCGCCTCCTCCTGATCGAGCGGCGTAAGGCGCCCAACCAGGGCTTGTGCTCGCCCATCGGTGGAAAGCTCGATACCGCGACGGGTGAATCGCCCCACCAATGCGCCCGGCGGGAGATCTGGGAAGAGGCTGGCATCGAAGTGCCCATCGAGCGGCTGCACCTGATGGGCCTGATCAGCGAGCGGGCCTTCGAGGGCAAGGGCCACTGGCTCATGTTCTACTTCCGCGTGTTGGGGGCGGTGGAGGTGCCCGAGCGGGAAATCCCCGAAGGCAGATTGAAGTGGTTCGAGCCCGGCCAAATCGCCGAACTGCCGCTGCCCGAGACCGACCGCAGCGTCATCTGGCCGCTGGTTGGTGATCACGACCACGAGCATCTTGGTCGTGCCGACGCCTTCCGCCCGGGCCTGCCCGGGTTGTTCGCGGTGCACATCGACTGCCGCGACGATCGGCTTGTATGGAAGGTTGAACAAACCGGAAGCGTTTCCCAAACGTAAAGGGAACCGAGGCCGGCCCGCGTCGCGCCCGCAATATACTCCGTGGCATGACCAACTCGCCCAGCACCATCCCGACTCTGCCTTGGCGGGCCGCCCGCGTGGTGTTCCTGTCGATGCTCCTGCTGTGCCTGGCAGCGGTAGAGGTCGGGATGGCCCAGGATGCTGGCTCGGCCGAGGCCCAGCCCGCGCCGGCGGCCTCGGTGCCAGCCAGTCGGCAGGCCCAGGAGGTGGTGGTCCTGCCCATCCGTACCGCTATCGATCGCTTCACCATGAAGAGCTTGGAGCAGCGGATGCAGCGTGCCCAGGACGCCGGTGCGCGGGCGGTGGTGATCGAACTGGACACCCCCGGTGGCGAGGTCGGGGCGGTGCTGGAGATCAGCGACCTACTCAAAAAGAGCCAGATACCAACCATCGTGGCGTGGGTGAACACCACGGCTTACAGCGGCGGGGCGATTATCGCGATGGCCTGTGACGAGATCGTCACCAACGATCCCGGCACACTGGGCGACGCCCTGCCGATCAACGTCTCGATGATCATGGGCCTCCAGCCGCTGCCGCCAGAGGAACGACAGAAGATCCTCGCGCCGCTGCTGGTCGACCTCGTGGACTCGGCGCGCCGCAACGGCCAGGACGAGAAGCTCATGCAGGGCTTCGTATCGCTGGGCGTTGAGCTTTGGCTCATCGAACGCACACAGCCCGGGTCCGAGGGACAGCATGTGGGAGAGCGGCTGTTCATCGACAAGGCCGAGTACCGGATGCTCTTCGGCGAGCCCCCGGCGATGCGCTCGCCCGAGATTCCGTCGGCGGCCGGCGATGAGCAACCGGCCGAGCAGCCCGAAGATCTGACCACGCCCGCCGACCCCGCCGACCCCACGGCCTTCCGCCCCGCGGCTCCGCAGTTGGAGAGCCTGGACGACAAGGACGAGGTCAGCCGCAGCCTGGCCGTCCCGACCACCCGACCGACCCTCAGCGAGAGCGATCGCGGTGCGTGGAAGGTGGTGGCGTACGTCGCCGATGGCAAGGCCCCGGTGACCATGACCAGCGAGCAGTTGGTGCGCTACGGCGTGGCCAACCGTGTGGTGCGCAACGACGAAGAACTCAAGGCTTTCTTCGGCGCGACCTCGCTGGTGCGATACGAAGAGAGCGGCTGGATGGCGATCGCACGGTTCCTGTCCAACCCGATCGTCCGCGGCCTGCTGCTGGTGGGCGTGATCGTCGGATTCTTCGTCGAGATGGCAAGCCCGGGCATGGGCGTGTTCGGCGCAATCGGGTTGCTCGCGCTCATCGGGCTGCTCGCGCCGGCGGCGATGGTCGGCATGGCCGGATGGTGGGAGTTCGCGGCACTCGGGGCCGGTGCCGTGCTGGTGCTGCTCGAAATATTCGTGTTCCCCGGCCTGGGCTTGCCCGGCGCGATCGGCGCAGTGCTGGTGTTCGTAGGGCTGCTGGGCACGTTCACCGGGGGCAACGGCTTCCAGACCCAGGGCGAACTGCTCACCGGGCTGGTCGTGCTGCTGCTCTCGCTGGCAACGGCCGGGGTTATCATCTTCCTGATCGCCCGGAACCTGGGCCGGATCCCGGTGTTCAGCAGGCTGATACTCCAGAACTCGTCGGCCGACGATGAAGACGAAAACCCCACGTTCTTCGAGGCAATGTTGCCCAGCACACCCAAGGCCGAGCTCGCGGTGGGGGCGGTCGGCCACGCCGTGGGCACGCTACGGCCCTCGGGCCGGGCTTCTTTTGGCGAGGAACTGGTTGACGTGGTGTCGGTGGGGCCGATTATCGAGCACGGCCAGCGGGTTCGCGTTGTGGAGTCCACCGCATTCAGCGTGGTGGTCGAGCGGGCCGACGATACCGACACCGATATCGATACAGGCACCAATACGGAATCCCAACCCCGGGGGGACGCCTGATGGACCCACTGTTGGTATGGGGCCTGCTTCTGCTGGGCATCGCTGTTCTGCTGGGGCTCATGGAGCTCTTGGTTCCCAGCGCGGGCATCATCGGTCTGGTGGCGCTCGTGGTGGCCATGGCCGGCGTGCTCTGTTTGTGGTCCTACGAGACGGCCTGGGGCGTTACGGGTCTGCTGAGCGTCATCGTCGTCGCGCCAACAGCGACGTACTTCGGCCTCAAGGTGCTGCCCTACACGCCCATGGGTAAAGGTCTTATTCTCAGCAACCCCGAGCCCGACGAGACCCGGGCCAGCGCCACCCACGCCTCGCTCGCCCGGCGGGTCGCCCTGGTGGGCCAGGAGGGCGCCGCCGAGACCGACCTGCGCCCCATCGGCGTGGTCAAGATTGAGGGTCAACGCCACGACGCGGTGGCCGAGAGCGGATACATCGCCCGGGGATCGTGTGTCAAGGTTATTTCGGCCGATGGCATCCAGTTGAAGGTCCGGCAGATTCCGGGCTGACTCGCGGCTGCGAGGTAGCGCTGGTATGGTGGGGAAAGGGCCCGCCGGGGCCCGGTCGGCTTGCAGCCGGGTGGTCAGGGCTTATAGTCACGCCCGGATCGGGGCTCGATCCCGAACGCAGGAGGTGAAGGTATGGGTGGTATCCCGGTTTGGTTGATCGTGGTGATCGCGGTCGCGATCCTGATCCTGATCGTCATCATGGCGATCCTGGGCCGTTTCATCAAGCTGTGGATCCAGGCGGTGGTGTCGGGCGCCAAGGTCAGCTTCGGCGACCTGATCGGCATGTGGCTCCGCAAGGTCGATATGAACATCATCGTGTTCAGCCGCATCAGGGCGGCCAAGGCGATGCTGAACATCTCCACCAACCAACTCGAGAATCATTACCTGGCTGGCGGACGGGTGCCCAACGTTGTTAGCGCCATGATTGCCGCAAGCAACGCCCGCATCGACCTGCCGTGGGACGTTGCCGCCGCCATCGACCTGGCCGGCCGAGACATCCTCGACGCGGTCAACACCAGCGTGAATCCCAAGGTCATCGACTGCCCCGGCGCCAACCAGCCCCGCACCACCATCGACGCGGTGGCCCAGGACGGAATCCAGCTCAAGGCCAAGGCCCGCGTTACGGTGCGTACGAATCTGGCCCGCCTGGTCGGTGGCGCCACCGAGGAAACGATCATTGCCCGCGTAGGCGAGGGCATCGTCACGACCATCGGCTCGGCCCAGAACCACAAGGCCGTCCTCGAGAACCCCGACAACATTTCCAAGGTCGTGATGGAGAAGGGGCTGGACGCGGGCACGGCCTTCGAGATTCTCTCGATCGACATTGCCGACATCGACGTGGGCGAGAACATCGGCGCGAAGCTGCAGACCGACCAGGCCGAGGCCGACAAGAAGCGGGCCCAGGCCGAGGCCGAGAAGCGCCGCGCGATGGCCGTCGCCGCCGAGCAGGAGTTCCGGGCCGAAGAACAGAAGAACCGCGCGTTGGTTGTGCTGGCCGAGGCCGAAGTGCCCAAGGCGATGGCCGAGGCGTTCCGCGGCGGTCACCTGGGCGTCATGGACTATTACCGCATGCAGAACATCCAGGCCGACACCTCGATGCGCGGGTCCATTGCCGGCGACGAGAGCGGCGACCGTCGCTCGGGCGAGTAAGGCCGAACCACATTGCAGCCAACCAACAGGCCCGGGCGCAAAGCCCGGGCCTTCTCGTTTGCCCATGAGCACGCAAGAGAGCCCGGCCTGGCGCGCGGATGTCGGCTGAAAAGAGGCTGACCTACGACCGCTGCTTGCGCGGGTCGATGGCGGGCTTGCCGTCGGCGTACTCCCAGATCACCACGTCGAGGGTCCTGACGCCCCATTCGAGGGCCGCCTGGTGGCTGGGGAATAGCAGGTCCAGACGGTTGCCCTTAATGGCTCCGCCGCGGTCGAGCACGGGCACGACCCTGCCCTGGCTGTAGCCATCGATGCTCAGCATCGTGCCAAAGGGAAGCAGGTCGGTGTCGGCGGCCACCAGAAACCCACCGTTGGCATCCACCGAGTGCAGCGTGGCGGTCTGGCCATCGGCGAAGGGGTAGCACGAGGCAGCGTCGGCCGAGTAGGCCGTGACCTTCATCGTGATGGTCCGGGCCGGCCGAACCGGGCGACCGTTGAACCACCGCAGGCTCGTGTCGGGCTCGACCTGGCCTTCAAGCGAGAGGGGGGCGGGCGTGGCCAGCACGGTGGGCTCGATGATCGGGTTCTGGGCCTCTTCCTGCACCGCCCCTGGCTCAGCGGCGATTCGGGCGGGGGCAGGACCGATGGCCGCCATCGGGCTCACCGGGCCCAGTTCCTTTGCCGTGATGGCCGTGGCGACGGTCATCGCGGCTCCCGCCAGCCAGAGCACCCCGGCCATGGGCCGGCGCGCGGGTTGGTTGGGGACGGTCAGGCCCACCATGTCCTGCGATGGGGCCACGCGATCCCCGCGCTCGCGCCGTTGGCGCACGATCATGTCTTCGTTTTTTTGAACCACCACCGGTCTCCGCTTGCCGGCCGACCGGATGAATGGGGCCACCACGCCCCAAGGCTTCACCCGATCTTCAGTTTGCGATCCCAAGGGGCACCACCCCCCGGGGACCGACCGGCTCACGCTTCGCCCCACGGTAGGGGGCAGCCGGCGATCCGGTCAGCCACGGTCAGTTCCCGTTCTCGGACGACGTCGGCATTCGGCGTCCGCGGCTGAAGGCAAAGTGCACCGGTTGGGAGCAAAAGCGACGCTCGGGCGTCGGTAGCCGCATCTTTTCCCTACCGTTGGCCCACATGAGCGGCACAGAAGTCACGATCTGTCTGGTTATCGGAGCTCTCGCGGGTGTGTTAGGCGGATTGGCGGGCATCGGCGGCTCGATGATCATGCTGCCGGCTCTGGCCCTTTTCGTGGCCGACCCAGACCCTGACACGGCCCACCACATGTTCATGGCCGCCGCCATGGTGGTGAACGTAGTGGTCTCGTTCCCCGCGGCCCTTCGGCATCGCAAGGCCGGGGCGATCCACTACGGCGCGCTGCGCATCATCCTGCCATCGATGGCGATCTCGATCGTGGTGGGCGTGCTGGTGTCCAACCAGATCGAGGGTCTGACGCTGCGCAAGATCCTCGCGGGGTTCATCGCCGCCTACGCGTTGATGACCATCTACCGCTTCTTCAAGAAGAGCCTGGAGCCCGAGGTGGACGACAAGGGCGTGCACCCGATCCGCCTGACGGTCATTGGGGTGGCCACGGGCATGGTGGCCGGGCTGCTGGGCATCGGTGGTGGGGTGCTGATGGTGCCGATGCTCCAGGTGTTCTGCAAGCTGCCGATCAAGAACGCCATCGGCACCAGTTCGGCGGTCATGGTGTTGACGGCTGTGATTGGCGCGTCGCTGAAGCTCGGCACGCTGGGGCCCGAGCACGGGCGGAGCGTGGTGAATGCTCTGATCATCGCGGCGGCACTCTCGCCTACGGCCTTCATCGGCGCTCGCATCGGCGCGACGCTGACGCACAAGCTGCCACTGCAGGCCGTGCGGTTGGTGGTGTCGATCGCGCTGCTGATCGTGGCTGCCAGAATGGCGGCCGACGCATGGCGCGACCGTCAGGAAGTACGCGAGGATAAGCCCGTGGACGCCCCGAAGGTGGTCGAGCCGGAGTTGTGAGAACCCCTTCGCTGGCCCGTCGTATGCCAGAACAGGAATAGCCTCCGGGTGGTTCATCTCCCCGGTGGGGGTTTAAGAAGGAGTGTTCTGGCCATGTCCGTCACATTCGTGAACAACACCAAGACCGTGCTGCTGCTGGGCGCGCTCATGGCCCTCGTCGTCGGGGTGGGGTACGCCCTGGGCGGGCCGCAGGCGATCATCCCCGCGCTCATCTTCGCCGTCCTCATGAACTTCGGGGCGTTCTTCTTCTCGGGCACCATCGCGATCAAGTCCATGCGTGGGCGCGAGGTCACCAGCGGCCAGCTCTACGACCTGGTCGACGAACTCCGCCAGCGGGCGGGCCTGCCCATGCCCCGGGTGTACGTCTGCCCGCACCAGGCGCCCAACGCGTTCGCCACGGGCCGAAGCCCCAAGCACGCGGCCGTCGCGGTGACCGAGGGCGGCCTGCAACTGCTCACGCGCGACGAGCTCGCCGGGGTGATGGCCCACGAGCTGGCCCACGTGAAGAACCGCGATACGCTGACGAGCACCATCGCCGCCACCGTGGGCGGGCTCATGGGCATGCTGGCGTACTGGATGTTCCTGTTCGGCGGCAACCGCGAGGGGGGCAACCCGCTGCTGGCGATCGTCGCCGTGCTGGCTGGCGCCGTTGGCGCGGCGATCATCAAGGCCATGCTCAGCCGATCGCGGGAGTTCGTGGCCGACGCCCTCGGCGCCGAAATCGCCGGCTCGCCCAATGGGCTCATCAGCGCCCTGCGCAAGCTCGAGTCCTACGCCAAGCGTATCCCGATGCAGAACCCCAACCCGGCGGCGAACAATATGTTCATCATCGAGCCGCTGACCGGCGGGCGGACGCTGAGCAACCTGTTCGCCTCGCACCCGCCCACCGAAAAGCGCGTCGAGGCCCTCATGCGGGCCCGGTAATCACTCCACCCCGACCTCGTCGTTGCCCTGGCGATCGATCGCCACATCAAGCTCGACGGTCCGCACCGGCAGGCATCGCGCATCGTCGCATGCCTGATAGCTGACCACGAGCATCGGACGGCCTGACCACTCGCCCTCGAGTTCGAGCGCAACGGGGAACTCGATCTCGCCCTCGTGCACCCGGACGGCCTCGTCGTGTGACCAGGGCTGGCCCTTGGGATACTCGGCGTATACGCGCACGCCCGAACCGCCGCGCACGCCCACGCGCAGGGGTGGCAGGTCGGCCCCGCCCTGCTCGGCACTGCCCGGGTCGGCGGCGTAAATGTGCCAGCCCTCCTTGATGCGAACAACCAGGTAGAACTGCGCGGGCAGGTCGGGACCGAGCGTGACGCGATCGCCGCTGGCGTAGATCTCCACAGGCGTGAAGGAATCGTCGACGGCTTCGGGCATGGACCGAACGCGCTCGAGCTCGGCATCGATGACCGACTCGGCAAGCTGCTGGTCCTGACGCATGAATCGCAGCAATGCGGAAGTCGAGCCTGCCGTGCCGAGGGGTGAGTTGGCGATCGCCGGCGCCATGGCGCGCAGCAGAGCCGCCGCGTGGTCGAGCACGCCCGAGGCCGGTGCCAACTCGTGCAGCGTGGCCATCGAGTGCAGCAGCACCGAGTGGGCGCATGGCGTCGCGCCGTCATAGGTGCTGCGCCCGCGGACGAACAGCTCGGCGGACCTTGTGTCATAGAGAACGCCGGACTGGTCGGGCTGGCCGAAGGCTTCTTGTGCGACTTCAAGCATCGCGGTAGCTTGGGCAATGGGTTCCCGCGAATCGCCAGTGTTCAGCACGATTCGAGCGCGGGCGAGTTCGGCCAGGCCGCGGATGCACCACGCGGCGTCTTCGAGGAAGCCGGCCTCCGCGTGATCGCCATCGCGCCAGCTTCGGACCGGAAGGCCGTCGCCGGCGATCATGTGCTCGCGGAGGAACGTGGCCGTGCGGTTGGCGTGCTCCAGCAACTCTGGATCGTGCAAATCGATCGCCGCTGACGCCTGGGCATGCAGCATCATGGCGTTCCACGCGGCCAGACACTTGTCGTCGCGTAGCGGGGCCTTGCGTTGGTTGCGAGCCTCCAGGAGCGAGGCGTTGATGCCGTCGAGCCGATCGCGCAGCTCGGTGGCGTTCAGATCGTTCTCGCTCGCGTAGCTCTCCAGGCGATCATCCAGGCGGAGGACGCTGGCGGGCGGCTCGCCCGGGTGGTGGGGGTCCTGGAAGTTCGGTCCGCGATCGAGGCCGTAGAGGGAGACGGCCAGTTCGGCATCGTCGCCAGTCAACGCGCTGCGCACCTGGTCGGCGGTCCAGAGGTAGTTCAGGCCCTCGCGTCCATCGACCTCGGCGTCGAGGGCGCTCGCGAAACCACCGGCGTCGAGGCGCATCTCGCGCTCGGCCCACTCGATGATCCGTCTGGCCGCGTGGGCGTAGCCGGCGTCGTCGAACACGCTCGAAGCCCGGGCGTAGGCGGCAAGGAGCTGCGCGTTGTCGTACAGCATCTTCTCGAAGTGTGGCACGGTCCAGTTCGCGTCGACGGCGTAGCGGTGGAAGCCCCCGCCGGCGTGATCGTGGATGCCGCCGACCATCATGCAGTCCAGTGCGTGGCGCAGCGCGACGTCGGAGGCCTGCTTCGTGGCCTCGTCGGCCGAGTCGCGCGCGGTGAGCAGCAACTCGAGGTACACCGGTTGGGGGAACTTGGGCGCGCCGCCGAACCCGCCGTTGGTACGGTCGACCATGGTCAGCAGCGTGCGAACGGCTTCGGCGATCGCCTGCGGCCCCACGTCGAGGCGCTCGCCGGTGGTCACGCCGAGCCCATCGCTCACCGCCTCGGCCAGCCTTTCGGCCTGCTCCATCACCTCGCCACGCTGCTCGCGCCAGGCTTGGGAGATGCCCTGGAGCACTTCGAGGAAGCTGGGCCGGCCGTGCATGGGCTGGGGTGGGAAGTACGTGCCGGCCCAGAAGGGCTTGCCGGCGGTGGGTTCGAGGAACACACTCATGGGCCAGCCGCCGCTGCCGGTCATGATCTGTGTGGCGGCCATGTATGCCTCGTCGATGTCGGGGCGTTCCTCGCGGTCGACCTTCACGCACACGAAGCGTTCGGCCATGGCCTGCGCCACGGCGTGGTCCTCGAAGCTCTCGCGCTCCATGACGTGGCACCAGTAGCACGTCGCGTAGCCGATGCTCAGGAAGATGGGCACGTCGCGCCGGCGGGCTTCCTCGAAGGCGGCATCGCCCCAGGGCATCCACGGCACAGGGTTGTACGCGTGCTGGAGGAGATAGGGGCTGCGCTCGTGGACAAGCGCGTTGGCGTCTGTGGTCTCAGGCGGCATCTTTGCTCATCACGCGGACGACCATCGACGACACGCTCGCGCTGGCGAGCTCGTCGACGGGCGCCAGCTCTTCGGGGGCCGTGCGGCGGACCACGCGCGACCCCATTTTCTGCGAGGCCATCGTGCTCGCGTGGAGCACCACGTCAACGGGCAGCGTGCTCAGCGTCACGCTCACCAGGCCGCGGATCAGGGCGGGGGCATCCTCGTCCTGGCACGCGGCGATCTCTGGAAGGTTCGCATCGAACGCATCGGCGTAGCGAGCGGCGGCCTCGCGCGCCCGCCGGGTCCATGCGTCGCGCTCGGGGCCCGGGCCCTGGCCGCGCACTGGCGCAAGGTTGAGCGCATCGACGGCCGCGTCCATAGCCGCCCGAAGCGCCTCGAGCTCGGGCTCGAGCATATCCCGGGCGATGACGATGCTGTCCGCGTCGGCCTGCAGCAGCACGGGCACGACCAAAGCGAAACGATTGCGCGACTGGCTCAACCGCTGCTCGGCCTTCTGCACCACGCTGCAGGGCTCTGGACGAACGACCGTGAGCGCGTGCCGGGCGGCGTAGCGATCCAGCCCCAGCATCACCGGCACGCTCACGCCCGGGTCTGGACCGGCACGCAGCACGTCCAGAGCGACCGCCTGAAGGTAGTCGTCCTCGCTGCCAAACAGGTCGAGCCGCATGAGCGGGCCCAGTGCGGCGCAGGCGGGGTCGGTGGTCAATCGGCGCCAGGCGCTTGCCATCTCGGCCGCAGGGTTGGTGAGCGTGTCGACCGAGGGTCGGACCACGCCGGCCTCCCACAGCGGCTGGCTCCAACGCCAACTCCGGATCATGTCCAGATACTCGGGCACACGGTCGGCGGCCGAGCGGGCGGCGGTGGGGCTCACGCCCTGGGGCGAGGGCAGGAGGGTGTAGACCTGGTCTGCCAGCAGCGCGGCGGCCATGACGGGCGCCTCACGCGTGGTGAAGTGGTATGGGCTGACCAGTGCGTCCATAGAAGCCAAATCTTAGGGCGAGTCCTCCGACCCCTCCCCCGGCGGCAGTCCGAGTTCGCTGCCGTCGATCCATTCGTTCACCTGGCCGATCATCTCCCCTAGCGACATAAACAGCATCACGTGGTTGGTGGGATAGGTCCGCCGGATGGGGGTGATCCCGCTTGCTTCCAGGCGGTCCACCATGAGCGTGCTGGCGGCAAAGGGAACGGCCTTGTCGAACGAACCATCGACGACGAGCACGCGGGTCTCGCCATCGAACCGCGCGGTGGTGTGGTAGCCATCCAGCGTGGCGTGCTCCAGGTACGCCCGCTCGAACGCCGCGCGATCGCCGGCCTTGTCCTCACCCTTGAAGGTGAAGAACACCGACTTGATGAACCGCTTCATGAACGTGCTGTCGATGCTGATGCTCGCCGCGTTGGCGCCGCCGGCGACGAGCACGGCCGTCTCGTACGCCCCGGGATTGCGCGCCACCACGGCCGGCGCCAGGATGGCCCCGCCGCTGAAGCCCAGGATCGCACGCGGCTTGCCCTCAAGCCGGCCATCCAGTTGCGTCATGTGCTTGATGCCCGCCTCGACCGCGAAGGCGCACTCGGCCGTCCGATCGTCGGCGTGCTCGGCGAACTTCTTGCCTTCCTTGGCCCCCTCGCCCGCCTCCACGTCGATCAGGATCTGCTCGGTGAACCGCGACGGCTGGCTCAGCAGCCGCAGCACGCTCCACCCACGCTTGCGAAGATCGTCCGACCACTTCTCGTACAACTCCGGCGGATACCCGAACGTCCCCGGCACGATCACCGCCACGCCGCGCACTTCCTGAGTCGTCGCGGGTTCATACGCCATCCACGTCCGCTCGATCTCGTACGAATCCTCACGCAACGAGACAAACAGAAGCGTCCGCGCCCCGCCCTCGGCCTGCGCTTGCTCGAAGGCCGGCGGAATCTCGAACACCAGCGCGTTGTACCCCTCGTCCTGCACGTCCTCGGCGGTGATGCCGGCCGTGTCACCGAGTTCATCGAGGTACTCCCCGGTGTGCTCGGCCGCGCCGGGCGCTCCAGCCTCACCGAAGAAGAACCCGACCTGCAGCGACTCGTACCGCTTCGGATCACCACCAAGTTCGACGATGACGCCCTTGCCGCCCAGCGCCTCCTCGAACGCACGCGCCGGCCACTTCGGCTCAAGGGGTTCTGGATCCGCAAACGCCGCGATCGCGCAGGCGAGGACGGCGACGATGCACTGCACGCGTGTCATTTCTTGTATCCCTCCGGATTCGCTCGCATCCAGTTCCACGCAGACTCGATGATGGCGTCAAGCTCGGTGATCTCGGCCTTCCAGCCAAGCTCTTTCTGCACCTTTCCGGGGTCGGCAAACAGCGCGGGCGGGTCGCCCGGCCGCCGCGGCCCGACCTCGGCGGGGATGGCGTGGCCCGTCACGCGGCGGCAGCTCTCGATGATGTCCCTGACCGAGTAGCCCTTGCCGATGCCCAGGTTGTACCGACGGCTCTGGCCGTCCTCGAGCGCGTCCAGCACACGCACGTGCGCATCCACCAGATCCTCCACGTGGATGTAGTCGCGGATGCACGTGCCATCGGGCGTGTCGTAGTCCTCGCCGAAGATGGTGATGTGCTCGCGCTTGCCCAGCGCCACCTCCAGCACGATCGGGATGATGTGGCTGTGCGGGTCGTGGTCTTCGCCCAGCACGCCCGTGCGATCGCAGCCGGCGACGTTGAAGTACCGCAGCGCCGCGAAGGCGAACGGGAAGTTCTGGTGCGTGCGACCGCCGAGGAAGTCGTCCAGCACCTGCTCGCCGTGCAGCTTGCTCATGCCGTAGGGGCTCAGCGGCGCGTACGGCGCGTCCTCGGTCACGGGCGTGCTCGGCGGCTGGCCATACACGGCGCACGTCGAGGAGAACACCACCCGCTTCACCCGCGCATCGCGCACGGCCTCCATCAGCGGCACCAGGCTGTTGTTGCGGTGGTACTCCAGCGGCCGCAGCACGCTCTCGCCCACCAGGCTCAGGGCGGCGAAGTGCAGCACGGCGTCGACGTGGTTGTGCAGCATCAGCCGCTCGAGGTGGCTGCGGTCGGTCGTATCACCCTGCTCGAAGGCGAACCGCTTGCCCCCAAGCTGGCGCAGCGCCTCGACGGCCCCGGCGTTGCCCCGCTGCATGTTGTCCAGCCCCACCACGGTGCGCCCATCGGCCAGCAGCCGCTGCACCGCGTGCGAGCCGATGTACCCCGCCGCCCCGGTCACAAGAATCGCCATCGAGCCCTCCTATCGTCGCCAATCGATCCGGGCCGATGGTAGAGCCCGCCGCCACAGAGCCAACGCGGAGCCCAAGCGATCGCCCACGCCACCACCGACGCCCCGCCCGCCGAGCCCGGGCCCGCCCGCCTGCCCGCCCTCCGCCTGCTCATTGGCGGGGCCCTCATGGGCCTGGCCAACCTCGTCCCTGGCATCAGCGGGGGCACCATGCTCGTCGCCGCGGGGGTGTACCGCCGCTTCGTCGACGCCGTCAGCGACGCCACGCGCCTGCGGCTCTCGCCGCCCACCGTCGCCACGCTCGCGCTGATCGTCGCGGGCGCGGGGGCGGCCATCGCGCTGGGGGCCCGGCCGGTGGCCTACGGGCTGGCCGAGGCCCGCTGGGCCATGTACGCCCTGTTCATCGGGCTGACCCTCGGCGGCGTGCCGTCGCTCTACCGCCTGGTGCGGCCCATGCCCCCCCGCCTGATCGCCCTGGCCCTGCTGGGGCTGGTGGGCATGCTCGCCGTCGTGCTCGTGCAGGAGACCCAGGCCGGCGCCGGTGGGCCGGCTGGCTCGAACTGGCCCATGCTGGGCGTCGCCGGCGCGGCGGGCGCGGCGGCCATGGTGCTGCCGGGGGTCAGCGGGGCCTACCTCCTCCTGCTGCTGGGCCAGTACGAGGCCGTCGTCACCGCCATCAAGGACCTGGCCCGCGGCGACCTCTCGGCCCTCTGGACCGTCGTCCCCATCGGCGTGGGGGTGCTCGTGGGCATCGCCCTGGTCAGCAACGCCCTGCGCTGGCTGCTGCATCGCTACGAGCGGGCCACCCTGGCCGTGCTGCTGGGCCTGCTGCTGGGCGCGCCGGCGGGGCTCTACCCCTTCCGCCAGGCCGTGCCGCCCGCGGCGGGGGACGCCATCGGGGGCCGGGTGCTGACCGCAGAAACCGCCGCCCTGGTCGACCCCGAGGACTGGCCCACGCGGGCCTTCACGCCCACCACGCCGCAGATCGCCGCGTCACTGGCGCTCGTCGTCGTCGGCGTCGGGGCGACCATGGGCGTCGCCCGGTTTGGCCGGCGCGCTGACGCTGGGGGCCGGCGCGCTGACGCCGGGGGCCGGCGCGGCGACGCGAAAGGCGGGGGCGAGCCACCCGCCGAAGCGGGGGGCTGAGTCGCCCAGCCGCCGCTTCTTCCCGGCCCGGGCCACGACCACGCCCAGCAGCCCGCAGCCGCCCACGACCAGCGCCACGCTGAGCCACTGCCCGCGGCTGAGGCCCATGGGCCGGGCGACGGCGAACTGGCTGTCGGGCAGGCGGTAGAACTCGGTGGCGATCCGCCCAAGCCCGTAGAGGATCATGAACCACGCCGTCACCACGCCGGCCACCCGCGGCCGGGCCCACACGATCAGCAGGGCCAGGAAGAGCAGCGGCCCCTCCACCGCCGCCTGGTAGAGCTGGCTGGGGTGCCGGGCGCTCAGGAAGCCCTCGAAGAAGTTGGCCGCCCGCTCGGCCGCCGGCCCGCCCCCGCGCAGGTCGGCCATCAGCTGGGTGTAGGCGGCGATGAACCGCTCCTGGCCGCCCGGCTGGATCATCTCCAGGTCGCTCATGCCCACCGCCTCGGCGGCCAGGCGGATCTGCCCGTCGGTCACCTCGCCGGTGTCCCCGCGGGCGAGGATCTCCTGGGGGAACTGCACGCTCCACCAGGGCCCGCCCCCGCCATCTTCATAGGGCGGGCGGGCGGCGACCCTGCCCAGCAGCTCGCCGTTGACGAAGTTGGCCAGCCGCCCGCACATCAGGCCGACGGGCGCCACCGCGCAGGCCAGGTCGACCACGTGCAGGGTGGGCAGGTTCGCGAGCTGGGGCATGTCCTCCCTCGCCGCCCGACGCCGGAGCAGCCGGGCCAGCAGGGCCAGCCCCAGCAGGGCCCCGACCATGCCCCCGTGGCTGGCCATGCCCCCCCTGGTGATGTCCAGGGCCGCCCAATATGGGAACCCCCCCGAGAACTCGCCCAGCAGCGACGGCTGGTAGAGCACGAGGTAGCCAACCCGGCCGCCGACCACCCCGCCGATGCCCCCGAAGAGCACCAGGTCGCCGATGGCCGCCCCGGGGATGGGCGTCAGCCCGCGCCCGGCGGCCACGCGGAGCAGCAGGTAGGCCAGGGCGAAGCCCAGGACATAGGAAATCCCGTACCAGTAGATGGTCGCCGGGCCCAGGCGGAGGGCGACGGGGTCCAGGTCGTGCAGCCAGGCCGCGAGGGTGGGGGTGAGCGCGGGCGTCATGGCGGGAGTGTAGTGGACGTTGGGGCGCCGCTGAGGCGGGTGGAATCCCCGATGGCCGGTGCCCGCTTTCCGGGTCCAAACGCGGGGTGGCGGTCCGAAAACACGAGTGCGCAGGCCTGTGGAACAGTGGCGCAGCTCGGTGCAGCAGTGGCGCAGGCCTGTGGAACAGTGGCGCAGCCCGGTGCAACAGTGGCGCAGCCCAGTGGAACAGTGGCGCGGCGGCATGCACCATGAGCGCCGCTGGGTGCAGCGGTGGCGCGGCCGCGTGCACCCCGGGCGCGGGTCCCCCAGCGCCGCACGGGCGGGCCGGCCCGGTCAGCCGCCCCCCTCGCAACCCCGGTCGAAGCGGTCCTGGAAGGCCACGAAGTCGAACACCGTCAGCTCGCCGTCGAAGTCGAAGTCGGCGGCGGCCTGACCGCCCAGGTAGGCGTTGATGAAGTCCAGGAAGTCGAAAACGTCGGCCCGGCCGTCCCCGTTGAAGTCGGCCCGGCAGGCGACCACGCGGATGGCCGCGGCGCCCTCGACCAGCTCGCCGATGCGCGATTCGCTGCGGGTGCAGCCGTAGCAGATCTCGGTGTACATCTCGTAGCGCAGGGTGGCGGTCTCCAGCGAGACGGTCTGGCCCACGGCCTCGATGGGTGCGGTGTAGTCGACGCGCCAGTAGCCGATGGGGTCGCTGGGGTCGCCCATCGCCCCGCCCAGCCCGCTGATCTGGCCGGCGATGATGCCCGAGAAGCCCGTCTCCGTCGGCACGCCCGGCTCGGTGCCCGGGCCGTTCATCGGGGCCACGAGCGCGTGGCCGTGGAAGCCCTCGCCGCCCACCGATGTCAGCAGTCGCCCGGCCACGCCGGCCATGCACGCGAACTCGTCGCTGTTGAACCCCGCCCGAAGCCGCACCTCGGTTGTCTGGCCCGGCTCGAGCACGGGCCGGTCGACCTCGATGTGGATGACGTAGCGGGGGTCTGGGTCCTGGGCGAGGGCGATGGTGGGGGTGAGGGTGGTGATAAGGGCGGGCAGGAACGTACAAAGGGCGATCAAGACGTGGCGCATGGCGTGGCCCTCCGTTGGCCTGTGCGCAGCATACCACGAGTCGCCCGAATCACCAAGGAAATCTCAGCCCATCGCCGCCCGGATCCTCGCGCACCGGGCGATGACCGCCGCGGCGTCGCCCGGCGTGAGCTGGGTGGCCCCGTCGCTCCAGGCGCTGGTGGGGTCGGGGTGGCTCTCGATGAACACCGCGTGCACGCCGGTGGCCACGGCGGCCAGGGCCAGGGCGCCCGCGCGCTCGGGGCGGCCGCCGGTCTGGGTGCCGCTGCCGGGAAGCTGCGTGCTGTGCGTGGCGTCGAAGCAGACCGGCGCCGGGCCGCGGTCGCAGAAGGCCGAGCGGTCGAGCTCGATCATGTCGCCGATGCCCAGAAAATCGTTGACCAGGCGGTGGTACCCAAAGAACGTGCCGCGCTCGGTGAGCATGGCGTTGTCGCACCCGGCCTCGTGGAGCTTCCTGATGGGCCCGAGCATCTCCCTGGGGCTGAGGAACTGGCCCTTCTTGACGTTCACGGCGGCGCCGGTGGGCGTGGCGGCGCGGGCGGCGGCCTCGAGCAGGTCGCTCTGCCTGCACAGGAACGCGGGGATCTGGATGATGCTGGCGACGCTCGCGACGGGCGCGGCCTGCTCGGGCAGGTGGACGTCGGTGGTCACCGGGCAGCCCAGCTCGCGGCCGATGTCCTCGAGCCAGCGGAGCCCCTCGTCGATGCCCGGCCCGCGGGGCGAGCCCGCGCTGGAGCGGTTGGCCTTGTCGAAGCTGGCCTTGAAGACGTAGGGCAGGCCCGCCTGATCACAGGCCGCCCGCATCGTGCGGCCGACGGTGAGGCCGAGTTCCTTGCTCTCCAGCGTGCACGGCCCGGCGATGACCAGGAGGGGGTGGCCCGGGCCGACGGGGATGGGGGGGCCGTGGGGGCCGTGGGGGTTGGGGATATTGCAGGGGGCCTGGGTGGATGCCATCGCCGATGGTACCGCCCACTCGTACACTGGCCCGTGCTGCAGCTCACCAACGTCCACAAGCGCTTCGGCCGCGTCACGGCGGTGGACGGGCTGTCGCTGGACGTTGCCCCCGGCGAGGTGATGGGCCTGCTTGGCCCCAACGGCGCGGGCAAGACCACGACCATCGGCATGTCGGTGGGCCTGCTGCGGCCCGACCGCGGCACGGTGACGCTGGGGACTGGGGACGCGGGGGACGCGGGGGGCGTGGGTGGTGTGGGGGGCAATCCGGCCGACGCCCACGTGCGCACGCTGGTGGGCGTGGCGCCCCAGTCCATCGCCCTGTACGACGCCATGACGGCGCGCGAGAACCTGGTGCTGTTCGCGCGGCTGCACGGGCTTGGCCGGCGCGATGCGATCGCCCGTGCTGGCGAGTTGCTCGAGCGCGTGGGCCTGGCCGATCGCGCCCACCACCGCGTGGGTGGCTTCTCGGGTGGCATGAAGCGCCGGCTGAACCTGGCCGCGGCCCTGGTGGCCGAGCCCAGGCTGGTGCTGCTCGACGAGCCCACCGCGGGCGTGGACCCCCAGTCCCGCCACGCCATCTTCGACATCGTGGCCGGGCTGAAGGACGCGGGGGTGACGGTGCTCTTCAGCACGCACTACATGGAAGAGGCCGCCCGGTTGTGCGACCGCGTGGCCATCGTCGACCACGGGCGGATGCTGGCGCTGGGCACGGTGGACGAGCTGATCGGGGCCCACGGCGGGCCGAGCATGGTGGTGGTGCGCCGGCGCGACGCCGAGGAGGTGCGCACGCAGACCAGCACGCCGCTGGAGGAGTTGTCGCGCCTCATCGCCCAGCATGGTTCGAGCATCGCCGAGCTGCGCGTCGAGAACCCGGACCTGGAGGCCGTGTTCCTGCACCTGACCGGCACGGAGCATCGCCAGTGACCGGGCGGGGCCCGGGCCTGGGCGTGGTGGCGGTGCTGGCGGCCAAGGACATCCGCCTGCTGACGCGCGATCGCGTCGCCCTGTTCTTCACGCTGGTATTCCCGCTGCTGTTCGGCGTCCTGTTCGGCGCGGTGTTCAGCGGGTCGGCCACGGGCCAGGGCCCGCGGTCGCTGCCGGTGGCCATCGCCGACCTGGACCAGAGCGAGGACTCCCGGGCGGTGATCGGGCGCCTGGGGGGCGACGCCCGCATCGAGGCGCGCCCCGTCGAGACGCGGGAGGCGGCGAGCGAGATGGTCCGCACGGGCCAGGCCGAGGCCTACTTCGTGTTCCCCGCGGGCTTCGGCGATGCGGCGGCCATGCCCTTCGCCGGCCGGCCGATGCGGCTGGAGATCGGCAGCGCTCCGGGCGGCCGGGCGACGCGCGGCCTGCTCACCGGTGTGGCGACGCGGGCGTTGTACGAGCACTTGCAAATGGGCATGCTCGACGCCGAGCGTTCGCGGGCGATGATCCGCGAAGCCCGGGCGATGCTGGGCGAGGCCGAGGGTGTCGAGCCGGGCCGGCGTCTTGCGTTGCAGGGGCTGCTGGCCGCGGCGGACCGGGTCGTCATGAGCACGCCAACGGTCGAGGCCGAAGACGATGGCGCGGGCGGCGGGGCCGGGTTCGAGCTCATCGACATCGATGAGGTCGAGGTGACGGCCCGCGACGAGGCCGTGACGGTCAGCTCGTACGCCATCAGCTTTCCCCAGGCCATGCTCTGGGGCGTGATGGGCTGCGCGGCGGTGTTCGGCGTGTCGCTGGTGGGCGAGCGGACGGGCGGCACGCTGACCAGGCTGCGCGTGGCGCCCATCGGGCGGTGGCACATCGTGCTGGGCAAGGCCGTCGCGTGCCTGGCGATGACGCTGCTGGTGTGCGTGGTGATGCTGGCCGTGGCGTGGCTGGGCTTCGGCGTGCGGCCGGTGGCGCCGGCGACGCTGGCCGTCGCGGTGCTGGCGGTGGCGTTCTGCTTCGTGGGCGTGATGATGCTGCTTTCGGTGGTGGCCCGCACCGAGGCGGCGGCCAGCGGCATCGGCTGGGCGTGCCTGCTCACGCTGGCGATGATCGGCGGCGGTGCCATCCCCCTGGCCTTCATGCCCCCCTGGCTGCGGCAGGTCGGGCACGTCAGCCCGGTCAAGTGGGGCATCGTGGCCATCGAGGGCGGCCTGTGGCGCGGGCTGAGCCCGGGCGAGATGCTCCTGCCCGTGGGGCTGCTGCTGGGCATCGGCCTGGGAACATTCGCGATCGGCGCCGCCATCTTTGCCCGGCGGGAGAACAGATAGGAGCTCGGCATGGCAAACCTCGGTCAAGGCGACGTGCTCGCCCACAACATCCTGCACACACAGACACTCTTCGAGCGGTTCCTCGCCGGCTTTGATGAGTCCAACCGCACCAGCCAGGCCCCGGCCATGCCCAACCACGCGGCGTGGACGCTCGGGCACCTGGCGCTCACGGCCTATCGCTGCGCCGAGCGCGTGGGTGGACGCGACGAGCCTGGCGAGCTGCCACCCGACGCGTTTGTCATGGGCGATCGCGGCGATGCCGAGCGGTTCGCCACCGAGAGCGTGGCCTATGGCTCGACGCCCACCGACGAGCCGGACCGCTATCCGAGCCTGCAACGCTCGCTTGAGATCATGCACGGGGCTCACCGAACGCTCGCCAGGGCGCTCCACAACGCCAGCGAGGACGCCCTGGCACGTCAGACGCCCTGGGGCGGCGGGCAGACATCCGTGGCCGACCTGGCCCTGCGCATGGGCTTCCACATCGGCACGCACTGCGGCCAGCTCATCGACCTGCGGCGGGGGCTGGGATTCGAGCCGGTGCTGGCCCGGCGCTAGGCTCTGGACACATTCGGAAAGGTGGCACGCATGAAGATCTACCACGTCGACGCCTTCACCGCCCACGTCTTCGGCGGCAACCCCGCCGCGGTCGTGCCGGTGGAGCGATGGCCATCGGTCGCCGTGATGCAGCAGGTGGCCGCCGAGCAGAACCTGAGCGAGACCGTGTTTGTCGGCCCGCCGAGTGATGAGAATGGCGGCGATGCGGACCGGCGGCTGCGATGGTTCACGCCCACCGTCGAGGTTCCCCTGTGCGGGCACGCCACGCTCGCCGCGGCCCACGTGCTGTGGAACCACCTGGACGAGGTCGTCGAGCGGCTGACATTCGAGAGCCATAGCGGCCCGCTGACCGTCTGGCACGAGAAGCAGCGCGACGACGACCTGATCGTGATGGACTTCCCCGCCCGCACCACCGAGCCTTGCGAGATCGCTCCGGCCATTGTGGAGGCTCTGGGCCCAAGCCCGAGCGAGATGCTGCGCACCACCAGGAACATCGGTGTCGGTGAGGAGGCCCACCCGGCCTACATCGCCGTCTACGACAGCAAGCGCGATGTGCACGAGCTGAAGCCGGACATGAAGAAGCTCGCGGCGATCAGTGCGCATGGCGTCATCGCAACGGCCCCGGGGGCCAGCCACGACTTCGTGTCGCGCTTCTTCGCGCCCCGCGCGGGTGTTGACGAAGATCCCGTCACCGGCAGCGCCCACTGCGCGCTGGCGCCATTCTGGGCCAGGCGGCTGGGCAAGAGCCGGCTTGCCGCCCGCCAGGTCTCAAGACGGGGCGGCGAGCTGCGATGCGACGTAGTCGAGAGCGCCTCGGGCGATCGTGTGCTGCTGGCGGGCAAGGCCGTGACCTACAGCGTGGGCGAGATCGTGGCCAGGCTTGCCCAGACCGAGCCACGAGCGGCGGAACCGTCGGCGTAGAGCACGTCCGATAGCGAGAAACTTCAAGGCTCTCCCTCGATGCGTGCCGTTGTACGGCGATCGTCTGGTTTTGGCTCGGCCCGTTTCGGGTATCCTGTAGCATCATCCAATCCAAAGGAGGAACGCTCATGCTCGTGGGACGCACCGCCACCGCCTCGCTCGTGTTCGCGGCCGCCGCCTTGGGTCAGGCCACCGAGCCCACGGTCTTCGTCGGCAACAACGGAAACCTGCTGGGTGCGATGACCAGCCTTCAGCCAGACGCCTCGGGCGCGCTGGTGCAGGTCGATTATCTGGTCATCGATGAGCGCGCCCCCGGCGGCGCGTCGCTGCCGGGCACGAACGTCGAGGGCATCGCGCTTTCGCCAGGCGGGCGGTTCCTGGCCACCGGCCACGCGACGGCGCTCGATCCCGAGCAGCTCACCATCATCGAGGTGGACGCCGACGGCACGCTGGAGGTCATCGACACGTTCAGCGTGCCCAACGCGCCGCTGGGGATGGCATGGATCGATGACCAGTACATCGCGGTGGCCGAGTCGAACTTCGGCAGTTCGTTCGCGCGTGTGTACCGCTACACGCCGGGCGCGTCTCCAATGACCGGCTCGCTGGTGGAAGTGGACGCTACGCCCGAGGGATCGTTCATCACGAACATCGAGGCCGACCACGATCGCCGTCTGATCTTCGTGCAGGACTCGGACTTTGGCGGCGGATCGGCGAACGTGACGGCGTACGAGGTCGACGCCTCGGGCGCGCTCGACGAGGTGGGCTTCGTGTTCACCGCGCCCAACTTCGCGCTGGGCATGGCGCTCGCGCCCAACGGTGAATGGCTGTACGCCGGCGGGGGCATCAGCGGCACGGGCCGCGAAGTGCTGGGCTTCCGCGTGGGCGTGTCCGGCTCGCTCGAGTTCATGCCCGGCGCGCCATTTGCCAGCCCGGGAGACTCGCCCGCGTGGGTGACGGTGAGCCCCGACAACCGGTTCGTGTACGCCGGCCACGGGCGCGACGCGACGGTGCAGGGCTTCTCGACCGACAATGAGACGGGCGCGCTCACCGCGCTGGGCGTTTCGTTTGACGTCGGCAGCCAGGGCACGCTGGGCACCGTGGGCACGCTCGACCTGCCCGCGGGCCAGTTCCTCGTTGTCACCGATAACTCCACGATCTTCGACGACATGAGCGGCATCTACAGCTTCCGCATCGAGGACACGGGCGACCTCACGCAGATCGGCGACATCGTCATGACCCCCGGCAGCCAGCCGGACAACTTCGTCGTCTGGCAGCCCGGCGGCAACGACTGCCGGGCCGATCTGGACGGTGATGGCCAGCTCACCATCTTCGACTTCCTCGAGTTCCAGAATCTGTTCGACGCCGGGGACCCGGCCGCCGATTTCGACGGGGACGGGGATCTGACGATCTTTGATTTCCTGGCGTTCCAGAACGAGTTCGATGCGGGGTGCGAGTAGCTCAGGTCGCCGTTTCGGCCTGGCGGGCCTGCTGAGACTCCCGCCACTGGCGTCGCCAGTCTCCGGCGTGCGTCTTGATCGCGGCCTCGAATCGTGCGGCGTCCCATTGGGCGTTGCACTCGGGGCAGGCGGCCATGCCGTCGTCGTCTTGAGATGCATCGTTCTTGTGCAGATCAAGGGCCAGGTCGTGGCCGCAGGCGGGGCAGAGGCCGGCCTGGGCCCACGCGTTGATGGCCCGTCGGTTGGTCTCGCGGGCGCGAGCGTTCGCGACGAAGGGAACCCAGCGATAGGCGCAGGCAATGAGGAGCCCGATGGCGAGCATGACCGCATGCCAGTACCAATCCGGGAGCACGGGCTGCGACGAGACCGCCTGGACGACGACGAGGATCAGGACGGGGCCGATGGCAATCAGCAAGAAGGCAAAGAAGACCGACCAGTGCATGTTCTGCGAGTTGCCCAGCGAGATCTCGCCGCTGAGCTTCCTGAGCCGCTTCGATGGCTTCTTGGGAAGGTCCAATGCCTGGAGTGTCACGGCGCGGCCGCGGTCATCGGTCGGTTGGGTGGCCTCCTGCGAGCTCATGCGTCCTCGGCCGCCTCCCCCTCGACCAATCCCAGCCACACCTGCCCGGGCTCCTCGCCTTCCGCCTCGCCCCGCCAGGCGCGGACGCGGACGTTGCGGACCAGCTCGAGGATGCCCAGGAACATGCCGATGGCCTCGCCCCGCGTGCGGCCGGTGAACAGGGCCGCCAGGGGCAGTGCGGGCCGGCCGGTTTCCTCGCGGGCGCGCTCCAGGCGGTCGATGGCGTCGGCCTGGTGCAGCTCGATGGGCGTGTCGTCGTCGGTGACGGTGTGCTCGCCCAGGCGGTCGAACTGGATGCTGCTGGCGATGCGGTCGAAGGCCTCGACCAGGTCCGTCAGGCTCAGGTCGTCCATGTCCAGCGCGAGGTCTTCTTCGCTCTCGTCGCGCGCGGGGCGCAGGGCGGGGGCCACGCGGGCGCGGGCCTGCCATTGCTCGAGGCGCTGCTCGAGCGCATCGGCCCGGTCGCGGAGGCGCTTGTACTCCAGGAGCTGGCGGACGAGCTCGGCCCGCGGGTCTTCGGGCTGCGTGTCGTCCTTGCGGTGCTCGCGCCTGGCGGCCTCGGCGTCCTCGGGGCTCAGGTTCTCGGCGGCGACGACGCGGCTCTTGATCTCCGCCAGCGTGGCGGCCATGACCAGGAACTCGCCGGCGGTCTCGATGTCGATGGTCGACAGGTCTCGAATAGCCTCCATGTATCGCTCGGCGATGAGGGCGACGGGGATGTCGTGGATGTCGACCTCGTGGACGCGGACCAGGTGCAGCAGCAGGTCCATGGGCCCCTCGAAGGCGTCGACGGCGATGGCGGGGCCGGTGGCGTCCATGGGGTAGGTTATGGCCCGAGTCGGCAATCGGGAATCGGCATCCGGCAATCGGCGGATCGGGCCACGGGGCGTACCCTCATGGATGACGACCATGACCACGCCACCCACCACCGAGCATCTCGAACTGGCAAGCCGGCTTCTGAAGGAAGAAGCCGCGGCGGTGGGGGCGTTGGCGGAGCTTCCCGAGGGTTTTGCCAAGGCCGTGGAGATGATTGACGCGTGCGCTCGCGCGGGCGGCACGGTGCTGGTCACCGGGCTTGGTAAGAGCGGCCACGTGGGGGCCAAGATCAGCGCGACGATGGCGAGCCTGGGCATCCCCAGCCACCTGGTGCACCCCACCGAGGCGGCCCACGGCGACCTGGGGCGGTTCCGGCCCAGCGACTTGGTGCTGGCGCTCAGTTTCAGTGGGAAGACGGCCGAGGTCGTGGCGCTGTGCGGGCTCTTGCGTCAGGACGGGCTGCCGATCATCACGATCACCGGCCGCAAGCCCGAGGAAGGGAGCCAGCCCGACCCGCTCAGCCGGCTGGCGACGGTGCCGCTCTACCTGGGTTTGAAGCACGAGGCCCTGCACCCGCGCTTCAGCGCGCCCACGGCCTCGACCACCGCGACGCTCGCCCTGGGCGATGCGCTGGCCATCTCGGCGGCGGCCCGGCGTGGGTTCACCGACGCGGACTTCGCGCGGCGGCACCCCGGCGGGGCGCTGGGTGGGGCCCTCAGGCCGGTGATGGATATTGCTCGGTGTACGATCCACGACCATTTACCGGTGGCCCCCGAGACCGTGAGCGTGATCGAGGCCCAGCACGCGGTGCAGACCGCGAGCGGGCGGCGGCCGGGCGCGCTGCTGCTTGTGGATGACGCGGGAACGCTCACCGGCATCTTCACCGACGGCGATTTACGGAGATTGGTGCTGCGTGATCGCGGCGAGCTGGACCGCCCCATCGGCGAGGTGATGACCAGGAACCCCCGCACGATTCCCAGCGACGCCCTCGCGCGCGACGCCGTGGCGCTGGTGCTCGAGCACCGGCAGGACGAGGTGCCGATCGTGGACGCCGATGGGCGGCCGGTGGGTTTATTAGATGTGCAGGACCTGGTGGCGCTCAAGCTGGTGGAGGGGTGAGGGGAAGATTGGCAGAGCGATAGATGGGTAAATGAGCAAATGAAGATGTGGAGCCCGATCTTCTTTGCCTATCTGCCAGTTTATCGCTCTGCCCATCTCCCTTCACGCCGCCGGCGCGACCTCGGCCTTGCGCACGCTCTCTTCTTTTTCCACGGCCCCGAAGCGCACCGTGAAGTTCGCGGGCTTGCCCGCCTTAGTGCTGGTCTGGCTGGTGATGCGGTAGGTGGCCTCGTCGGTGCCGCGGGGGATGGTCTTGTCGGTGAAGGCGCGCCCGCGCGCCAGCGTGAGAAACTCGTACGCGCCCGTGGGGCCCAGCCGGCGCTCGATGAGGTACGTCACGCCCCGCAGGCTGCGGTGGTTCTTGCATGGGAACTTACATTTCAGCCAGCCGTTCTGGAGCAGCTCGGTGGCCAGGGCGCCCGGCGTGCCGGGGGCGGGCGTGGGCGATGGGCGCGAACGCTTCCTGAGGCGCGCGGCCACCAGCACGCCGGTGGGGTCCGCCTGGCCGGCGGCGTGGCCGCGCACGCGGTCGATGGCCACCGAGGTCCTCTTGCGGAGCAACCGGGCCCGCTCGCGGTACACGCCACCCGCGCCGCGTGCGGCGGCCTTGGCCTGGGTGTAGGCGATGCGGGCCTGGGCGGCCTGCTCGGCCAGCGCCGCCAGCTCGGCGACGGTCGCCTCGTCCAGCCCGATGAACGCGGGGTCGGCTTCCCACACGGGCAGGCGGACCTTGACCCACCAGATCACACGGCTCAGTCTTTCGGGGAGTGTTGCCATGCCCGGTGCATCGACGCGTGCGCGGCGGCGATTGAGCCCGATGCGCCGAAAAGCCGGCAAAACCGCTCGTTGTTCGGGTCGTGCTCGGAAGAACCGCCCCGTGGCGGCCCGCAGCGGACCCCATCGGTGGCGTCCGGTCGACCGTTTTTGGAATCCGGTCGACCGTTTTTGGAATCCGGTGGACCGTTTCTGGCATCCGGAGGACCATCGGCGGCGCGGGGTCGACGGGTGCCAAGGTGCGGTCGACCATCGATCCCGGGCGGTCGACCGGGCGTGGGCGGTGGTCGACGGTGGGGGTTGGACGGTCGACGATCTCCCGTTCGCGTGGTGAACGGGCCCGGGCCGTTGCGGATTGTCACACAAGGCTTGCAACGCGGGCGGATGTTGGGGTAGAACCGTGCAGAGATGCGTGCGACCCGCGTGTCGAGAGGGAGATTCCTGATGAGCCATCGCCAGACGCCGTCCCACGCCACCATCCTGTTCGCCGCGAGCGGCCTCGCCCTGGCCGCGGGTGCGGTTCTGGCCCAGGGCCCGCTGGGCGAGCCCTTCCCGCCGGTGCTCAGCGCTGACTTTTTCGACGGCGACACCGGCTTCCGCCTCGTGGGCGATGGCAGCCGGCGGGCGGAGATCGCCGGCGACGTCAACGGCGACGGGATCGATGACGTGATCGTCGGGATGCAGTTCGCCGATCCCTCGGGCATCGATCGGGCCGGGGCCGCGGCGGTGGTGTTCGGCCGGGCCGGCGGCTTCCCGGCCGAGCTATCGGTGGACGATCTGAATGGCGAGGACGGGTTCCGCATCGAGAACACGGTCGAGGATCAGGGCCTGGGCTACACCGTGACGGGCATCGGGGACATCAACGGCGACGGGATCGACGACGTGGCCGTGGGCGCGGTCGGAAACTCGCCGTACACCTCCGACCCGGTGGGCGGGATCGTCTACGTCGTGTTCGGCCGCCGGGGCGGCTTCGCGCCCGTGCTCAGCGTCGCCGACATCGACGGCTCCAACGGCTTCCGCTTCGAGGGTGGCCCGGTGCGCGACGGGACGGGCGGGAGCCTCTCGTCGGCGGACGTGAACGGCGATGGGCTGGACGATCTGTTGCTTGGCACGTCGGCCGGCCAGGGCGTGGTGCTCGGCAGCCGTGACGGCTTCGCCGCGTCGATCTCTGCTGCGGACCTCGACGGCGACACCGGCTTCGTGATCACGCGCACCTCCGCGTTGCGAGGCGCGGGCGACGTCAACAACGATGGCATCGAGGACCTGATCGGGCTCGGATTCTCCGAGCGGCTCCGCGTCGTCTTCGGCCGCGACGCGTTCCCCGCTTCGTCCGACGTGGACGACCTCATCGCCGGTGGCGGCGGCTTGCGCATCGCGCACACCGGGCTGACGGGATTCGCCAGCCTCGGTTCTGATCAGGCCGGCGCGGGCGACGTGAACGGCGACGGCGTGGGCGACCTGGTCATCGGCATCCCCGACGCGGGCGTCGACGGCGGCTACGGCTTCGGCACCGGGCAGACCTACGTGCTGTTCGGGCGTCGCGACGGCTTCGGCGAGGAGATCGACCTCAATGGGCTGCCGGCCGGGGACGGCTTCCGCGCCGACGGCCAGGCGCTGCACGCCCAGAGCGGTCGGTACGTCGGGCCCGCGGGCGACCTCAACGGCGACGGCTTCGATGACGTCGCCATCGGCGCGCCCTACCACGGCTCGAGGATCGATTCGTACGGCTACCTCGACCGCGGCCGGGGCGCGGCCTACGTCGTGTTCGGCGGCGCGGACACGCCGGCGGTCATCGATCTGAGCAATGTCGATGGCGAGCAGGCCATGCGCATCGACGGCCCAGGGGGCGCGACCAATTTCGGATGGGATGTCGATGGCGGGGGTGACGTCAACGGCGACGGCCTCGATGACGCGCTGTTCGGCCAGTACGGATCGACGAACTTCGTGCTCTACGGCCGGGACCTTGGCTGCCAGGCCGACCTCGACGGCGACGGCGTGTTGACTGTGTTCGATTTCCTCGAGTTCCAGAACCTCTTCACCGCCGGCGACCCGCGTGCCGACTTCGACGGCGATGGGCGGCTGACGGTGTTCGACTTCCTCGAGTTCCAGACCGAGTTCGCCCGGGGCTGCCGGTAGGGGCTGCCGGTCGGGCTCGAGGCATCGCCGCGGCGTCACTCTGGCGTCACGGGCCTGGCCGCCGCCCCGCACTCGGGGCAGATGGCCAGGCCCGTGGCGTCGTAGCCGCAGGAAGGGCAGGGGATGCGGCCGGCGCGGGCGGCGCGTTGCTCGCGGCGGCGGCGTTTGTGGTCGCGGATCAGGATGGGCGCCGCGATGGCCAGCGTGGGCGCGAGCAGCACCGCCCAGACCGGGACCGCGACGAGGAAGGGCGGGTCGTTGACCGGCTGGCCCTGGAAGGTCCACTCGAAGGAGAAGCGCAGGAGCTGGCTTCCGTCGGCGTCCCACGCGAACGCGTGCCGGCTGGGCGTGACGTATCGCAGCGGCGACATGTCGACCCGGCTGACGCCCCCGCCCCCGATGCCCCAGACCACCTGCGTCCGGCCGGAGAGGTAGCCGTAGTAGAACAGGCACGGCAGCCCCGAGGCCAAGATGACGAACGTCAGCCACGCCGAGAGCAGCGGGCGACGCTTGGCCAGCGGCCACACCCACCGCCAGCCCCGGCGGGCCACGCGCAGGCTCAGTTCTCCGGGTCCGATGGGTGTGATGGCGGCCTCCGGGGCATCATTGGCCACTTCCGGGGGGGCATTTCCCACACTGGAACCCCCTCTGACGCCCCTCTAGCCTCTTGAGACCGGTCCTCCGACCCCACTGGAGCTTGTTTTCCTATGAACCTCGGCCAGTTCTTCGAGCATTGGAGCATCGCCGAGAATCCCTTCCGGGGCGAGGAGGCACGCCACGACGCGGTGTTCGCCCGGCTGTCGAGAGAGCCGGCCGACGCGGCCAGCCCCGCCGAGAAGGTCCGGGCCGAGGGCGAGATGGCCGCCGCGCCCATGGGCGACGCCCGGCACAGCGACTTCGAGAAGATCGTGGGCGACCTGTCCAGCCCGAGCACCTCGATCGTCTTCGGCGAGAAGGGCAGCGGCAAGACCGCCCTGCGGCTGCAGATCGAGGGCCGCGTGCACAAGCACAACCGGGCCCACCCCGACCGGCGGGTCTTCATGGTGGCCCACGACGACCTGAACGCGGTGATCGACCGCTTCCACGAGCGCAGCGGCCAGGGGACGGCGCTGGAGAGCCTCAGGCACTTCCGGCTGGTGGACCACATCGACGCCATGCTGCTGTGGGCCACGCCCCGGCTGGTCGATGCGCTGCTGGAGGACCCCGCGCCCGAGACCGCCGTCGACCTGGCCGAGGGCCAGCGCAAGAGCCTGCGCAAGCTCGACGCCCAGGCCCGGCGCGACCTCGCGCTGCTCCAGGCCGTCTACGACCGGCCCGACACGGCCGACATCCGCACCGGCCGGCTGCGCCGGGCCCTGAAGCTGCCGCGCGGCGGGGGGCGTGCGGCGTGGGACGCGCTGTTGTTTGCCGGGTGGATATTGCCGCTGGCGGCGCTGATCGGGTGGTGGCAGCTGGGCGGGCTGCCCGACGTGGTCTGGTGGGTGCTCGTGGCGGCGGGCGCGGTGGCGTGGGCCGCGGCGGGCTTCAAGCGGCTGGTGCTGGACCGCATGGCGATGCAGCGGCTGGGCCGGAAGGTGCGCAAGCAGGTGCGCGTGAGCGCGCGCGGCGACGCGAGCTATGCGCACAGCCTCGCCCAGCTCGACCCGGTCATCGCCACCCAGCAGAACCTGCCCACCACCGACGCCGACGACACGCGCTACGCCATGCTCGACCGGCTGCGGAGGGTCCTGAGCCCGCTGGGCTTCCGCGGGCTACTCATCGTGATCGACCGGGTCGACGAGCCCAGCCTGATCAGCGGGAACCCCGAGGCCATGCGGGCGCTCATCTGGCCCTTGCTCAGTAATAAGTTCCTGCAGATGGACGGCGTGGGCGTCAAGATGCTGCTGCCCATCGAGCTGCGGCACGCGCTGTATCGGGAATCCAGCGCGTTCTTCCAGGAGGCAAGGCTGGACAAGCAGAACCTGGTGGACCGGCTGAGCTGGACCGGGGCGATGCTGTACGACCTGTGCGACGCGCGGCTGAAGGCCTGCCTGGAGCCGGGGGCCAAGCCCATCACGCTGGTGGACCTGTTCGCCGAGGACGTGACCGAGCGTGACCTGGTGGACGCGCTGGACCAGATGCACCAGCCGCGCGACGCGTTCAAGTTCCTCTACCAGTGCCTGAGCGAGCACTGCTCGAACGTGACGGCCCAGGAGCAGGCCTGGCGGGTGCCGCGATTGGTGCTCGAGACGGTCCGCAAGCACCAGAGCGAGCGTGTGCAGCAGTTGTACCGGGGCATCAGCCCGGCGTAGCGGGGGCATGCGACAAAAAGCGACAGGCTGCGGGGGTCTGGAGCGTAACTCCCGCCTCCGCGTTGCCGTAGGCGTGGGCAATCTGGCGGCGGGTGGGCCCAGAATGCCGAAAAGGGCTTGAACATGGGGCCCGCGTGGGGGATGATGTCCCTCTCGCGCCCCTCCGCACCGTTGAATCGGGCCACTCGTGGGACCCATCAAGAAGCCCGGCGCTCGTAGAAAGGACCCCCAGGCATGCAGGCGATCAGCGACCTTCTGGGCAGCTTCGAAGATGTTGTGGGCGTCATCAACGGCGTCCTGTTCCATGACGTGGTGGTGTACTTGCTGCTTGCCACGGGCATCCTGTTCACCATCTGGTCCGTGTTCGGGCAGTACCGGGCGATCACGCACGGGACGTCGGTGGTGCGTGGCAAGTTCGACGACAAGGACGACCCTGGCGCGATCAACCACTTCCAGGCGGTGTCGGCGGCCCTGTCGGCGACGGTTGGCCTGGGCAACATCGGCGGCGTCGCGGCGGCGGTGGCCCTGGGTGGGCCGGGTGCGGTGATGTGGATGTGGATCATCGGTGTCATCGGCATGGCGTTGAAGATGACCGAGGTCACCCAGAGCATGCTGTATCGCAACACCGACGACCCGGACAACCCCCACGGCGGGCCGATGTTCGTCGTGCGTGAAGGCTTCAAGAAGTGGGGCCTGGGCCCGCTGGGCGTGATCATCGGCGGGCTGTTCTGCATCACGCTGCTGGTGAGTGCGGTGACGGGCGGGAACATGTTCCAGTCGTGGAACGTGGCCGAGGTGACCACGCAGTACACCGCCGTGCCCCGCATCGTGGTGGGCATCGTGCTGGCGGTGCTGGTCGGCCTGGTGATCATCGGCGGCATCAAGCGGATCGGCTCGGTCGCCGGGCGGATCGTGCCGCTGATGTGCGCGATCTACCTGCTGGCGGGCCTGTATGTGCTGGCGATCAACGTCGTGGACCTGCCGGGCCTGATGGCGTTGATCGTGCGGTCTGGCCTGGGCCTGGAAGAGGCAACGGCGACCCGGGCGTTCGGCGGGGCGGCCTTCGGCGTGGCCGTGTCGTACGGCATCCAGCGTGCGTTGTTCAGCTCCGAGGCGGGCCAGGGCTCGGCGCCCATCGCCCACTCGGCGGCCAAGACCGACGAGCCGGTGCGCGAGGGCGTGGTGGCCGGGTTGGAGCCGCTGATCGACACGATCGTGGTGTGCACGATCACCGCGCTGGTGATCCTCTCGACTGGCGCGTGGAACCGCGACGCGGAGGCGACAATCGACATCCCCGCCTTGTCGGCCACGCCGGTGCAGACCCTGACATACAGCGACGGTGGCACAGAGGCGTCCGCCACAGGCATGGTCATCTCCGATGACGGGCAGACAGTCGTCTTCGCCATCGCCGATGCGGGGGACAACATCGATCCCATCATCGAGGTGCCCGCCGCCGATGTCTCGAGCATCAACGACAAGTCGAGCGAGTGGCTGGTGGCCGCCACCGACCTGCCCGCACGCAGCGACGAGGCCCGGCGGACCTCGGGCGACTGGAGCCTTGGGGGGCGCGTGATGGTCCTGGCCGAGGTCGGTGAGGGCGACGACGCCCAACGGCTCGAGATGCGGGGGGTGATCCGCGAGGATGGGGAGCGGCGGGTCATCTCGTGGGCGCCCGCGGAGGCCGACACGCGGCCCACGCTGACGACCGACGAAGCGGGCAACACCCCGCTGTACGGCTACTACGTCGGGGCCGGCCTGACGGCCCACGCGTTCGATCGCGCAGTGCCGGGGCTTGGCAAGTGGCTCATCGTGCTGGCGTCATGGCTGTTCGCGATCTCGACGATGATCTCGTGGAGCTATTACGGCGAGCAGGGCGTGTATTACCTGTTCGGCAAGGCCGCGCCGAAGGCGGTCATGCCGTACAAGATCATCTATTGCATCCTGATCGTGCTGTCCACGCTGCCGTTCATCCAGACCGAGGACCAGCTCAATCTGTGGACGACGCTGGGGCTCGGGCTCATGCTGTGGGTGAACATCCCGATCATGCTGATCTTCGGCCCCCAGGCCATGAAGGCGTACCACGAGTACATGGGCAGGCTCAAGCGGGGTGAGTTTGACGACGAGGCCCACGAGCCCGCGTCGATCACGGACGTGGCCGAGGGCAAGGACGTGGAGTAATCTCTGGGCAAGATTCCCTAAGAACCTGGCGAGAGGGGGCTCGACATGCTCGACTGGTTCTTTGCCGATGGGGCGATCTGGTTTGCGATCCCCGCGTTGTTCGGCACCGGGTTGTTCGTGATCCAGCTACTTGCTGGTGAGCTCGGTGGCGATTTCGACGTCGATGTCGATGTTGACACCGACATGAGCGGGGCCGGCGACTTCCGGGCCCTGAGCATCCAGACGGTCGCGGCGTTCTGCCTGGGTTCGGGCTGGATGGGCCTTGGGGCCTTCCGGGTGCTCGATCTTGGTATGACCGGGTCGGTGGCTATCGCGGTGGTCAGCGGCGTGGGGGTGGCCTGGCTTATGGGCTGGATGACGCGGCAGGTGTTCAAGCTGCAGCGATCTGGCAATATCGGTATTTCCAGCGCGGCGGGCCTGACCGGCGACGTCGCGGTGACCGTGCCGCCGGCCAACAAGGGCCGCGGGGCGGTGTCGGTGGTGATCAACGGCAACCGCCGCGAGTACGACGCGGTGCAGGCGGGGGACGAGCCGATCCCGCCCCGCACGAGCGTGCGGATCGTGTCGGCGGACAATCAGACGAACACGCTGCTGGTCGAGCGGGCGTAGGCCCGCCCTGGCCTATCCTGATTCGCACATGCCGCCCGTGAGCGGGCCGGCACTGGGGGGAGACCGCGTCCATGGACCCGATGAATCTTACGAACCTGCTCGCGCAGGCGTCCGGCACTTCGAGCGACAACATCGGCATGTTTGTGATGATCGGCATCGGTGTGGGGCTGTTCGTTGTCCTGCTGGTCATCATCTTCTTCGCCAGTCGCATCCAGCGGTGCCCGCCGAACCGAGTCCTGGTCGTGTGGGGCCAGGCCGGCAAGACTGGGCGCAGGTGCTACAACGGGGGCATGAAGTTCGTGCTGCCGGTGGTCCAGCAGCACGCCTACATGAGCATGGAGCCGCTGGTGATCGACATCCCCCTGGAGGGGGCGCTGTCGCTGAACAACATCCGCGTGAACGTCCCTTCGACCTTCACGGTGCGGATCGCGCCCGACCCGGTGCTGATGGCCGCGGCGGCGGAGAACCTGCTGGGCAAGCCGCCGCAGGGCATCCGCGAGCTGGCGCAGGACATCGTGCTGGGCCAGCTCCGCCTGGTGATCGCGACGCTGTCGATCGAGGAGATCAATAAGGACCGCGAGAAGTTCGAGAGCCTGATCCGCGACAACGTGACGCAGGAGATCAACAAGGTCGGCCTCGAGCTGATCAACGTGAACATCCGCGACATCACCGACGAGAGCGGGTACATCCGGGCGATCGGGCAAAGGGCGGCGGCCGAGGCGATCAATAAGGCCAAGGTGGAGGTGGCCCAGGCCGACCGCGACGGGGCCACGGGCGAGGCGACGGCCAACCGCGAGCGGACGGTGAGCGTGGCCAAGGAGACGGCCACGGCGACCGAGGGCGAGAAGGAGGCCGAACGCAAGCAGCGCGTGGCGGTGGCCGAGTTCGAGGCCCAGGCCGTTACGGGCGAGGCCGAGAGCAAGCGCGACCAGGACATCGCCGTGGCCGAGCGCCGGGCCGAGACGGCCGCGGCGAGCAAGCGTGCCGAGCAGACCCAGCGTGTGCAGGTGGCCGAGGCCGAGGCGCGTGCGGTGGAGGGCGAGAACACCAGCCAGGCGCAGATCGCCGAGTACAACGCGAAGCTGGCCGAGGTGCGTGCCGAGAGCCGCCGCCGGTCCGACGTGGCGGCCGCCGAGGCGCACGAGGCGATCCTGAAGGCCGAGCGTCAGCAGGAGCTGGCGCGTCTTGGCAAGGAGGAGCTGGCGCCGCAGGAGATCGAGAAGGAGCGGATCGAGATCGCCGCCGAGGCCGCGGCCGAGAAGCGTCGCCGCGAGGCGCGGGGTGAGGCCGACGCGACGCTGGCAAAGTACAAGGCCGAGGCCGAGGGCGTGCGGCAGGTGCTCGAGGCCAAGGCCGAGGGCTATCGCCAGCTCATGGAGGCGGCCGCCGACAACCCGCAGGTGGCGCCCACGCTGCTGCTGATCGAGCAACTGCCCCAACTCGTGGCCGAGCAGGTCAAGGCCATCAGCAACCTGAAGATCGACAAGATCACCGTGTGGGACACCGGCGCGGGCGGCGGCCCGGGCGGCAAGGCCGGCGTGGGCGGCAGCACCAGCGACTTCCTGTCGGGCCTCATCGGCTCGCTCCCGCCGGTGCACGAGCTGGCGCGGCAAGCCGGGGTTGAGCTGCCCGGCGCGCTGGGGCGCGTGACCGAGCCCAAGGCCGAGCCGGTCGAAGAGGACCACCAGCCACAGCGGCCTGCTCGCACACCCAAGCCCGATACCAAACCGGATCGCTGAGTGATCTCCAGCCCAGAGCAGTAGGATTTCAACGCATGCGATATTCGTTGACCGCCATCCTGATCCTGGCGGCGATGCTGGGCCCTGCCGGCGTTGGCTCCGCGATGGCACAGGAGGAAGCGCCCCAGGCCGAGGCCGCGCCCGAGGCCAAGCCCGTGATCGAGCTTCTCGAGCCAGGTGAAGACCCGCAGGTCCGCCGGTACGAGCTGGCCGAGGGCAACAAGAGCACGCTGCGGGTGGTCACCAACTTCCAGATGCAGATGGACATGGGCGGCGGCTTCGAAGGTGTGCAACTGCCCGCCAGCGAGATGTTCATGACCCTGCACGTGCGTGGCGTGGGTGATGACGGCATCGCCAGTGTCGAAGGTGTGCTCGAGCGTGTGGGCGTGGTGCCCGAAGATGGCATCGATCCCTTCGTGGCCGATGCCTACAGCGAGGGGCTCGCGCCGATGCGCGGGGTCAGGATCCGCTACAAGCTCGACCCCGTGGGCCGGACGACCGAAGTTGTCGCGACGTCCGAGGATGGATCGCCGATCATCGATCAGCAGATGCGATCGACGATTGAGGACACCGCCTCCTCGGCCAGCGTGCAACTTCCCGAGGAGGCCATCGGCGTGGGCGGCCGCTGGCGCATCATCGAGGACATCGAGATCGGCGGCGTGCAGATGCAGCGCACCTCGACCCACACCCTGACGGCCATCGAGGATGGTGTCTTCCATGTCAGCTCGAAGATCCGGGTCAGCACCGAAGCCCGGGACATCGAAAACGTGGACCTCCCACCCAATACACGGATGCGCATGGAGGCGAACACGCTGGCCGGCACCAGCTCGTCGGCGTTCTCCCTTGATTCGATCGAGGGCAGCGGCGACGTCAAGACCGAGGGCGTCATCCGCATGACCGTCATCCAGGACGGCGCAACAACCAACATGGCCCAGCGACTGTCCATCCACATGAAGATTGAGCCCTATGAGGGCGACCTTCCGCCGATCGACGGTGGCGCCAACGAGGCCCCGCCCTTCTAATCATCGCCCGCGCCCGGGGAGCACCGATCATGATCAGGCCCCTTCTCTCCGTCACCGTCGCCGCCCTGCTCGCGAGTGTGGCCGCTCTTGGCGGTTGCCAGGGCGGTCCGAGCGCGCCCGCGGCTGTCCAGGAATCGCCGGTCAAGCCGGTAGCCACCATGGTCCGCGACTACGCCATGGTCTTCATCAAGACCGGGCCGCTGCGGTCGCCCACGCGTGAGCAGAGCACCGAGGCCATGCGGGGGCACATGGCAAACATGCGTCGGCTGGCCGAGGAGGGCTCGCTGCTCATCGCCGGGCCGCTGGCCGAGCCGAAGAGCGACCCGGACCATCGCGGTATTTTCGTATTCGATGCGGACACAATGGAGAAGGGCGCGGCGCTGGCGGCGACCGATCCGGCGGCGGAGATGGGCGTATTCGTGATGGAGCCCTATCTGCTGACCACCGATGCGCCACTGGATGAGTTGCCCCGTCTTGAGCGCGAGTACGAGGAGCGTCGGCTGAGCGACCCGGAGATCCCTGACGAGTGGGCCGGGCGTATGTTTGTCCTGGGCAGCGCGCCGTACAGCCGGGAACTCCTGGGGCGCGTACGAGGGGCGGAGGGCGTGCTGATCGCCGGGACGCTGGCCAATACGCGTGGGCAGGAGCGCGTGTTCGTGTGGCTCGACGCGACCAACGAGCAACTGGCCGCGACCCTGCTGCCTGACGACATCTGGTGGACGCTGCACGGCTGGTACGGCAGCCCGACGCTCGAAAGGCTACCAGGGTTGAAAGGCGGGGGATGAAGCGGCTTAGGGCTCCTGGTTGACACGCCCGTACTATGTAACGAGTCGAGCATCCAAAGGAGGCCCCGCATGAGCAACCACAATGAGCAGAACCACGTTGATCCTCAGGCCCAGGCCGAGGCCATCACCGGCGACGAGACCGCCTCGGAGGGCGAGGTTCGGCGGCGCATCAGCGACTTGGTAGCCAGCGCGGCCGCGACACCGGGCCGTGCCATCGAGGGCGGCGCCAGCGCCGTCCAGCGCGTCACCCGGGAGGTGCTCGAGGGCGCCAGCAAGGGGGCGCACACGCTCAGCGAGGAGCGCAAGGACTCGGTCATGGCCGAGACGCTCGAGGGCCTGGGCGAGGGTCTGGGTAAGGCCGCCCACGCCACGCAACTCGCCCTGGAAGAGGCACGGGCCCGCGGCGAAACCTTCGCGAAGGACGACGTGCGGGCCGCCATCGACGACCTGCGCGCCATCGAGGACCTGCTGCGCGACTCGGGCTCGCGCCTGGCCAAGGCCGCCGGCAGTAACGCCCGGGGTGCCGCCAGCGATCTGACCCACCACGCCGGCCGCGTGTTCGAGGGCATCCGTCCGGCGGTCGAGGGTGCCCTGCGCGAGGCCATGCGCCACCCGGTGGGCACGGCCGCCGACGCGGCGGCCACCACCGTCGATGCGGCTCGGCTGGGCGTGGGGGCGCTGTTCGATGCGGCCGGCGGCCTGCTCAAGGGCGCGGGCGGGGTGATCAGCGGAAAGAAGCCCGGCGGGCGGTGAACCGTGGGTTTGGCGCTACGACAGGCGCTTCCCAAAGAGCAGCCGGATCACGCCCAGCAGCCCGGCGAACACGAACGCCGCGAGGCCGATCCAGAACAGCAGCCCCTCGGGCGCGTCGGTCGCACCGCGGCTGGCGGCGGCGCGGTCGGCCAGCAGCATGATCGAACCGCCCACGACCAGGGCCGCGACAATGAGCGAATAGCCGATGTTGCGGCTTGCCCGCTCGATCTCGTCGGTCACCTCGCTCAGGCCGTGGTGCTTGAGCTGCACGCCAAGCTCCTCATTGCGCACCATATGCAGGATACTGGCCACCTCGCGCGGGGTCCGCTCGACCAGCTCGGCGTAGCCCAGCGCCGCGCCCTGCACGCGGCGCTTGGTGGCGCGGAAGCCGTAGCGGCGACGGAGCAATCCCTCGATGTGGGGGCGGACGTGGGAGACCAGGTCGAAGCTGGGGCACACCATCTCGCCCACGCCCTCGATGGTGGTCACGGCCTTGATGAGGTAGACGATGTCGGCCGGCACACGGAGCTTGTGCTTGCGGAGTTTGGCGAAGAACTCGCTGAGCAGCGCGCCCATTCTCAGATCGGCCAGGCTGGCGCTCTGGAAGCGGCTGATGAACTCCCACGCGTCGGCCCGGAACACCCGGTCGTGGGCCTTCATCGGGCTCACACCGGTCAGCTCGATGACCACGTCCAGCACGCGGTCCAGGTCGCCGGCGATGGTGCCCTGCACCAGGTCGGCCAGGACTTCCGCGGTCCTGGGGTCGATGTTGCCCGTCATGCCGTAGTCGATGAAGCAGAGGCGGACCTCGGGGGCCTGGCGCATTGCAAGCTCGCTCGCCTTGCCCTCCCCCCGCGCGTCCACCGTTGGATCAATCAACACGAAGATGTTGCCCGGGTGCGGGTCGGCGTGGAAGAAGCCCGTCTCGAAGCACTGCCGGAAGACCACGTCGCTGCCGATGGCGACGATCTCGCGGCGTTGGGCCTCGGTGAAGTGGTCCTCGGGGTGCTTCTTGAAGTCGCTCAGCAGCACGCCATCGATGCGCTCCATGCAGAGGATCTCGGGCGTGCTGTGCTGGGGGTAGACCCTGGGGAAGCGGACGCGGTCGTCCTCGGCGAAGGCCGCGGCCATGCGCGCCATGCTGCGGCGCTCCAGCTCCAGGTCGATCTCGCGGCGGACCTGCCGGCGGAACTGCTCGACCACCTCCACGGGGCTATACCCAAGGTCGGTAAAGCGGTCCTCGATGAACTCGGCCAGCGTGGCCATGATCTCCAGGTCGGCCTCGATGACCGCCTCGATGCCCGGGCGGAGCACCTTCAGGACGACCTCGCCCCCGCCGCCCGCGAGGGTGGCCCGGTGGGCCTGGGCGATCGAGCCGGCGGCCATCGACTCGTACTCGATGCGGTGGAACCGGGGACCCTCTTGACTGGTCGCGGGCATCCGCTCGATCAGCTCGTCGATGTAGGGCTTGATCTCCTCGGCCGGCACAGGCCGCACCGTGCTCTGCAGCTTGGTGAACTCCTCGGCCCACTCGGGGGGGATCAGGTCGGGCCGCGTGCTGAGCACCTGGGCCAGCTTGACGAAGGTGGGGCCGAGTTCTTCCATGGCCTCGCGCAGCCGCACGGCGGTGGGCTTGCGCTGCACGTCGCTGCTGACGGCCTCCTTGGCGCCCAGCCCGACCATGCGTCGGCCCCGCTGGACGAGGCGGTCGAGTTCCAGGTCGCGCACGGCCTCGCCGAAGCCGAAGCTGACCAGGACGCCGATGATCTCGCGGGCCCGGCGGATGTTGCGGATGGTGCGGCCGAGGTGGGCGATGTTGGAGGGGAGATTGGACGGCACGCGGGGAGGGTAGGGAAGAAGCGACGCAGGCACGAGTAAACGCAAGGTTCGGCGCCCAACCAACACGCGGCGGATGGGCCCGTGCCCATCCGCCGCGCGGTTCTCGTTTCGGCAGGCTGTTCCGAGCCCCGCGTCTTACCCGGCCTTGCCCTTGCCCTTGGCGGTCTGGGCGTCCTTGAGCTGCTGGGCGTCGTCGATGGTCAGGTTCTGGCCATCGCCTTCGCCGCTCTCGGGGGCCGCGTCGGCCTGTGCGCTCTGGGCGGCCGCCTGCACCGGGGCCGCCTGGTTGCCGTTGCCGAAGTAGAAGGGCGCCGGATAGCTCCACTGGCTGAGGATGCCGGTGGTCAGCTGCGTGCGGACGCGGTAGCTGACGGCCGCCAGCCCGCTGGGCACGGCGGTGTCGACGTGCTCCTTCTGGCCGATGGTCGCCAGGGTGTCCCACGCCCCCGGCTGCTGGCCGATGGGCTGGAGCTGGCGCTGGACCTCGAAGAGCACGCCGCCGGCCTTGGAGCCCTCGAAGGTGAGGACCACGTCGCCGCTGGTGGTGCTGGTGGTCCGCAGGTTGGTGGGGATGGGCGCGTCGGTGCGCGAGGCGGGCTTCTTGGGCGGCTCGATCTGGGCGAGGACGTACAGGTTGTCGGTGCCGTCCTTCTTGGCGGCCACGCGGATCTGCTGGACCAGCAGCGAGGCGAAGTCGTAGAGCGCGTCGATGGCCTCGTCCTGGGCGTCGACCTTGGCGCGGTACTCGTTCCAGGTTTCCTTGGCGTCGGTGAACTTGCTCTGGGCGTCGCTGAGCAGCGCCGACAGGGTCGTGGTGTCTTCTAATGAGAGTGTGAGCTGCTCGGCGTTCTCCGTCCACGGAGCGATGCGCTGGCTGACGAAGTTGAGCGTGCCTTGTTGCGTCTGCTGAATCGTTGACATGGTTTCACCATCCGGTTGATAAGCCAGGGGCGTCCGGCGGGCCTCCCGCCATCGCACCCCGTTCGGCCCACACCCGCGGGCCGCTTGGCACTTCCATCGGGATATATCCGGCGGCGATCCAGTTCGCAGGGTTCGCCCGGCGGGAAAAGGGTCCGGTTGTGCGGTTTGGGCAAAGCGGGGGGATGGCGGGGGGCGGGCAGGGGCCCTTGGAGGGCGTCAGGGGGGATGATCGGGGGAGGGGGCATCGGGCAATGGGGGCTAGGCAATGGGCAATGGGCCCGGAGCCGGGGTCCCTCTCCCCTCCGCCCCATTGCCTTCCTACTCGCACCCCGCATCGAACGCGTCCTGGAACGCCAGGAAGTCGAAGATCGTCAGCTCGCCGTCGCCGTCGAAGTCGGCTTGCATGTCACCGGCGTCGAAGAGGTTGGCGAACATCAGGAAGTCGTAGATGGTCAGGGCGCCGTCGGCGTCGAGGTCGGGCGGGCAGTCGGTGCAGGTGAGGTCGAAGAAGTAGGCGGCGCCGGTGAGAAAGCCCGAGGCGTCGATCTCTTCGGGCGCGCCCGCGAGGACTTTCCCGTCGCGCATGACGACCGGCTCGCCGAAATCCCGGGCGTAGACCGGGGGCGCGGCGACCAGGTCGCCCACCTCCTGCCAGCCGACGCCCGGCCGCCGCTCGAAGCGAACGATGCGGCCCTCGACCGTTCCAGTCCGTGTCGCGTTCTCGGTGGCCAGCAGCGTGTCGCCCTGGATGCTCACCGAGATGCCCAGCAACGACGGCTCGAGCGGGTCGTCGTGGGTCATCTCCTGCTCGAGAATCCATTGCTCGCCGTCGAACAGGTACGTGTGGACGACGCCCTGATAGAGAACGTCGCGGTGGGTGTACATCGCGCCGATGGCGAGCGTCTGGCCGTCGAAGTCGATGCCGTGGCCGAAGCCACCGGTGCCGGCCGACTCGATCTTCTGTACGAACTCCAGCGTGTTGTCGGGTCGCATGCGGTACGCGTAGACCGACCCGCACGCGAGCTGGTCGTGCTGTCGAGGAACGTCGCGACAAAGAACCACTCTCCGAAGGCCAAGCCCGTGCAGCCGAAGCATTCACCGCGAGCGTGGACATCCGGCGGCTGGATGGACTCCCTCTGGATCCACTGATCGTCCACAAGTTCGTACCGGTAGACGTTCCGCGGACGCCTGGACGTAACCAGTGCGACGTCGCCGGACAGGTAGGCGTTCCTTCCGAAAGCTTCGCTGACCTCAACTGGTGGTTGCAGCCTGCCGGTCTCGATCCACCGGCCGTCTTCGAGTTCGTACATATAGGCGATGCCCTGGCGCATCCCGGTGCCCGGCCACTCAGCCCCCATGCTGCCGACGATGAGGCGGTCGCCATCGACATCCATGCTGACTCCAAAGTTGTCGTACAACCGGACGTCGGGTGGCACGATCGTCTGGACGAGCTCGAGCGTTCCATCAAAATCCTGATAGACGAACACCGCGCCCGTGCCGCATTCGAGTGGTCCTCCGCTACACAGGGTCCCCGCGCTTCGATCCGAGATAAACCAGTATTCGCCGTTGGTGGCGATCTCGCGGCCGAATGAGAAGGGAGAAATGGTCGGCGGTGAAACGAGGCGCTGGGGCTCGCATACCTCTGTCGGCTGCGCGTGTACAGTGACTCCACAGGAAAGCAACCCGACAACGGCGGCGGCGGCTAGGATGATCGAACGGTCCATTGGAGATTGTACGGCTATCGAGCAATTGCAGTTGCAGACGACGGGGCCCGATGGCGTTTTTTTCAGTTTGCCGACCGGGATGGTCCGAAATCGGTTATCGTGATACATGAAACTAGGCAAAGAGACCACGCCATGCAGAAGCACATCGCCATCGCCGCCTCACGCTCGCCTGTGGCGCAGCCCTCGGACAGAATCACGACATCTACCGTGTGCCCAAGGACCCGGCCGAGTACCGGTTCGACCTGAGCACATCGCCATCGCTGGCGGTCGGGCTCGACCAGATCGTGGTGCTGGGCAGCCACCGCATGACCATGTTCGACAAGTCGGCGCCGATCGTTCCCGGGAGCCCGCAGGACACGCGGCGATGGGGGCCGGTGTCGTACGAGATCGCGCCCAACGATTACCCCTTCCGGCCGGCAGGCGTGAACCTGCCGAGCATCGATCTCTACTACGCCCTGATGTTTCCAGAGGCTGCCTACGACCCCATCACCGGCCACGTGTGGATGCTCTACGCCGAGGGGGTGGACACTGAGTCGGACGATCCAGTGTTCAAGGCCGCTCGGCAAGAGGTTTCCGGATCGTGCTTCCCACGCCTGCACGTCGCGGCGAGCCGCTCCCCGGCCTTCACCAACTTCAACCGCCGCCTGCCGGGCATCGTGCCGCCGGCCCCCGATCCCGCCGGCTTCACGTACTGGACGGATGATGCGCCCATAAGTCCTGATCCGACGGGCGTCATGGGCGGCCAGGCACTCAGGCTGGATCTTCTCTTCACCGAGTATGAGGAGGAAGGTGGCCACGCCCAGGTCAACGGTTCCTTCCTCTATCCCTCGATCGGTTTTGAGACCGATGACGTGATCATCACGGGTGTGGAACCGGGGCAGTGCGCTACCCCATTTACAGACCAGGTTACCACCGGCACGCAGACCATCCTGTTCGTGCCTCGCGAGTTCGCTGGGGCGTCCGGTATGACCACCATCCATGATGGAGGGCGCATCAATGAAGATGACATCGTGATCGCAAAGACGACGGCATTGGATATTCCGGACGATTCGTATCATACACGCATCGTGCAGGAACCCTACGAACAGTGGGAGAACGTCACGCTGATGATCAGCAACGAGCCGGTGGCCTTCGGCGGTCTGATCCAGAACATCCGGCTCAAGGGCGTCTTCAAGGGCGATCAGGGCGTGCCCGTGCCCACGCCCGGCGATTCGGACTGGCGCATCCGCCAGAGCCTGACGCTGTCGGGTACGGACTTCGTGCTGGACGACATGTCGATCTCGCCCCTGGACCTGGGGCCGATTACCGGAGCGGGCCTTCCGCAACTTCTGTACCCCACCACGCCGGTCCCGAGCTTCACGCCGACGATGATCGACGAATCGTTCACCACCGCCGTGATGGCCCGCGACAACCAGGGCAACCCGCGCGTTTTTGCCGCCAGCGCGGGCATCGACCAGTCGACGAGCTTGTGGGCGGTGCAGTGGTACGTGATCGACCCGGACCTGGGACCCGAGGTGGTGCCCGCGACCACCCCCGTGACGTACCAGCACTTCCACTCGCCGCTCTTGCTCTCGACAACGTGGTCCCCGACCATCATCGCCAAGGGGCGGATCACGAGCTATGAGTCCGAGGTCGCGGCGGGCCACTGCTACCACCCGGTCATCGGCGTCACCAGGACGGGGCGACTCTATGTCGAGTACACCTTCTCCTCGCCTACGGTCGACCAGCGGATCGTGCGGGCCCAGATCGACAACAGCTATGGCGGCGTGGCGGCGTACGAGCAGGTCGAGTTTGGCCCCAGCTTGGGCTATGGGGAGGTGGACGATCGCTGGGCGCTGTATGGCGACATGCAGGCCGATCCGGAGTTCTGCCGATTCTGGTCGACCCACACGCTCGCCGAGGATAACGACGAACGTGAGGTGTGGCTGTTCAAGAAGCCCTACAACTGCTTCCAGACCGACATGAACCTCGACGGCACGACCGACACCTACGACATGATGCTGTTCACCGACTACTACACCGCCGGCGACGAGCGGGCCGACACGAATGCCGACGGCCAGATCGACTCGACCGACATGGCCGACTACCTGAGCGCCTACGACGCGGCCACGGGCCCATAACATTCCGCGGCATCTCCGCCCGAGCCCCCGGCCCGCCCCCGCGGGCCGTTTTTATTGGTCGCGACCCTCGCCGGCGCGCGGCGGCGGCGGGCGCCGCCGGCCCGATCGGGGCCGGGCCAGACGCGACCATGCCCCACCCAAACCCCCACCCCGATCAAACCTAAGACTTTTTTTACGGTCC
>JBITAF010000096.1:0-6632 GCA_044440025.1 Phycisphaerales bacterium JB060 | reverse complement strand
CGCGTCACCACCTGCTCGTTCTGCGGCAAGTCCAGCCGAGAGGTCGGACCCATGGTGGAAGGTCCGGGGCAGGTCTATATCTGCAACCCCTGCACCGACCTGTGCCTGAACATCTTCCGCCAGGAGCGCCGCAAGGTCTCGGCGGTCGGCAGCGCATTGGGTGAGGTCCCCACGCCGCGCAACATCACCGAGTTCCTCGACCAGTACGTCATCGGCCAGGAGCAGGCCAAGAAGACGCTGGCCGTCGCCGTGCACACGCACTACAAGCGGTTGCTTCACCTGGAGAGCAACGACACCTCGGTCGAACTCGACAAGAGCAACATCCTGCTCATCGGCCCCACCGGCAGCGGCAAGACGCTGCTGGCGCGCACGCTGGCGCGGATGCTGAAGGTGCCCTTCGCCATCGGCGACGCCACCACGCTGACCGAGGCCGGTTACGTGGGTGAAGACGTCGAGAACCTGCTGCTCAAGTTGCTCCAGGCCGCCGATTTCGACCTGGACGCCGCCCAGCGGGGCATCATCTACATCGACGAGATCGACAAGATCGGCAAGACCAGCCAGAACGTCTCGATCACCCGCGACGTGTCGGGCGAGGGCGTCCAGCAGAGCCTGCTCAAGATGCTCGAGGGCACCGTGGCCAACGTGCCCCCCCAGGGCGGCCGCAAGCACCCCGAGCAGCAGTACATCCAGGTCGATACGTCCAACATCCTCTTCATCTGCGGCGGATCGTTCCAGGGCCTGGAAGACATCATCCGTCGTCGCGTGGGCCGCAGCCGCATCGGCTTCGGCACCGGCGAGGACGCCACCCAGGTCGGCGAGCGCAGCGGCGCTTTGCTGGCCCAGGCGACCACCGAGGACGTCATCGAGTACGGCATGATCCCCGAGCTCGTCGGCCGCCTGCCGATCATCAGCCCGCTCATGCCGCTGACCCTGGACGTCATGATGACCGTGCTGACCCAGCCCAAGAACGCCCTGGTCCGCCAGTACCAGCACTTCTTCGATCTCGAAGGCGCCAAGCTCCAGTTCACCAAGGCCGCGCTCAAGGAGATCGCCAACCGGGCGCTCAAGCGAGACACCGGCGCCCGCGCCCTCCGCGGCGTCATGGAAGACCTGATGATCGACCTGCTCTATGAGCTGCCCGAGCGAGACCACGAGGGCGATAAGTATGTCATTGATCGCGACGACCTCAAGGGCAAGATGACCCTGGACGACCTCCGGGTTGAATCGAAGAAGACCGCCTGACTTCCACAACCAACCGCAATAAAGCCCGGGCTTAAACCCGGGCTTTTTCGTGCGCCCACTTCTCGGCAGGCTCAGTTCAGATCGAGCAATGCGCCGCCACCCGGAGCCTCCACGTGCACACGCAGCTCGCCCTGGGCCAGACCCAACGCACCGCGAGCGTCACGCAGCACCAGATGCCGGATACTCGGCAGGCCCGACAACCGCCGACCGAGGATCACCGCAACCAGGTCCGCATGGTCGCGCAGCCAACTCGAGGCGACCACCAGATCACGCACCGCCGCCGAGGCTCGCTCGCTGTCGGCCGCCCATGCAATGGAGTGGAGCACGCCCGACGAATCGACCGCCAGCTTCACGCCGTGCGCGTACGGGCACGCCACATCGACAAGGTCCAGCCCATCGGGCATAACAGCCGCGGCGCTCGGATGTTCGTCTCGTGGCGTATTGTCGGACACACGCGTGGCCTTGGGGCTGGGCGCCTCGCCGCCCTCGGCATTGAAACCCACCGGCACGCCCGAACGCCGCGGCTCGAAATGATCGCCCGCATCGGGCCGAACCTCGACATGGCCCCCATCGCGCACCGCGGCCGCACGCTTGAGCAGGTCCGGTACGTCGGCCCAGGCCGGCGCCTCGCCGTGGTACAGTTCCTTGGAAGCGCCCGCATCGATCCGCCGCACCGGCGACTCACGCTCCACCTTCATACCCAGGAAACGCTCGGCAGCCCGGGCCAGCTTCAGGGCCGCATCTTTGGCCACCGGTTCGGCTGAGCCAGCCACGGCGATCCGCATGGATGGGCCGGCGACGTCCGGCGGTAGATCTTGAGCGATCGACTTGATGCTCTGGTAGGCGCGCACGATAGCCGGGTCGTCCGCGCCCGAAAGTATGGTCATCGACGCCGCCCCGCACTCGCCGCCGATCCAGCCAGCCTCGGCTTCTGGCAATCGCACGATCAGGTCCGCCCCCAGCCCGACAACCCGTTGCAGGGCCCGCGAGAGGTCGGTTTCCCCCGAGCCGTCCAACTCGGACACACCAAAAACCTCCAGCCGTGCAGCCTCATCGGCCAGCGTCAACAGCCCCAGGGGCCGCCCGGACTCGCGGTGGCGATCCCGTGCGTACTGGCTGGCCCACCCCGGCGCATGCACCGGCAGGTTGCCCAGCACCAGAAGCGAGAACGCCGGCTGCCCCGCGCCGCCCGTGGGCTTCAGCTCGACCTGGGTCTGTGCCTTCGGGCTATCGCCCTCATCCTCAACACCCAGAAACAGGGCGGCCAAGTCGTCCGACACGCCCTCGGGCGAATCGGCGCGGTCGTACGGGCCCGCCCCCCGCGATGCTCGCGCGGTAGGCCAGCTCCCGTTGGTCGAGCCGGGAAACGTCGTCGGCGAATGGTCGGACATCGTCGTGCGCTCCGTCGCATGTGTCCCACCCGAGCATCCTCTCGGGCGCAGGGCCCGCCATTACGCGGCGGGCTGTGGATCCTCTCGGCTCGCGCCGGGCGAGCCGCCCGATCGGTCAGGAACCTCGGCGATGCTGTTGGGCTCACCGAATGGATTTGTTACGGCATCGGGATTAAATGGATCCGCCGTCCAGAATCCGTCCACCACCAACCGATACGCATGCCGGCCGGGGGGGAGTTCGAGCTTGCGGGCGTGAACGCCCAACTTTGGATATCGGTCAAGCCGGTGGGTCTGGGCAGACCAGTTGTTGAACGCCCCGGCAACGGCCACGGCGCGGCCCAGACCGATCGGCTGCACCAGCCACACCCCGTCACGGGCCGCGTGGATGCCAAAGGCCTCCGAGCCGTGCTTGGGTAGCAGCAGACGCTCGAGTTCCAGATTTCCCGCCTCCTCGGCCGGCTCGCCCGTCGCGGTCGTGGCAGCGGGCCGCCCCTCGAGCGCCTCGGCCGGAGTTTCCTGAGCCTCTGGCTCATCAAGGCTCATGGTCCGCCGGGCCCGCTCGGCCACCTGTGCCACGGTCTGTGAGCTCGGAGGAACGGCGGGAATCTCGGTCCACGGCTCGGCGGAACGGGCGGCATGGACCTCCGTTTTCTGCGTTGTATTGCCAAGCACCCACTCGGCCAGATCCGCGTAGTCCAGGGCCGCCTGCGACTGGGGGGCGTACTCACCCACCGGCCGGCCGAATGTAGCCGCCTCCTTCACCTTGTCGTCTTTGTGGATGACCGTCTGGCAGACCTGCGTGCCGAATCGGCCCCGTAACTGTTCGAGCAGCTCGCACGGCAGCGCCGCGTCGGGTTCGTGTATGGTGGGCACGATCCAGTGCTTGGCCTGCCGTCCCAGCCGCTGCCCCAGACTCCGAAGGGTTGCCACCTGCCGGCTGGCGCCCTGCTGAGAGAAATAGCTCATCTCCACAGGAATCAGCACCTCATCAGCCGCGCACAACGCGTTGTAGGTAAGCAGGCCGATCGAGGGCGAACAATCGATGATCGCGAAGTCGTAGCCGTCCAGGCTGGCGATCACCTTGGCCAACCGTTGTTCCTTGTCTTCCAGCGTGGCCAGACCGCCACGGGTCGCCTCAAGCCCGGCGAGCCTCATGCGGCTTGGCAGCAGGTCGAGATTCCGGCCGATTCGCCAGAGCAGCTTCGAGCGATCCAGAGCCGAGGGCCGGTCGGCCAGCATGGCATCGCCAATGTCCATCTCGATGTGGGCCTCGGGGATCGCAAGGCCCGCCGCGCAGTGCGATTGGGGGTCCATGTCAACCAGGAGTACGCGCTTGGCCCGGGCCGCCAAGGCCCCAGACAGGCTGATAGCTGTCGTGGTCTTCCCACAGCCACCCTTCTGGTTGACGATCGCGATCGTGCGCATAAGGGCTCCTGCCCGTCGAATGCAGCGGATCGAATACCTGGCGCTCACAGAGCCAGCAACACCTCCCTCTGTCAACCCTTCCGGCCGCGTTATCGGGATGTTCGCCCGAACGCCTCCAAAGATGACCTCATCCCCGAAGATTCTCCACTTTCACACGGGGAATACCGTACTCGCAACGCGAATACCCACCTAGCAGACCACCAACCACGCCCGCTCGAGCAACTCGGCACACGGGGCATCATGCATCCGCACCCCGCTGGCCGTCGGCAGAACCAGCCGGAGATCGCCGTCCACCGCTTTCTTGTCCTGCCGCATCGAACGGATCAGTTCGGACGTGGCGGGTGACGCCGAGAGACGCGTCGGGAGGCCCGCGGCTTCCAAGACACATCGGATCGAGGCCAGAAACTCGGACGACGCCAGCCCCACGGCCTCGGAGAAACTCGCCGCAGCGATCAGCCCCAGCCCCACGGCTTCCCCGTGCAGGGGGTGATCCTGCACTCCCCCCACTTCCACCCGCGTCCCCTCACACCCCTCGATCGCGTGGGCGAACGTATGACCCAGGTTCAATGCTCGTCGGCCGGCGGACTCGCCCCGCGCGAACTCCTTCTCGTCGCCCGAGACAACACAGGCCTTGAGTTCTACATTCTGTCGCACGAGCGACATCAACACACCGCAATCTCCGGCCAGCAGTTCGCTGAGCGACGACGCCATCTCGTCCAGCGAGAGCATGCCCCGCCCGTCCCCACCGGCGATGATGGCGTGCTTGATGCACTCGGCCAGCCCGCACCGCAACTGCCGAGAATCGAGCGAGGCCAACGCGTCCACGTCGGCCACCACGAGCGATGGCTGGTGAAATGCCCCCACGCCGTTCTTGAGCAGCACCGGCGATCCATCAATACTGGCGCGCAGGTTGACGGCGGTCTTGCCCCCCACCGAGGCATCGACCATGGCAAGCAGCGTGGTCGGGCACTGCACGACGGGCACACCCCGACGGTGCAACGCGGCCGCCAATCCGGCGACATCGCCCACGATGCCCCCGCCCAATGCGACGACGAGGTCGGTGCGTTCGATGGAAGCCTCGGCCAGATCAACGAGCATGCGCTCGAGGGACGCGATCGACTTGCAGGACTCATCTAATCGCAACCCCGATCGTGTCACCCGCGCATCGGGAAAAGACGCCCCGACCGCATCACGCAAACGCTCGGGCACGCCGACATCCTCGAACACGTGCACCCGACGGGGCACCAGGCCGGCACGCGTGCACAAATCGCCAACTCTGGGCAGCACCCCCTGCCCAACGAGCACGTCATAGCTCCCGCCGGCCAGTGGCACACGCACCGCGGCGAGGCCATCGGCGGTCATTGCGGGAATCGCTCGTCAGGCTTGAGACCGGCGCGATTGCGATCGACCTGATCGGGCCGGGCCCAAGCGACTTCGGTGGCGTCGGGGTAGAGGCTCTCAACGTCGTAATGGGCCCGCGTATTAGGTTCGAAGATATGGAGCATCACGTCCACGAAGTCGGCGAGAAGCCAAGTCGAACGTTCATCACGCGCCTGCCGGACGGCGGGCATGCCCGACTCATCAGCCAACTCCATGGCGTGATCCAGCACAGCACCCATCTGACGGTCGCTGGTGCCAGAGGCGATGACAATGTAGTCTGTCACCGGGCTCTCGCCGGTAACGTCGAGCACGACCACTGCCTCACATTTATCGTCGGCGAGCACTCGGGCCAGGTCGACGGCAAGCACGCGCGCATCGTCGGTGTTCCCACGACGGGTCGCGGATTGGGAGTCGAGTTTGATCGGTTGCTGGTCGTCGGGCATGGGCTGGTCTGGGTTCATGTTCTGGAGCGTAGGGAATGTTGACGCGGCCGGGAACACCCAAGCCCCTTGACGCATCGGTGCAGCACGAGGGCCGCAACGACACGGCAGTGGCGAAGGGTTGGCAACTGTGATCCCAAGAACTGGCGCCCCAGCAACTGGGGTGCTGAGTGCTTGAATACCAAAAGAAAACGGCCCGGATTACTCCGGGCCGTTTCGAGTCCAAAGCGGTCGAGATATTCCTCGCCAGCCGTCACCGGCTGGCTCGTCGCGTTGTTGCGGATTGCTCCGCAGCGGTGCGAACGAGAGTGTACTGACGATTTTGATCGCTCGCTGGAGTTCGCACTCCGTGGATCGACCTGGTCAGGGCCGACCCGCGAGTCTAAGGAAATCCCTTAGAAAGGAGGTGATCCAGCCGCAGGTTCTCCTACGGCTACCTTGTTACGACTTAGTCCCAGTTACCGAACTCGCCGTAGGCACCACTGAAACGTGGCGACTTCGGGCGCTCCCGGCTTCCATGACTTGACGGGCGGTGTGTACAAGGCTCAGGAACGTATTCACCGGAGCGTAGCTGATCTCCGAGTACTAGCGATTCCGGCTTCATGCAGGCGAGTTGCAGCCTGCAATCCGAACTGGGGCGTGCTTTTTGCGATTTGCATACCTTCGCAGGTTAGCATCGCTCTGTACACGCCATTGTAGCACGTTTGCATCCCTGGGCGTAAGGGCCATGAGGACTTGACGTCATCCCCACCTT
>JBITAF010000095.1:0-11964 GCA_044440025.1 Phycisphaerales bacterium JB060 | reverse complement strand
GTGGGCGGCCCGCGGCGGCACGCCGGGCGCCCAGGAGATCCACGACCTGCTCCGCGCCGCCGAGGGCGCGCCGTGAGGCGGGCGGTGTTCGTGCCCATCCTGCTGCTCGCCCTGGGCCTGTGCTCCAGCGTCCTCGTCGCGTGGGCGGGCGCGCTGGTGGATCGCTCGGCGTGGCCCGACACGTTGCTCACCGGCGTGCCGGAGGGAACCCGGACCGAGATGCGCGGGTGGCTGGTCGAGGAGGGGCGCGACCGGACGCTCACGTGGCGCACGTTCGATGCCCTGGACTTGTGGGACGAGCCGCCGGATCTGGAGGCGCCCACGACGCTGCCGGCGTGGAGCGTGGGGCATGGGCTTCCCGACCAGCCCGGGCCGTTCGCGCCCGCGCGGGCGCGCACGTTCGACCAGGCGTGGGAGGTGAGCGCCGGGTGGCCCGCTCGGTGCGTGCGGGCGGTGCGCCACGCGGGGCCGACCGAGTTCGCCCTGCCCGGCGAGCACGTGCGCGGGGGGCTGGCGGCGATGGCGTATGCATGGCCGGCATCGCACGACGCGGTGGCGGGCCACGAGCGGATCGTGCTGGCGCCCTGGCCGATCGACGGGCTCGCGGCGGTCGTGCCGCTGCGGCCGATGCCGATCGGGCTGGCCATCAACACGCTCGTGCATGCGCTGGCGTGGAGCGTGCTGCTGTTGCCGCTGGTCGCGCTGCGTCCGCTGCGTCGCCGGCGGCGCGCGAGGAAGAACCGGTGCGTGGCGTGCGGTCACGCGCGGGACGGCCTGCCCGATGGCGCGCCCTGTGCCGAGTGCGGGCGCGATCCGAACGCGCGCACGAGCATCGCCGAGCTGCTCACCGCGCGTGCGCCGATGCTCGGCGCGGCGTGGGCCCTGATCCTCGTGCTCGGCGCGAGCGCGGCCCTGCTCACGCACCGGTGGATGGCGGTCGATCGGCTGCCGCCGCTGCATCGCGCGGCGGCGGTGGGGGACGTGGAGGAAATCGAGCGGCTGCTGGCGGGTGGCGCGGAAATCGATGGCCTGCTGGGTGCCAACGACGGCGTGTTCGCGCGGAAGTGGGGGACCACCGCGCTGGGCTGGGCGGCCGGTCGCGGCCACGGCGACGCGGTCGCGGCGCTGCTGGACGCTGGCGCCGATCGCGTTGCCGGTTCGAGATCCACCACGCCCGTGCCCGCCGCGCTCCGCGGCGGGCACGAGCGGATCGCCCTTGTGCTCCTGGACGCCCCGCCGCGCATCGGCGACGAGGCCGAGGTGATCGGCCACCTGTTGCTGGCCGGCGACGACCTGCGGGCTCGGATCATCGGATCGGTGGCGTGGTCCGACATAAATCGGAGCATTGCCTGCGCATCGGCGGTCCGCGCCGCCGACCTCGCGCTGCTGGACGCCCTGCTCGCGCCGGCCGGTGCGTCCCCGGCCCCCCTGGGCGTGCACGCCATGCACGGGGCGGTGGGCGCCGCTCGCCGCGCCTGGCGCGAGCCGTGGCGGCGCGACCTGGGGATGACGGCGTCCTTGCTAGCGCGGGACGTCGCCTTCACCCAATCCGTCCTCGACGCGGCCGTCCAGAACGCGCTGCGAGAGGGCGTGACGCCGGCGGTGGCGGCGCTGCTGCGCGCCGGGGCCGACCCGGGCCGAGCCCCCATGCACGCGGCCATCGACGGCGGCGACCCGGCGATGGTCGCCGTGCTCGCCCACGCGGGCGTTGCGGTGGACGCGACCGACGCGAGCGCCCGCACCGCCCTCTGGCGTTCGGCCGAGCTGGTCCGGCCGGGCTTCGTGCGTGCCCTCCTGGATGCGGGGGCCGACCCGACGTTCGAGGTCGACGGCCAGACCGCCGCCCGGATGCTCGCCCGCGTCGGCGCGCAGGCCCGGGCGGGCCGGGGGGGGCGCTCCGAAGGCCCCTACCCGGGCGACCGCGATGCGATCGCGCGCATCCTCGACCTCCTCGAGGCCGCCGAGGCCCGCTGGCGTGCCGGCGAGGGCGGGGCGGATGCCGCCCAGACGCCCGGCGGTCCCTGAGCGGAGCGACTGGCGTGCGCCGCGAAGCCATCGGGGCACGGCAACGGGCCCGAGACGGCTTTCAACGGCCCGCGCCCACGCGTCAACGATTCGATGCGACGCGTCAACACCCCGATGCGACGCGTCAACGCACCGTTGCGACGCGTCAACGGGGCGTTGACGCTTGGAAATGGGCCGTTGACGCGTGGAATCGGGGCGTTTCAGAGTGTCCGTGGCCCGTTGAAACACCGAAACGGGCGCAAAACATGCCGGTTTGGGGCGTTCCGGGCCGCCGGCGGGGTTTTGCAGTCAAGCGGGCGGCCGTGCCGGTCGATGCAGGGGAACGCGGGGGCCGCCCCAGGCCCCGCCAAGCCCCGGGGAGCCCCCGACCAGACCCAGACAGGACACCAGCCATGCCCGAGAATTTGCCACGCAACCCGACCGACGCCCTGGACTGGATCGCGGCCCACACCCAGCGGTGGATCGACCACGCCCAGGCGATCGGCCTGGGCGACGAGCTCGCCGAAGAGATCCGCGACCTCGTGCTGGAGAGCCGGCAGGCGCGCCGCGAGGCCGACCGGGCCGCCAGCCGGGCAAAGGCCGCGACGCGGGCGTGGCGGATGAGCATCCGCCGGACGATGGACCGCGCCCGCGCGGCCATCGCCGCCATCAAGACGCACGCGGCCGTGACCGAGGACGAGGGCGTGTACGCCCTGGCGGGGCTGAGCCCGCGCGACAAGCCGGGCGAGGCCGGGCCGCCGCAGAGCCCGTACAGCGCCAGGTTCGTCGTGCGCCCGGGCGGGGTGGTCGAGGTCTCGTGGGAGGGCGGCGGCCCGCAGGGGACGTTTTATATCGTCAAGCGCGCGCTGCCCGGCGAGGGCGACTACACGATCCTCGGCACGACCACGAGCAAGCGGTTCACCGATGAAACACTCGAAGTCGGCGTGGGCCCGGTGCAGTACGCCATCGATGCGCAGCACGGCAGGCACCTGGTCCGCGGCGAGGTGCTGCTGGTGCAACTGGGCTCGGTCCGCACGGCGAAGAAGAAGGACGCGGGCGCCGGCACGAGCGGCCAGGACGCCGCGTAGGGCCCGCCGGGGGCCGCGAGCGCGCGCGAAAAGGCCGTGGCGCATTGCTGGCACGCGGGCGGAACGTCCGGTATGGTGCTCAGAGGAGGACCGCCCATGACGCGCACCCGAACGACCACCCTGGCCGCCCTAGCCCCGCTGCTGGCCGCCGGCGCGGCGCCCGCCCAGATGGCCGCCAACGGCATCACGATCCTGGTGGACGACCCGGTCTTGCAGCCGGGGCAGTCCACGACGATCCGGATGGAGGCGTACTTCGACCCCAGTGACTACGCCATGGGCCGGGTGGCGACGTCGCTCCGCTCGTCGGCCGGGGCGCAGGGGCTGAGCGAGCCGCGGTTGGTGCGACCGATGGACGGGCCGGGCACGACGGCGGGCGTGATCGACGGCGCTGGCGTGAGCGGCATCATCGCCTGGCAGTTGCACTTCTTCGGTGGCCTCTACGGCGACCCGAGCAACCCGATCGCGTTCTGGGAGGCGACGTACACCGCCCCGAGCGACGTCGCCGCTCCGTTCGATGTCGGCCTGATGACCGAGACCACCGTGTTCGATGTCTACTTCGATCGCACCTCAGTTGGCTCCGAATCCCGCCTGGATGACTTCGCCGAGGGCGAGGCGACCATCCGCGTGGTGCCGGCGCCGGCGGGGGTGGTCGTGCTGGGCGGGCTGCTGGTCGCGGTGAGGCGGCGGCGGTAGACGCGGCGATCTACGGACACGCCGGCCCGGTAGCCGCGGTCCACGGCGGTACACCTAGGGGTGCAGCGGGCGGAGCTTGCGCTGCACGCGGGCGGCGTTCATCTCCGCCAGCGCCGCGGGGTGCTTCGCGATCAGCCTGACGAGCTGCGTGCGGCTGACCTGGAGCCTCGCGGCGGCCTTTCGCACGTCCATGCGCGCCGCCCACACCACGTCCATCGCCTCGGCGAGCATGGTCGGAAAATCGCGATGGTTCGGGTTGATGGCGACCTTGCCGCCCCTGGTGCGCTCGAGCCACAGGTCGCTGCGGATCTCGCCGGCGGGGACGCTCAAGCGAACATGCGTTGCGAGCGCGAGCCGCAGGCGGCGGAGCGCCATGCGCTGGTTGTCCTTCGGGCTGCGCCGCTCGCCGGCCTGGGCGCTCTGGCCCGTTGGCCGGTGGGTGAGCGTGATGGCCGTCTCGACCTTGTTGCGGTGCTGGCCCCCCGGCCCGCCGATGCGGCCGCGCTCCAGCGTGCACTGGGCGAGGATGGTTTCGTCCGGGAGGCTCGCCGGATGCGGCGGGCGTTCGATCCGCTCGGGCTGGGCGAAGGAGTCGATGTCCGGGGGATCGGCGGTCATAGGGCGGTGAAGGCGGGGATGTCGCTGGAGGGATGGGCGCGCAGCGTCAGGTCGTCGCGCTCGCCGGCGAGCAATCGCAGCCCGCCCAGCGCGGCGATCATGGCGGCGTTATCAAGACAATATTCCATCTTCGGCAAGCGCAGCACGAGCCCGCGCTCGGCGGCCAGCGCCGTGAGTTCTTTCCTGAGCCGGCTGTTGGCCGTCACGCCGCCACCGGCGAGGATGGACTGGCACCGGACGCCGCTGTCGGCCAGCGCGTCGAGCGCGCGGCCGACCTTGAGCATCACCGCGTGGCACGCCGCCCGCTGGAAGCACGCCGCCAGGTCGCGCACGCGGGCATCGGTGAGCGGCGGCGGGGGCGGCGGGCCCGGCGCGCCCTTGCGCACCGGCACGCCCCGGACGGCGTACAGCACGGCGGTCTTCAGCCCGCTGAAGGAGAAGTCCAGCGAGCCGTCCTCCAATCTGCTGACGGGAAACTCGACCGCGTAGGGATCGGCGGCGGGGTCCCGGGCGAGCGCGTCCAATCGAGGCCCGCCCGGATACGCGAGCCCGAGGATCGTCGCGGCCTTGTCGTACGCCTCGCCCACCGCGTCGTCGCGCGTCGAGCCGAGGCGGTGGGCCTGGGTCAATCCCGGGACGTGGTACGTCGCCGTGTGCCCGCCGCTGACGACCAGGCCCAGGGCGGGCATGGGCGTCTGGTCGTCGATGTCCAGCGTGCCGGCGACCAGGTGGGCCTGCACGTGGTCGACGCCAACCAGCGGCACGCCCAGCGCCAGGGCCGCCGCCTTCGCCGCGCTCACGCCAACGAGCAGGCTGCCGATCAGCCCGGGCCGGTGGCCGACCGCGACGGCGTCGATGTCCGCCAGCGACACGCCCGCGTCGGCGATGGCCTTGCGCAGCACGGGGATGAGGCGTTCCACGTGGGCCCGGCCGGCGATCTCGGGCACGACGCCGCCGTAGCCGGCGTGCAGGTCGGTCTGCGTGGCGATGGCGTTGCTCAGGACGTGCCGCCCATCGCGCACGAGGGCGCACGCCGTCTCGTCGCAGGAGGTCTCGAATCCCAGCGTCAGCATGGCCGTGGCTCGCGCATCAGCAGCCCGCGATCATCGCTCGCTCAGCTCGTCGTCGCTGGTCTCGCGTCGCAGCCGATCGATCTCCTCGAGCATGCGCTGGCGCTCGCTGGCCATGCGCTCCAGCGTGCGCTCGAGCTGCTCGAGGCGCAGGGCCCGCTCGCCGGTGATCGGGTCGCCGCCCACGCGCGGCCAGTCGCCCGTTGCCAGCTTCCCCGCGAGCGCCTCGTGCGCGGCCGAGAGCTGCGGGTCGCCGATGGCCTCCAGCAGCGCCTCGGCCGAGTCCCACGCGTCTTCCTCGATGCCGCCGTTGCCCCCCGTGCCCACGGCGTCCAGGCGCGCGAAGAGCTCGGCCAGGCGCAGGTCGTCGCCGGCCCGGAGCGCTACGTGCATGCCTTCGCTGGGGTCCACGCCCCACTCGGTGGCGTCCGGCACGCGCTGCAGGTTGCGGCCGCTGGGCAGCAGGTAGTGGGCCTCGGTCAGTTTCAGCGTGCCGCCGTCGGGCAGGCCGTAGACCGTCTGCACGCTGGCCTTGCCGAAGCTGCGCGTGCCCAGGACCTTGGCGTCTTCCAGGCGCTCGGCCATCGCGCCCGCCACGATCTCCGAGCCCGAGGCGCTGACGCCGTCGATCATCACCACGATCGGCCCCTCGAACGCCACGCCCGCCGCCGCGCTGAGCGTCACCGACTCGCCCGCCCGGTTCTCGGTCCGCACGACCGGCCCGCCGGGGATGAACAGGTCGGCCACGCCCACCGCCTCGCCGATGACCCCGCCTGGGTTGGAGCGCAGGTCGAGGATCAGGGCGTTCAGTTCGCTGCCCTGCTCGGCCAGTTGAGCCCGGCCCCGTTCGATCGCCGCGTACGTCGCCTCGGCCGTGCCGCCGACGAACTGGGTGATGCGGACGTAGCCGATGCCGCGCGCCTCGTCGAGCGCGTGGACCCAGGCGCCCTCGGCGTCGAGCCGGCGCAGGCCCTTGACCGATTCGGCCCGGATGTCGCCGCGCACGATCTCGAGCTCGATCTCTTCGCCCTGGCCGTCCTCGCCGCGCAGGACCGTCAGCGTGACCGCCTCGCCCCGCGGCCCGGCGATGAGGGCGGTGACCTCTTCGGTGTCCAGCTCGCGGGTGTCGACGCCGTCGACCGCGACGATGCGGTCGCCCGGCAAGACGCCCGCCCGGGCCGCGGGCGTGCCGGCCATGGGCGTGGTGACGCTCACGAAGCCGTCGCGCCGCTGCACCTGCACACCGATGCCCACGAAGTCGGACCCCATGACCATGCGGTTGAACTGCTCGGCGACGGCCGGGGGCACGTAGATGCTGTTGGGGTCGTCCAGGTTGCCCAGCATGCCGCTGATGGCCGCCCGGCTGAGCTCGTCGGGATCGGTCTGGCGGACGTAGTTGTCCTGGATGATCTGGAGCACCGCCGCCGCCTGAGCGAAGCGGCCCAGGCCCAGCAGCCGCTCTCGCAGCACGAGGAGCGAGGCCGAGACGGTCACCAGCAGGGCAATGACCAGAAGGAAGCGCCCGGGCCCCCAGAACGGGCCGCCTGCCGCACGGCCCTTGGGTTTATCCCTGGCCACTAACGCCATGCGGTCGTCCCGCTGGACCTGTCTGTGCTCATAGACTCCATGCACATCGACGATACGCCCCCCGGCCGAAAGAATCTGAGCGAGCATGCCGCCAAGCAAAGAACGAACCACCATCGACGTCTCGGCCGAGCGCGCGGTGCTGGCCGCCGCGCGTCTGCCCGATTCCACTTACGACCCCGGCGATCCCTTCGGCGAGCTGCGGGCCCTTGCCGAGCAGGCCGGCGCGGTGGTGGTGGGCGAGCTCGAGCAGCGGCTCCAGCGTCCCCAGTCGGGCACGTACCTGGGGCGGGGCAAGGTCGAGGAGCTCAAGGGCCTCTGCGAGGCGCTGGGGGCGACGACCATCATCTTCGACCACGACCTGAGCCCGGCCCAGATCTCGGCCATCGAGCGGGTGACCGAGCGGAAGGTGCTCGACCGCAGCGAACTTATATTAGATATCTTCGCCGGCCGCGCCACGACGCACGAGGCGAGGCTCCAGGTCGAGCTGGCCCAGCTCGAGTACACCTACCCCAGATTGCGCGCCATGTGGAGCCACCTGGAGCGCATCGTCGGCAGCGGGGGCATCGGCGGCGTGGGCACGCGCGGGCCGGGCGAGCAGCAGCTGGAGATCGACCGCCGATTGGTCCAGCGGCGAAGGCTGGAACTCGAGCGCGAGCTGGAGCGTGTGCAGGGCCGCAAGCGCCGGGCGGTGCGCCAGCGAAACGCCGAGCGGTTCACCGTGGGCCTGGTGGGCTACACCAACGCGGGCAAGAGTACTCTTTTTAATACCCTCACCGAGGGCGGGGCCTACGCCGACGACCGCGTGTTCGCCACGCTCATGACGCGCACGCGGGCCTGGGACCTGCGTGTCGCGGGGGCCGGAGGGCTGGAGGTCATGCTCAGCGACACGGTGGGCTTCGTGCGCGACCTGCCGCACCGGTTGATCGCCTCGTTCCGGGCGACCCTGGAAGAGGCCACGCACGCCGACGTGCTGCTGGTGGTCCTGGACGTGTCCGATCCCGCGTGCGAGATGCAGTACCAGACGGTGATGAAAACATTAGATGACCTGGACGCCCAGACGGCCAAACTGGAGGACGCCGGCGCGTGGTCGCCGCCCGAGCGCGTCATCGTGCTCAATAAGATCGACCGCCTGCAGGACAACCGCGAGCTGCTCGTGTGGCAGCAGCGCCTGCCCGACGCCATCGCGCTGTGCTCGCTGCCGGCCGGTGGCGGTGAGGAGCGGCCCGGCCAGGCCAGGCTGGCCCACCGCATCCGCCGCCTGGCCGAGGGCGACCGGGGCGATCTGACGCTGCGCGTGGCGCTGAGCAACGCCAAGGCGATCAACCTCATCGAGACCCAGGCCGCCGTGCGCGACCGCCAGTACGAGGACGACACGCTGGTGGTCACCGCCGAGATCAGCGACCGGCTGCTGCGGCAACTCCGCTCTTTGGGCGTGGACACCCCCCAGCGCGGGCCGGCCGAGCGGGCGGGGTGGAAGGGGCTGTAGCGTTCGCCTCCCGGCGGGTCGAAAGAACCTGTTTACTGAGGTGCAGAGGCACAGCGCGGGAGAAAGGCCAGAGGCGGGGGCCGGCCACCGCGACGGAGCACGCCATCTCCCCAGCACAACACGCGGTTCTCCCAGCGCAAAACGGCGTGGGGGCAGCGCAAAACAACGTGTACCCAGCGCTAGATAGCGCGTACCGAGCGCAAAACGGCGTGCACCCAGCGCAGAACGTTGTGTACCGAGCGCAAAACGGCGTGCACCGAGCGCAAAATGTCGTGTACCCAGCGCAAGATGACATTTTCAGCACCGATTCTCGGACGCTCACCCCGCCCACGGACCCGCAAACCCCGATTTTTCCACCCAAACCCCAAACAAATCACCCCCCTCCGTCGTCCTGTGTGGCTCCGTGGTGATCCCCTCCTGAGCCCGTCTTGATCCCCAGCGATCGCCGCCGTAGGCTCCGGCGCTCATGGTTCTCCCGGGACGCCCATTGGTGGTTTCCCGGGGGTGAAGAGGGAAGCGTGGTGTAAAGCCACCGCGGACGCGCCGCCGTAACGGGCATGTTCCGACCTCGGCCCCCAGCCTTCCAGATTGGAAGTCCTGGGGAGCACGCCACTGCGGGGAGTTCAAGCTCCCTCGCGGGAAGGCGGCCGAGACTCGGGCCCGGAGCCGGAAGACCTGCCACGAGCCTGCGTTGTCGCCCTCGCGATTGGGGTGGCGCGGTGCGTGCCCGTGTGCCCCGGGCGTGCGTGCTGCCGTGCCACACAAACCCAAGCGAATGGCGACCTATGGACCCACCCCCCTCCATGACGTGGGGGTGAACGGTCCGGGGCCGTCCCGCGCGACTCGGGACGCACGCCGGCGAAACGCCGGCACGGAAGGGGTGCGCGATGCGCACGGTTGCTGTCTCTGTTGCTTTGTCGTTTTCCGCGGCCGCCAGCGCCCAGGGGTTGCTCGACCCGTGGGCGGCCGAGGTGGTCCAGTACGCGCCCGGCGCCGACGTGCCCGCGGGCTTCGACGACCCGGCGAGCGCGCTGGGCGAGCCGAGCCGCTACACGGGCGTGGGCGCCTTCCCCGGGGTCGTCACGCCCTTCAACCCGCCGTATCTGGCCGGAGAGGTCGTGACCATCGGCGCTGGGGGGAGCCTGACGGTCCGCCTGGGCACGCCGGCCATCGACGCGGCGACCAACCCCTTCGGCGTGGACCTGATCGTCTTCCACAATGGCGGCTACATCGACGCCGCCTTCCCCGAGGGCGTCGTGGGCGGCACGTTCTTCGACGGCGGGTCGATCGAGGTGTCGCAGGACGGCGTCGAGTTCTTCTCCGTCGCCCCCGCCGCCGAGGACCACTTCCCCACCCTGGGGTACCTGGACCTGGCCACGCCCTACACCGAGGTGCGCGGCGACGTTGAGAGCGATTTCCGCCGCCCGGTGGACCCGGCCATCGACCCCGACGGCATGGGCTGGGACGAGTTGCTTGCGGCCTACGACGGATCGGGCGGCGGCGTGGGCGTGGACATCGGGGCGGTTGGCCTGATTGAGGTCAACTTCGTGCGCATCACGGCTGGCGATGGTGAGACGCCCGACATCGACGCCGTGTCGGTCGTGCGCGCCGACTGCCAGGCCGACGTGGACGGCAACGGCGTGCTCGAGGTCTTCGACTTCCTCGAGTTCCAGAACCTGTTCGCCGCCGGCGACGGCCGGGCCGACTGCGACGCCAGCGGCCGGCTGGACATCTTCGACTTCCTCTGCTTCACCAACCTGTACGCGGGGGGGTGCTAAGTGCGCAGTGCCATCATTCTGCTCTCCATTGCCGGCAGCGCCCTCGCGCAGGACGCCTGGACGCACGCCGGCCGCACGCCGCAGCGCGTCGCCCACGTCGAGTCGGCCGCGCCCGTACTGGCCGACCCGCTGTGGGTCTACGACGCCGACGGCCTGTTCGAGCCGATTCCGCAGGCGACGCCGGTAATCTCGGCGGACGGCGTGGCCGTGGTGCTCGGGCACCTGGATGGCGCCGCCCACGCGGTGGGGCTCGACGCGGCCACGGGCGAGGAGTTGTGGCGCGCCCCCATCGTCGCGCCGATCTTCCTGTCGTGGTCGAGCCCGGCCATCAGCGAGGGGGGACTGGTGATCGTCGCCACCGGCGCCACCGCTGCGGCGCTCGATCTGGCGACCGGTGACCAGGCCTGGGCCACCGATCTGGGCCAGAGCGTGGTCAATGCCTCGCCGGCCGTCGAGGAGCGATCAGGTGTGGTGCGATTGACCACCTACGACCCCACGGGCGGCAGCGCTCGCCTGATCACGCTTGACCTGGACACGGGCGAGGTACTGCTGGAGCCCACGATCGGTTCGGCCTCGGGCGCTACGCCCTCGCTGCACGGCCTGCGCAGCTACGTCGCGCTGACCGATGGCACGATCAAGGCATTCAACGGCGGCGACGAGCTGTGGACCACCGGCTCACCGCTTGGCTTCTTCGGTGGCACGGTGCATTACGACGGGGCAATCTACGCCGCCAGCTACGGTTTTGGCGGCGGCCGCGACAACAGTGGGATCGTCAAGCTCGACGCGGCCACCGGCGTTGAGCTGTGGTCCGTGCCCAGCGAGCGCACCGACGCCATGGCCATCCCTCTCGGCGACGGCCGCCTCGTGCTGTCGGCGGGGCTGGAGGGCTTCGGCTCGCTGCCCACGGTGCAGGTGTACGACGACCTGGGCACCACCGCCGAGCGCGCGTGGGACCTGGCCACCGCGACCTGGGACGACCTCAACGGCAACGGCGTGATCGACCCCGGCGAGTATCTGGTCCTGGGCGGCTGGGACCACCAGCCCGCGGCGATCGGCACGCTCGATGGCGTCGCGCTGCTCGTGGGCGCGCCTACGGGTGGCCTGGCGCTGCTTGACCTGGACGCGGACCCCGCCAGTGCCGGCTTCGTGCTGGGCTCGACCGACCTGGGTGGCGGATCGCCCGCGGTGGCGCGGGGCGTGGCCGTGAGCGCATGGGCCGACCACGTGGCCGCCTTCGCGCTGGGTGGGCCGTGCTACGCCGACTTCGATGGGGATGGCAGCCTGACCATCTTCGACTTCCTCGCCTTCCAGAACGCCTTCGACGCGGGCGACCTCGCCGCCGACTGCGACGGCGACGGCTCACTCACGCTGTTCGACTTCCTGTGCTTCCAGAACGATTTCGACGCGGGGTGCGCTTGATGCGTCGCGGGTTCACGCTCATCGAGGTGCTGGTGGTCACCGCCGTTGTCGGCACGCTGGTGGGCCTGATGCTGCCGGCGCTCTCGGGCGCGCGCGATGTCGCCCGGGGCGCTGTGTGCGCCAGCAATGTGCGGCAGCTCGGTATCGCATGGACCATGTACGCCGGCGACTTCGACGGCCTGGCCATGCCGCTGGCCTACACAGACCGGCGCGATACGGGT
>JBITAF010000094.1:0-2973 GCA_044440025.1 Phycisphaerales bacterium JB060 | reverse complement strand
GGGGCTCGTGGATGGGAGCGGGGGGCACGGGGCCGGGCGTATACCCCCGCCCGGCCCTGGCGCACCCCGTACCATCCGCCCCATGTTCAAGATCGACCTGCACACGCACATGCTGCCCGCGACCATCCCCGATTACGCCGCCAAGTTCGGGTATGGGGGGTGGGTGAACCTCACGCCGATTCCGGCCGACGACCCCGGCCACCCACCAAACCAGTTCGCCGGCGGGGCCCGCATGACCATCGACGGGAAGTTCTTCCGCGACGTCAAGCCCAACTGCCTGCACGCCGAGCCGCGCCTGAAGGACATGGAGCTGCACAACGTGCAGGTGCAGGTGGTCTCGACGGTGCCGGTGATGTTCGGGTATTGGGCCAAGGCCGAGGACGCCCTGGAGGTCTCCAGGTACCTCAACGACGACCTGGCCGAGCGCTGCCGGGCCCACCCGGACCGCTTCATCGCCCTGGGCACGCTGCCGATGCAGGACCCGAAGCTCGCGATCCAAGAGCTCGAGCGGTGCATGAAGGACCTGGGCATGGCGGGCATCCAGATCGGCAGCCATATCGAGCGGCCGGGCGCCCCGGACTGGAACCTGTGGGAGCCGGCGCTGCTGGACGTGTTCGCCGCGTGCCAGGACCTGGGGGCGAGCATCCTGGTGCACCCGTGGGACATGATGGGCCGCGACCAGATGGGCAAGTACTGGCTGCCGTGGCTGGTTGGCATGCCCGCCGAGACGGCGAGGGCGGTGTGCGCGATGATCTTCGGCGGGGTGTTCGACCGATTGCCGGACCTGCGTGTGTGCTTCGCCCACGGCGGCGGGTCGTTCCCCTACACCATCGGCCGCATCGAGCACGGCTACAACAGCCGGCCGGACATCGTGGCGGTGGACTGCGAGCAGAACCCGTGGAGCTACCTGGCTGATTACGGCCAGCCGGCCCGGTTCTGGGTCGACTCTGCGGTGTATAGCCGCAACGCGCTGCGGTACCTCGTTGCCATGATGGACGAGCGACGCGTCGCGCTGGGCAGCGACTATCCGTTCCCCTTAGGCGAGGCCAAGCCGGGCGCGATGGTCGACTCGATGTACGACCTGACCGACAAGACCAAGCGGCAGCTCCTCAGCGGCTCGGCGCTGGAGTTCCTGGGGATGGAGGCCGAGCGGTTCCCGGGACTGGTCGAGGAGCGCCGGGCGGCGAGCGAGCGGCCGGCCCGATTCCCGAACGAACCCGCCGAGCGGGCGGAGACGGGGTCGTGAGCCAGACCCCCACGCACACACTCTTCGACGAGGCGAAGAAGCTCGACGCGGCGGACCCGCTCAAGGCCGAGCGGGCGCTGTTCGCGATTCCGAGGGACGACGCGGGCAACGAGGTGGCGTACTTCACCGGCAACTCGCTGGGGCTCATGCCCCTGAGCGCGCGCGACGCGGTGCAGCAGGAGCTGGACGACTGGGCGAGGCTGGGCGTCGATGCGCACACCAAGGGCGCGCACCCCTGGTTCGGCTACCACGAGCGCTTCCGCGAGACGGGGGCGCGGCTGGTGGACGCCAAGCCCGGCGAGGTCGTCATGATGAACGGCCTGACGGCCAACCTGCACCTGATGCTGGCCAGCTTCTACCAGCCCTCGGGCAGCCGCACGAAGATCATGGTGGAAGACGCGCTCTTTCCCAGCGACGACTACGCGGTGGAGAGCCACATCGGCCATCGCGGGCTGGACGCGAAGGCCAACATGGTCCGCCTCACGCCGCGCAGCGGAGAAGACACGCTGCGGACCGACGACGTCGTGGAAGCCATCAAAGAAGCCGGCGACACGCTCGCGCTCGTCATGCTCGCGGGCGTGCAGTACCGCACCGGGCAGTGGTTCGACATGCCGGCCATCACCGAGGCCGGGCACAAGGCGGGCGCGATGGTCGGCTGGGACTGCGCCCACGCGGCGGGCAACGTGCCCCTGCGGCTGCACGACACCGGGGCCGACTTCGCCGTGTGGTGCAGCTACAAGTACTGCAACGCCGGGCCGGGCGCCATCGCCGGCTGCTTCGTGCACGAGCGGCACGCGAAGCGCTCCGACATCCCCCGGCTGGCCGGCTGGTGGGGCAACGACCCCGCGACGCGCTTCCAGATGGAATCGGGCTTCGTGCCGCGCGCGGGGGCGGATGGCTGGCAGCTGTGCAATCCGCCCATCCTGGCGATGGCGCCGCTGGCGGCCTCGCTTGAGATCTTCGACCGCGTGGGCATGGCGGCGCTCCGCGAGAAGAGCCTGGAGCTCACCGGCTTCCTGGAGCGCTCGATCAATGCCATCGCCCCGGCGGCGAGGATCATCACGCCCAGCGATCCGGCCCAGCGCGGCTGCCAGCTCTCGATCGGCTTCGGCGGGCACGCCCGCGATGTGCGCGATGCGCTGCAGGAGCATGGGGTGGTCGCCGACTTCCGCGAGCCGGACGTCATCCGCCTGGCACCGGTGCCGCTGTACAACACGTTCGAGGACGTCGCCCGCGCGGCGACGACGATCGCACGCGTGGCGACGCCGGCCGGCGCCTGATCAGCCCTCGCCGGCGGCCAGATAGAACCGATCGACCTCGACCTCGTGGCGGCCGGCGGGCTCGTCGTTATCGTCGAGGATGACCAGGCCGTAGCGGCCCTCCATCGTGCCCCAGCTGGAGCGCAGCGGGCAGTAGCTGGCGTACTCGAAGTGGCCGCCGGGCCGCAGGACGGGCTGCTGGCCGACGAGGCCCTCGCCCTGGACGATCTCCTCGACGCCGTGGGCGTCGATGATGCGCCAGGTGCGGTCGGTCAGCTGGATGGCCGGGGCATCGGCGGGCCCGTCGTACTCGACCAGCACGCGGTAGGCGAAGACGTGCATGGGCTGGCTCGGGTCGCTGCGCTGGGGCAGGTACTCGGGGCGCACGCGGATGCGCACCCAGCCGTCGCCTGCGGCCGTGGGCACGCGCGTGGTGGTGTCCGAGCCGTGGCGGCCCGGCTCGACGCT
>JBITAF010000093.1:0-8257 GCA_044440025.1 Phycisphaerales bacterium JB060 | reverse complement strand
CTGACCTTGCCGACCAGGATGTCGCCCGGGCCCACGCGGGCACCCACGCGGATCACACCGTCGTCGTCGAGGTTGCGCAGGGCCTTCTCGCTGACGTTGGGGATGTCGCGGGTGAACTCCTCGCGCCCAAGCTTGGTGTCGCGGATCTCCACGTCGAAGCTATCGATGTGGATCGACGTGAACACGTCGTCTTTCACGATGCGCTCGCTGATGACGATCGCGTCCTCGAAGTTGTACCCGTCGAACGTGTTGAACGCGACCAGAACGTTCTTGCCGATGGCCAGCTCGCCGTTCTTGATCGACGGGCCGTCGGCGATGACGTCGCCCGCCTCCACCACGTCGCCCGGGCGGACGACCGGCTTCTGGTTCAGGCATGTCCGCTCGTTGAGCCCGCGGAACTTTCGGAGCACGTACTCGTCGCTGTTGTCGATGATGATCCGCTCGGCATCAACGAATGTAACCACACCGCCGGCCTTGGCCTTGATGACCATGCCCGAGTTGCGGCCCACCGACTGCTCCATGCCGGTCGCCACGCAGGGCGGGTCGACCTTGATCAGCGGCACGGCCTGTCGCTGCATGTTCGAGCCCATCAGCGCGCGGTTCGCGTCGTCGTGCTCGAGGAATGGGATGAGCGCCGCCGAGATCCCCACCACCTGCTTGGGCGAGATATCGACATACTGCACCGTGTCGGCGGGAACCTCGGCCAGCTCGCCCGACACACGGGCCAGCACCATGCCGCTCTGGAACCTGCCGTCCTTGTCCAGCGAGTCGGCCGGCGCCAGAACGCCACGCATCTCCTCGTCGGCGCGGAGGTGCAGCACCTCGCCGGTCGCCTTGCCGTCCTTGATCTGCCGGTAGGGCGTGCGCAGGAAGCCGTAGTCGTCGATGGATGAATAGATCGACATGCGGGCGATCAGACCAATGTTGGTGCCCTCGGGCGTCTCGATCGGACAGATGCGGCCGTAGTGGCTGATGTGCACGTCGCGCACCTCGAAGCCGGCACGCTTGCGGTTCAGGCCTCCCGGGCCCAGGGCGCTCAGGCAGCGCTCGTGCACCAGGGTGCTGAGCGGGTTGGTCTGGTCGACCACCTGGCTCAGTTCGCTGCGTCCGAAGAAGAAGTCGATCGCGCTGCTGATGCTCTTGGAGTTCACCAGATCGGCGATCTTGGCAAGCTCATCGGGATCCTTCACGCTCATGCGCTCCTGCACGGTGCGCTTCAGCTTCAGGAAGCCCTTGCGGACCTCGTCGACGGCCAACTCGTCCATCGTCCGCAGGCGGCGGTTGCCCAGGTGGTCGATGTCGTCCTCGGTCGCCACGGGCTGGCCGGTCTCGGGATCCAGCCGGTTGCTGCGAAGGTCCAGCAGGTACTGGATGATCTGCAGCAGATCCTGGGCGCGGATGAAGTTGCTGTCGATGGAGTCCTCAAAGCCAAACTTACGGTTGATGCGGAAGCGCCCCACCCGGCCGATGCGGTAGCGGCTGTCGTCAAAGAACTTCTCGATGAAGAGCTGCTTGGCCTTCTCCACCTGCGGCGGGTTGCCCGGACGCAGCTTGGTATACAGCTTCAGCAGCGCCTGCTCGTGGGGCTCCTCGACACTGAACTCCTCGGCGAAGCGCCGGAGGTTCTCGGCGGCCACCGTGTTCAGGATCAGCGCATCGCTGGGGTTCTGGATGACCCGGGCGCTCTTGAGGCTCGAGGTCTGAATCTTCTCGAGGTTTTCGGCACCGATCTGGAAACCAGTATCCACCAGAATCTCGCCGCTCTCGGTGTCGACGATGGGGGCGGCGGCCCAGTCTTCCTCGTGGAGCTGGTTGGTCTTGACCTCGTTGATCTCGTAGAAAAGGCTCAGCAGATCCTCGGTCGAGGCGACCGTCTTATCGAGGCAGCGCAGGAACGTCGTCGCCGCCATCTTGGGCGACTGATCGATCCGCATCTCGAGCTGGTCCTTCTTGTTGACCGAGACCTCGATCCACGACCCACGCTCGGGCACGATCCGGGCGCTGTGCAGCGGGCGGTCGGTCTCTTCCTCGCTCTTGGAGAAGTCAACGCCCGGCGAGCGGTGCAACTGGCTCACGATCACACGCTCGGCACCGTTCACGATGAACTCGCCGCCGCCGATCATGATCGGGAACTCGCCGAGGTAGATGTCCTCTTCGGGCATGTCGGGCCGGCCCTCGCGTTCCAGACGGACGCGAATCTTGAAGGGCAGGCCGTAGGTCAGCCGAAGCTCTTTGCACTCGTCGTAGGTATACCGGGCCTCGTCCAGCTCGTACTGGCTGTACTGCAGGCGCATGGTCCCGTCGTAGCTCTCAATCGGGAAGACCTCCCGAAGGAGCGACTCGAGCCCGATCTCCGGATCGCGCTCATCGGGCGCCTTGTCCAGTTGGAGGAAACGCTCATACGCCAACCGCTGCACGACCGTCAGGTCGCCAACCGGAAGGGTGTCCCCACGCTTCGCATAACTGCGCACGCTCATCGCCGCCATCGGTCACCTCGCGATGGGAAGCGGACCCATGCCCACAGCCCTTGGCCTGTGCAGGGTCCTTCTATATCTACATCGTGCTGTTCGGATTGCCGCCAGCCCCGTCCTGTTTCATGACGCTAAAAATAGCATAGCGCTCAGAAATACTCTTGACAAGGGCCGCCGCTTTCGCTAGCCCGATGAGAATCGAGTTTTATCTAGACCTCGAAACAGCGTTCTCGCCGTCTCAGGCCACATTCTGACCCGATGACAAGGCCGCGTGCGTTCCCGCACGCGGCCTACGCCATCGTTGACTGCTGAAAACCCTATCGCCAAAGCCTCGTAAGAGGGAGGGCGAGGGTTGGAAGATCAGGCCACCTCGACGTCGGCGCCCGCTTCCTTAAGCTTCTCAGCCAGGGCGTCGGCGTCGTCCTTGCTGACGCCTTCCTTGATCTTGGCGGGCAGGTTGTCGACCATGTCCTTGGCCTCCTTCAGGCCCAGGCCGGTGGCCTCGCGGACAACCTTGATGACCTTAATCTTCTGGCCGCCGTCGCCCTTGAGGACCACGTCGAACTCGGTCTTCTCCTCGGCCGCGGCAGCGCCGCCGCCCTCGGCCGGGCCTGCCATCATCACGGCGCCGCCGGCGGCGGGCTCGATGCCGTAGGTGTCCTTGAGGTAGTCGGCCAGGTCGACGGCCTCCTTCAGGGTCAGGCCGACGATCTCGTCGCCCATCTTGGTGATCTTGGCGTCAAAGGACTTGGTCGCAGCTTCGTCGCTCATGATGATGCTTCTTTCCGGGAATGATGTCGAGTCCGTATGCCTCCGAGTGGGGCCGAACCATTCGGCGCTTTAACCCCAACCCATCGCGGATCCTGACGGGGCCAGTCGGTGGTCGCCGTTCTCGACGGCTTGAAACGAAAGCGTCCCGGCCGCGTTTCCACGGCCCGGACGGCTGTGTGATCAGGCGATCTTGGCGATGGTCTCGCCGTTCTCGAGCTTCTCTTGCAGCGTCTTGAGGATGCCGGCGATGTTGCTCGCCGGGCTGGTAGCCGCGCTCACCAGCTTGCCACCGGGGGTGAGGATGACGGTGACCATCTGGGCGATGGCCTCGTCGCGGGTGGGGAACTTGCTCAGACGCTTCACGCCGTCGTCGCCCTCGAACAGTTCGCCGTCGAGCACCGCGCCGCGGAGCTCGACGTTGGGCATGTCCTTGGCAATGTCGACGATCTTTCGGGCGACCTCAACGACGGTCTCAGCGCCGTACACCAGGGCGTTGGGCCCGGTGAGCAGGTTGCCCAGCGGCTCGAGCCCGGTGCCCTCGAAGGCCTTGCGGGCGACGTTGTTGCGCAGCACGGTCAGCGAGATCTCGGCCTTGGCCAGATCCTTCCGCAGGGCGTTGGTGTCGTTGGCGTCGACCCCACGGATGTTGACCAGCAGGGCGTCGCCGTTCTCGCCCAGCTTGGCCATGTAATCGGCCATCATCATTTCTTTGACGGGCTTGGACATGGATACTTCCTTTCACGCTCGTCAGGAGACGACGGCGGCCTCGTGGAGCACGCGAACGCCGGGGGTCATGGTGCCGCTCAGGGTAATCTTCTTGATGTACTCGCCCTTGACGGCGCTGGGACGGATCTTCTCGATGGCCTGCACGAAGTACTCGTAGTTCTCCTTCAGGTCGGCCTCGGGGAAGCTCATCTTGCCGATGACCCCGTGGATGTTCCCGCCCGAATCGGCCCGGTACTCCAGCTTGCCCGCCGCGTACTCCTTCACGGCGGTCGGCACGTCGGTGGTCACGGTGCCGGCCTTGGGGCTGGGCATCAGGCCCTTGGGGCCCAGCACCCGGCCGAGCTTGCTGATGACGCGCATCATGTCGGGGCTTGCCACCGCGACATCGAAGTCCATCCAGCCCTTCTCGATCTCGGCCACCAGGTCCTCGCCACCGGCCTTGATGGCGCCCGCGTCCAGGCAGGTCTGCACCTTGTCCTCGCTGCAGAAGGCCACGACCTTCTTGCTCTGGCCGATGCCCTTGGGCAGGGCCACCGAGCCACGCAGGGCCTGGTCGGCCTGCTTGGTGTTGATGTTCAGGTGCATGCAGACCTCGACCGTCTGGTCGAAGCGAGGCCCCTTGAACTTCTTGATGGTGCTGATGGCCTGCTCGACCGGCATCGACTCGGCCGGTACCGACTGGAGGTTCGCCTTGCGTCGCTTGCTCACGTGTGCCATATCAGCCCTCCACCATCACGCCCATCGAGCGCGCCGTACCAGCGATCACGTCCGCCGCCGCTTCGAGGCTTCTGGCGTTCAGATCGGCCATCTTTTCCTCGGCGATCTTGCGGCACTGGTCGCGCGTGATCTTTGCGATGGGCGTCTGCGGCGTGCCGGCGCCCTTGTCGATGCCGGCGGCCTCCTTGATCAGCACCGACGCGGGCGAGCTCTTCACCTCGAACTCGAACGAGCGGTCGGTGTACGCCGTCACGACGCAACCGACGACCTTGCCGTTCAGGTGGGCCGTCGCGGCGTTGAACTGCTGGATGAACTGCCCGGGGTTCACACCCTTGGCACCCAGCACCGGGCCCAGCGGGGGCGCGGGCGTGGCCGACCCCCCGGGGGCCATGATCTTGAATACGTGGGCAACTTCTTTTTTGGCCATCGATCTCCACCTCCCACCGGTCCCGACGGCGCCCCTGGGGGCATCCCGGATGCGTGGGCCGGCCAATCGGCTTCCACGCGGACGCGGTGGTCCATTCGGCGTTGCGTTGTTGTCCTACGGGACATCCCGTAGGACCGCCCCCGGAAGTTCCGGGTCAAGATGATAGCCGCCCCCACGGCCGCGGGGCAACCTTCACCGCCCCAGCGGCTTGCCGAACTGCTCCGGATTCGCCACCCCGATCACCCCGATGCCGATCCGGGCCCCCGCGCTGCCCGTGGGCTGGTCGAACTGGTCGGGCTGGGCGTGGATGATCACCGCCCGGCCCAGCACGGGAGCCTCCGAGCCGGCGATGCTGAGCCCATCGAAGGTGCGGTCGTAGCGGGCCACACCCTCAGAGTTCGCTTCCAGGTTCCCGAAGTCGCCGGCGTGGTGGGCGTCGCCGGTGCCGGGCCTGGCGTGGTGGCCGCTACCCGAGGGGTCGTAGTGCCCGCCCGCGCTCGTGCCGTCGGCCGCGGTGGCGTCGCCGAACTCGTGGGCATGGAAGCCGTGCTTCGAGTTGGGTTCGAGCCCCCGCACCAGGGCGGTCACCCGCACCCCATCCTCGACCCGCTCGAAGCGGATGGTGCCCGAGACGCCGTCATTTCCCTCGGTCGGTCGGATGACCGCCACGGCCCGGGTGACATCCTGGAGGACCGAGTCCTGGGCGTGCCGGGCGTGCTGCTGGTCGGCCCCGCGCGTGTGCCCGTCCATCTGGGCGGTGTGCAGCGTGCCGGCCCCGGCCAGGGCGGCGGCGATGAATCCCGAAAGCGTGGCGGTGTTGGCGATCATGGTGGGCTCCCTTCGATTGGTATCCGATATCCGTCGGCACAACGCCTTTACAAAGTCGTATCTCCCGGCGTTGAGCCGCGGGTGAACGCCGCGTGAATCCCCTCTCAGCGGCGAGCATTCCGACCCGGGGGACCTCCGGACGCCGCCGACCGGGAAACAGACCGAACATAACTTTGACAAACCAGACAGGCGCCAGCCCGCCGGCTAATGTTGCCGTTTGCCACCGCAAGCCCCCAACGGAGCCACCATGCTGGGACGAGTCTTCAAGGCGTACGACATCCGCGGAACCTACCCCGACCTGCTGACCGACCGCATGGCGTGGCAGGTGGGCGTGGGCACGGGAAGATTTGTCCTGGAGGTCGCCAAGGCCACCGGCGAGAACACGCCCATGATGCGCACCGTCGTCGTCGGCCGAGACATGCGCGACAGCGGCCCCACCCTGACCGAGCAGCTCATCGACGGCATCATCCGCACGGGCGTCAGCGTCATCGACCTGGGCCTGGTCGACACGCCCATGATCTACTTCGCCATCAACCACCTGGGCTGCGCGGGCGGGGTCATGGTGACCGCCAGCCACAACCCGCCCAACTGGAACGGCTTCAAGATCGCCGGCCCCAAGGCCAGGCCCATCGGCGAAGCGACCGGCTTAGCGGACATCCGCAAGCACGCCGCCATGGCCGACATGCGGACCATCGGCGAGCCAACCGGCCGCGTCGAGCAGCGCGACTTGTGGAAGCCCTACGCCAGGCACGTGCGGCACTTCGTGCGTGCGGGCGGCCCGGCCACGCGCAGCAAGCCGTTAAAAGTTGTCGTCGACGCCTCCAACGCCATGGCCGGCACGATGATCCCCAGGGTGTTCGGCGAGAAGGGCGAGCTGCTCGAGGGCTACCTCGATTGCGGTCTCGAGCTGATCACCGTCAACATGGACAACACCAGGGGCGAGTTCGCCCACCCGCCGAATCCTCTTGTCAAGTCCAACATGCGCAACACGCAGGAGGCGGTCATCGAGCACAATGCCGATGTTGGTTTCTGCTTCGACGGCGACGCCGACCGCTGCATGGTGGTCGACGACGAGGCCCAGATCATCGGCTGCGACCACCTGACCGCCCTGCTGGCCGCCGACGCGCTCGCCCGCCACCCCGGCAGCGCCATCGTCTACGACCTGCGCTCGAGCAAGGCCGTGGAGGAGGACGTCAAGAAGAATGGCGGCAAGCCCGTGCGCGGCCGCGTGGGCCACGTGTTCATGAAGGCCGCCATGGCCGAGCATGGCGCCGTCTTCGGCGGCGAGCTGAGCGGACACTTCTACTTCCAGGACAACTTCAACGCCGACTCGGGCGCCATCGCGATGTCGACCGTGCTGGGCCTGCTGGGCCGCAACAAGAAGAGCCTGAGCCAGCTCATCAAGCCGATTGCGCGCTACGTGCAGAGCGGCGAGCTGAACTTCACCAACGAGGAGCCCCAGGAGGCCATCGACAGGCTCGAAGAAGAGATCGCCAGCGACGACGCGCTGGTGGACAACCTGGACGGCATCACCATCGACTCGTTCGCCAGCGAGGGCTGGTGGATCAACGTGCGCATGAGCAACACCGAGCCGCTCTTGCGCCTGAACGCCGAGGCCAAGGACCGCCAGACGTTGAACCGACTCGTCGACCGCGTGGGCCCGCTGCTGGGCAAGCGCGTCGAACACTGACGTAGTCACGGCCTCCGGCCGTGAGTTGGGACTGAGTCACCGCCCCTGGCGGTGCGTTGGCCTCGGAAGAACGAGGCCGTTGGGAAACCATGAAGTCGCTGCGCGGCCCTCCCTTCCGAACGCACGCGTGCGCGTGTTTCCGGACGGCCGGGCCCGCCGCCCCCCCCTCGGATCGCCAGCCCTCGCGCGAAGATCGCCGGCACTCGCGCGAGGGGAGCCAGTACTCGCGCGAAGATTGCCAGCAGTCGCGCGAGGGGAGCCAGTCTTCGCGCGAAGAGTGCCAGCCCTCGCGCGAGGGGAGCCAGCCCTCGCGCGAGTCCTGGCAATCCGACCCCTCGGATTCGCAATCCGACCCTTCGGATTGGCGATCCGACCGCGCGGGCTGGCAGCCTGACCGGTCGGGCTGGCAATCCGACCCCTCGGATTGGCAATCCGACCGCGCGGGCTGGCAATCCGGCCGCGCGGATCGGCAATCCGACCCCTCGGGCCAGCAATCCGACCCCTCGGACTGGCAATCCGACCGGTCGGACTGGCAATCCGAGGCGCACGTCCTGCGCTCGTGGCCTCCTGGCGCGGGCGCCAGGGGGGCTAACTCGAACATGGACCGTAAAAAAAGTCTTAGGTTTG
>JBITAF010000092.1:0-11798 GCA_044440025.1 Phycisphaerales bacterium JB060 | reverse complement strand
AGCGTGATCCATCGGCGCATGACGGCGTCGTAGATGGCGTGGGCCAGGGCGGCCTCGCGCCCGGCCCCGGGGCCCTTGAGCTCGCCGGTGTCCAGGGGCTCGAGCCCCAGGTCGGGGTAGCGGTGGGCTTCTTCCCGTAAGCGGTAGTGCACCACGGAGCGGGCGCTGACGGCGTCGGGGAAGCGGCCGTGGGGGTTGGGGCGGTTGGGGCGGCGGCTTGGGGAGGTTCGTTGTGCCAAGGGGCATCGTAGGGGGGCGATACCATCGGCCGTGACCGAGCACGCCCCAGACTCTGCCGGGGACGGCCCCGCGCCCCAGCGGCCCCGCCGCGCCCCACACAACCGGCCCCGCCGCGCCCCATCCAACCTCCTGGGCACGATGCGCATCCGCAAGAAGCTCATCGTGCTGCACACGCTCTTCTCGGCGGCGTTGGCGGCGCTGATGTTCTTCATCCTGCGGCCGGAGATCCAGTCGCTGGTGCGCCAGGCCGAGGCCGAGGACGCCGCCTACGTGCTGGGCACGCTGGACGTGCGGTCGATCACGCGTGGGGAGGGCCGCGGCCGGGCGCGCGTGGGCGAGGGCATCACGCTGCGCTGGGGCTCGGCGGCCGATCTCGGTTTGAGCCCCTCGGCCATCGCCGCGATGCAGCGGGCGGCGACCGCGCCGGTGCCCCTGCCCGATGGCAACGGGAGCGCGGGCGTGGGGGGCGTGGGGGGCGCGAGCGGCCAGGGCCCGGGCCCCGTCGGCTCGGCGGGGGTGTACCTGCCCCACGCCGCGGGGGGGGCCTACTACGTGGTCGACCGCCGGCTCTCGGCCGTGCGCGCCTCGGTGGCCCGTCTGGACGCGGTGCTGCTGCTGAGCATGCTGGGGGTGTACCTGCTCATCGCCGCCGCGCTGGAGGTGTTCGTGCTGCCCCGGCACGTGTACGGGCCCATCCGCCGGCTGCTGCGGGCCGATCTGGCCGTCCAGCGGGGCGACCGCACCGGCGAGCTGATCGACCCGCGCTTCATGCCCCAGGACGAGCTGGGCGAGATCATGCGCAGCCGCAACCGGTCGATCTCGGCGCTGCGCAAGAACGAGGCCGAGCTGGCTTGCACGCTGGCCGAGCTGGAGCGCGTGGCGGGCGATCTGAAGCGCAAGAACCACCTGCTGGAGAACGCCCGGCGCAACCTGGCCGACGCCGACCGGCTGGCTTCCTTAGGCATGCTCAGCGCGGGCGTGGCCCACGAGATCAACACGCCGCTGGCGGTCCTGAAGGGCCTGGTCAGCGAGATCAACGATGCGCCCGGCGCGCCGGTGGTTGAGCGCAAGGCCCGGCTGATGGCCCGCGTGGTCGAGCGTCTGGAGCGTCTGGGCGAGGGGCTGCTGGACTTTGCGCGGGTGCGTTCGCCGCGGGTGGCCCGCGTGGCGGTGGGGGGGCTGGTGTCCCAGGCGCTGGAGCTGCTGAGCCTGGACGACCCGGTGCGCCGCGTGCGTGTGGACGTGGCCGTGCCCGAGGATCTGGCGGTGCCGTGCGACGGCGACCGGATGGTGCAGGTGCTGGTGAACCTGGTGCGCAACGCGGCCGAGGCGCTGATTGAAAGTGGAGAGCTTGGGAGTAAGCCTGGCGACCCGACCATCACCATCGCCGCCGAATCGCTGGAGCGCGAGGGCTCGAGCTGGGTGAGCATCACGATCGCCGACAACGGCCCGGGCATCCGCCCCGAGTTGCTGGCCAGCCTGTTCGAGCCGTTCGTCAGCTCGCGACTGGACGCCAAGGGCACGGGCCTGGGCCTGGCGGTGGCCGACGGCATCGTCCGCGAGCACGGGGGGGTCCTGATCGCCCGCAATCGGGCGGGTGGTGGCGGTGGTGATGGGGGTGGCAGTGGGGGTGGGGCCGAGTTCGAGGTGCTGCTGCCGGCGTTCGCGCCCGCGTCGGGGGATGAGGGTGGTACTGGTGGGGGTGGGGGTGGTGGGGCGCCATCAACCGGGCCCCGAAGCGAGCCCCCAACCCAACCGAACGCGTGAGCACGCGTGCCCCACGGTGCCCACACGGCAGTCGCGCCGCCATTCCTGATTCGCGGACCACCCCCCGCGCCCCGCCCCATGCCCCACCGGTGAGCCCGCACGCGCCACGCGGGAGCTTCCATGCGCCACCGGGGAGCCCGCACGCGTCACCCGGGAGCCTCCATGCGCCACCGGGGAGCCCGCACGCGCCACGCGGGGGCTTCCATGTCCCACGCGGGAGCTTCCATGTCTCACATGGGAGCGCGCATGTGCCACATGGAAGCGCGCATGTGGCAGATGGAAGCTTCCATGTGGCACATGCGCGCTCTCGGGTCTTGCTGTTGTTTGGGTTCGCGGCCCGCCGAACCCCCACGCAGACGCCGTGGGCGGGCCTAACCCAAACACGGACCGTCCGCGCGGATGCTGACGCGATGATGATGCAACAAACTCGGCCGGATTGACACGTTTCAAAGCAGCATAGAAAATACTGCACGATTTCTTGACCGGCCAGCGATGATGGTTACAGTATCTGCATGGAGTACACAAAAGCTTCTTCCCGAACCATAGCCCTCGGCGACCTCGCCGAGATCCAGCCGGGGTTCCAGTTCCGCAAGGAAGTGGCCACCCATAAGTGCGGGGCGACCGGCGTGCTCCAGATCAAGGACATCGAGGACCGCCGGCGGCTGACGCCCGAGACGATCGAGCGGGCCGACTTGGGTCGGTCGGTCGACGCCTACCGCGTGAACCGGGGCGACGTGCTGTTTCTGTCGCGGGGCCACTACCAGTTCGCCATCGCCATCGAGCACGACCTCACCGACACCATCGCCGCGGGATACTTCTACATCCTGCGGCTTCGAACCCACATCGTCCGCCCGGCCTTCCTGGCCTGGGCGATCAACCAGGACCCGTTCCAGAACCAGCTCGCGCCGCTGAGCCAGGGGAGCCACATGCCGTTCGTTTCCAAGGCCAAGTTCCAGGATCTGAGGATCCCCGTCCCGCCGCTGGAGCGGCAGGACGCCATCGTCGCCATCGCCGACCTCGCCCGCGTCGAGCAGGACCTGCTGGCCGCGATCGCCCAGAAGCGCGCCGCGCTCGTCGCCACGCTCACCAACGCCGCCACCCACTGAAGAGGAGAATGACCCCATGACCACCACCACCGAGATCGCCCCGACCTCGCAGAAGGAGATCAACGACGCCGTCTGGAGGGCGTGCGACACCTTCCGCGGCACCATCGACGCCTCGCAGTACAAGGACTACATCCTCGTGATGCTGTTCATCAAGTATCTCAGCGACCTGCACAAGGACCGGCTGGCCGAGTACGAGGCCAAGTACAAGGGGGACAAGGGACGCATCGAGCGCGCCCTGTCGCGCGAGCGCTTCGTGATGCCCGACGAGAGCAGCTTCGACTACCTCTTGGCCAAGCGCGACGAGCCGAACGTGGGCGAGCTGATCAACATCGCGCTGGAGAAGATCGAGGAGGCCAACCGGGGCAAGCTCGAGGGCGTGTTCCGCAACATCGACTTCAACAGCGAGCCCAACCTGGGCCAGACCAAGGAGCGCAACAGCCGGCTCAGGCACCTGCTCGAAGACTTCGCCGACAAGCGGCTGGACATGCGGCCCTCGCGCGTGGGCCATCGCGACGTCTTCGGCGACGTGTACGAGTACCTCATTGGCCTGTTCGCCGCCGGGGCGGGCAAGAAGGGCGGGGAGTTCTACACGCCCCCGGAGGTCGCCACGCTGCTGGCCAAGCTGCTCGCGCCCAAGCCCGGGGCCACCATCTGCGACCCCGCCTGCGGCTCGGGCTCGCTGCTGATCCGGGTGGGCAAGGCCGTGGGCTCGGACAACTTCCAGCTCTACGGCCAGGAGGTCAACGGCCAGACGTGGGCCCTGTGCCGCATGAACATGTTCCTGCACGGCATGGACTCGGCCCGCATCGAGTGGTGCAACACGCTGACGGGGCCGCGATTGGTCGACCCCGAGCGGCCCGATGGGCTGATGAGGTTCGACGTGGTGGTGGCCAACCCGCCCTTCTCGCTGGACAAGTGGGGCCAGAAGGAGGCCGAGAGCGACCGCTTCAACCGCTACCACCGCGGGCTGCCGCCCAAGAGCAAGGCCGACTACGCCTTCATCCAGCACATGGTCGAGGCGGCGCACGAGGATGGGGGCACCGTGGGCGTCATCGTGCCCCACGGCGTGCTCTTCCGCGGCGGGGCCGAGGGCAAGATCCGCCGGGCGCTCATCGAGGAGAACTTGCTGGACGCCGTCATCGGCCTGCCGGCCAACCTGTTCTTCGGCACGGGCATCCCGGCGGCCATCCTGATCTTCAAGAAGGGGCGGACCAACGACGACGTGGTGTTCATCGACGCCAGCGGCGACTTCGCCCAGAACAAGCGGCAGAACGCCCTGCGGGCCGATGACATCGACAGGATTTTGGACGCCTACCGAGGGCGTCAGGAGATCGACAAGTATTGCCACGTGGCCACGCCGGCGAGAATCGAGGAGAACGAGTTCAACCTGAACATCCCCCGGTACGTCGACACGTTCGAGCCCGAGGCCGAGGTCGACATCGCCGAGGTGCAGCGCGAGATCGAGGGGCTGGAGCGCGAGCTGGCCGAGGTGCGGGGGAAGATGGATGGGTATTTGAAGGAGCTTGGCGTTGGCTAAGCTCACTCCTAAGCCAACGCCGGAACTGCGGCGCGTGCTGGACCACTTCTGTGGCGGCCGCGTTCCAGCGGGCTTGACGCTCCACCGCGTTGATGACATAGCGCAGCGGGGGACGGGCCACACGCCGGACAAGAAACACCCCGAATACTGGGATGGCGGCGTGCGGTGGGTTTCGCTCGCGGATTCGCACCGGCTGGACCGGGTATTCATCGGCGAGACCGAGCACACGATCTCGCAGGCCGGCCTCGCTAACTCGTCGGCCGTGCTGCATCCCGAGGGCATCGTCATGCTCTCTCGCGATGCTGGCGTTGGCAAGAGCGCGGTGTCGACCTGCCCTCTGGCCGTGAGCCAGCACTTCGTCGTGTGGCGGTGTGGCGAGGACCTGCACAACCTGTACCTGTACTACTGGCTCCAGTTCATGAAGCCCGAGTTTGAACGCATCGCCAACGGTTCGACCATCAAGACGATCGGCATGGGCTACTTCAACCGCTTCCAGATGCTGGCACCCGAACGACCGGCGCAGGAACGGATCGCCTCGTGTCTGTACGCTTGGGACCGTGCCCTTGCGAAGGTCAACCAACTCATCCGCGTCCGACGCAAGCTGAAGCGTGGCCTGTTGCAGCAGTTGCTCACCGGGCAGCGGCGGTTTGCGGAGTTTCGGGGGGAGCCGTGGGTGGAGCGACCGTTCGGCGAGGTTCTTACCGAGAGCCGCGTACCCGGCTCGCATGGCGGCTCGGCCCAGAAGCTGAGCATCCGGCTGTACGGCAAGGGCGTGTACACCCGCACGGACAGGACGGGCGGCAGCGATCAGACCCAGTACCACCGCCGGTCTGCTGGCCAACTGGTGTACAGCAAGCTCGACTTCCTGAACGGAGCGTTCGGACTGGTGCCCGATGAGTTGGATGGCTATGAGTCGACGCTCGATGTGCCCGCGTTCGACATCTCGGCCAGCGTAGATCCTCGCTGGCTGCTCTATCTGCTCACGTGGCCGGGGTTCTACAAGAGGCAGCTCGGCATCGCCCACGGCGGCCGGAAGGCTCGGCGCGTTAACCCTGAGCACTTCCTCAAGTTGGCATGGCCGATGCCGAAGCGGAACGAGCAGAAGCGCATTGCCGAGGCGTTGAGCACGCTTGACCGTGAACTAGAACTCCTTGTTGGTATGGAGCGATCGCTCCAGAGCCAGAAGAAGGGACTTATGCAGAAATTGTTGACCGGCGAACTGCGGGTTTCGACCGGAATGGAGGTAATGACTAATGGCTAAAACAATTGTGGTGGACTTCCGGAAGGCGCTCAATGCAACCGACGACGGAAAGAAGCGTCATGTGCTCCTTGGCAACGGCTTCAGCCGGGCATGGCGAGACGACATCTTTTCGTATCAGGCGCTTTACGATCAGGCGGAGATGTCCGGCTTGTCCAAGGATGCTCGCAAGGCATTCGAGGCGCTGGACACGACCGACTTCGAGCAGGTGATGCGCATGCTCAAGCAGGCTGCCAAGCTCGCGCGCCAGTATAACAGGCCAAAGCTGGCCGATATCCTTGATGGTCACGGCGATGAAATCCGGGAAGTGCTGGTCAGCACGATTGCAGACAACCACCCCGAGCGGCCACACGATGTGACCGCCAGGCAGTATGCGGCGTGCAAGCGGTTCCTCTCACACTTCGACAGCGTCTACACCGTCAACTACGACCTATTGCTGTACTGGGCCCTGATGCAGGATGAGATCGAGCCCTTTGTCGAATGCGACGATGGTTTCCGCCAACCAGACGACGGGCCCGCGAAGTACGTTACGTGGGACGTGCAGAAGACCGACAAGCAGAAGATCCACTACCTTCACGGTGCCTTGCACCTCTTCGACGCAGGGTCGGAACTGCAGAAGTACATCTGGTCCAACACGCAGATCGCGCTGATCGACCAGATCCGAAAGGCTCTCAAGAAGGACAAGTATCCGCTCTTTGTGTCCGAGGGCTCCGCGGATTCAAAGATGAACCGCATCCAGCACAGTGGGTACCTCAATCGGTCGTATCGCAGCTTCGCCAAGATCGGCGGCTCACTCTTCGTCTACGGCCTCTCGATGGCCGAGAACGATGAGCACATCCTCAAGCTCATCGATCATGGCGGCTTTAAAAACATCGCCATCGGGTTGTACGGCCCGCCTACGAGCCCAGGCAATCGGCGGATCATCGAAAGAGCACAGGCTTTTGGCACGATGCGGAAGGGTCCGCCACCGAAGATCATGTACTTTGATGCACAGTCCGCACAAGTCTGGGGCTAGTGGAGAATCACTGTGAACGACATCCCCCTCCTCAAAGAGGACCACATCTCCCAGATCCCCGCCCTCCAGGTGCTCCACAACCTCGGCTATAAGTACCTCTCCCCCGAGGAGGCCCTGCGCCTGCGCGGCGGCCGCACCTCGGGCGTGCTGCTCGAGGGCGTGCTCGCCGAGAAGCTGCGGGCCATCAACAGCATCACCTTCAAGGGCGGGACCCACCCCTTCAGCGAGGGGAACATTCAGACGGCCATCCAGGACCTCAAGGCCCCGCTCTTCGAGGGGCTCGTGGGCACCAACGAGAAGGTCTACGACCTGCTCACCCTCGGCCGGGCCCTGCCCCAGGCCATCGATGGCGACACCAAGAGCCACCAACTCGACTACGTCCACTGGGAGGACTGGACCCAGAACGCCTTCCACGTTACCGAGGAGTTCCCCGTCGATCGCGACGGCGTGAGCGACACGCGCCGGCCCGACCTGGTGCTCTTCGTCAACGGCATCCCCTTCGCCGTCATCGAGTGCAAGCGCCACGTCGACCCAGGCGGGGCCGAGCACAAGGACCCAATCAATCAGGCGATCGAGCAGCAGATCCGCAACCAGAAGGAGGGCGAGATCCCCCGGCTGTTCATCTACGCCCAGTTGCTCCTGGCCATCTCCAAGAACGGGGCCAAGTACGCGGCCACGGGCTCGCCCAAGAAGTTTTGGGCGACGTGGCAGGAGGACCTGGACGAGGCCGCCCTGCGCGAGTTGGTCAACCGCCCGCTCGACCAGGAGACCAAAGACAAGCTCTTCGCCGGCCGCTTCCGGTACGTCCGCGAGCACTTCGAGGCCATGGAGGCCGCCGGCCGCGAGACCACCGCCCAGGACAGGGCGCTCTTCAGCCTGTGCCGCCCTGAGCGTCTGCTCGAACTGGCCCGCCGCTTCACCGTCTTCGACAACGGCGAGCGCAAGGTGGCGCGGTACCAGCAGTACTTCACCGTCCGCTCCATCATGGACCGCATCCGCGCGACCGACGCAGCGGGCAAACGCACCGGCGGCGTGGTGTGGCACACCCAGGGCAGCGGCAAGAGCCTGACCATGGTGATGCTGGCCGAGGCCATCGCCCTGGCCCGCTTCAACCGCTCCAAGATCGTGCTGGTGACCGACCGCGTGGACCTCGACCACCAGTTGTACGGCACGTTTCGGAGCTGCGGGATCGAAGCTGTCAAGGCCTCCACCGGCCGCAACCTGCTCGAGCTCCTGGAGGGCGAGCAGAGCCGCATCGTGACCACCGTCATCGACAAGTTCGAGGCGGCCGTGGCCGCGCGGGGCGTGTGCAACGAGAACCCGAACATCTTCGTGCTGGTCGACGAGAGCCACCGTACGCAGTACGGCCACCTGCACGCACTGATGCGCAAGGGCCTGCCCAACGCCTGCTTCATCGGGTTCACGGGCACGCCGGTGATGAAGAAGGACCGCAACACCGTCCAGCGCTTCGGCGGCATGATCTCGCCCAGCTACACCATCCGCGACGCCGTGCGCGATAAGGCCGTGGTGCCGCTGCTGTACGAGGGCCGGCAGGTCGACCAGCACGTCGACCAGAAGGCCATCGACGCGTGGTTCGAGCGGATCACCACGAGCCTCTCGCCCGAGCAGGCCACCGACCTGAAGAAGAAGTACGCCGCCCGCGGCCCGCTCAACAAGGCCCTGGAACGTGTCCGCGTCATCGCGTGGGACATCGCCACGCACTACACCAAGACCTGGCAGAGTACCGGTCTCAAAGCCCAGTTGGTGGCCCCCGACAAGGCCACCGCCTTGCGGTACAAGGAGTTCCTCGACGAGTTCGGCGGGGTGAGCTCGCAGGTCATCATCTCGGGCCCCGACGAGCGCGAGGGCGAGACCGACATCGAGGGCGAGAACAAGGAAGCCGTCCAGCGGTTCTGGAAGGCCATGATGGCCCGCTACGGCAGCGAGAAGGAGTACAACCGCTCGGTTATCAATGCCTTCACGCACGGCGAGGAGCCCGAGATCATCATCGTGGTCAACAAGCTGACCACCGGCTTCGATGCGCCCCGCAACACGGTGCTGTACCTGTGCCGCTCGATGAAGGACCACGAGCTCTTGCAGACCATCGCCCGCGTGAACCGCCTGTACGAGGGCAAGGATCACGGCTACATCGTCGACTACGTGGGCGTGCTCAAGCGGTTGGATGAGGCCCTGGACGTATACGGGAGTCTCGAAGAGTTCGAGCAGGCCGAGGTCGAGGGCGCCGTCACCGACGTGAGCGAGGAGGTCCGCCGGCTGCCCCAGCGGCACAGCGACCTGTGGGACGTGTTCAAGACCATCGCCAACAAGCGCGACGCCGAGGCCTACGAGCGCTTCCTGGCCGACGACGCCGAGCGTGTGCGGTTCTACGAGCGCCTCCGCGAGTTCGGCAAGTCCCTGGCCATGGCGCTCTCCACGGTCAGCTTCATCGAGACCACGCCCGAGGAGAAGGTCGCCAAGTACAAAGCCGACCTGAAGTTCTTCATGACCCTGCGGGCCGCCGTCCGGCGGCGCTACGCCGAGGCCATCGACTTCAAGGAGTACGAGAGCAGGATCCAGAAGCTGCTGGACGCCCACGTCGGCGCGGTCGAGGCCACCGTGCTGACACCCCTGGTGGACATCTTCGACGAGGAGGCGTTCGCCCAGGAGGTCGCAAATCTGGAGTCCCCGGCGTCCAAGGCCGACACCATCGCCCACCGCACCAAGGCCACCATCCGTGCCAAGATGGACGAGGATCCGGCGTTCTACAAGAAGTTCTCCACAATGCTGGAGGACGCGATCGCCGAGTTCAAGGCCGAGCGGATCTCCGACCTGGAATACCTGCGGCGGGTGCAGGACGTGCGGAGCCGGGTGGTCCAGCACACCGGCGAGGACGTGCCCGAGGCCGTCCGCGACAACGAGATCCAGCGAGCGTTCTTCGGCATCCTGCGGGATGGTCTGGCGGGCGACGGCGTGGCCGGCGAAGATGCGCGCGATCTGGCCGCGGACGCGGCCCAGGGCGCCGAGGCGATCTTCCGCGAGCGGTGCATCGTGCGGTGGAAGGGCAACGACGATGTCCGCAAGCGCATCGAGCACGACGTCGAGGAGTTGCTCTTCGAGCTCACAAATCCCCGCGGCATCGAGCTGGGCTTCGCGACCATCGACGCCATGCTCGAACAGATGTTCAAGGTGGCCAACAAGAGGATCCCGGGATGACCGTGGCGAGCCGCACAACGCGCCGCTCGATCCGCTTCGGCAGCGCCGACATCGCGTATCGCCTGACGGTCGAGCCCAGGCGCGACATGGTGGTCCACGTTCACCCGGATCTCTCCGTGCACGTCATCGCCCCGGACGACCGAGCGCCGGAAACCATCGACCAGCACGTGCGGAAGAAGGCCCCGTGGATCATCCGCCACCAGATGCGATTCGAGGATTACCACCCGCTGCCGGTGCCGCGACAATTCGTGTCGGGCGAGTCGCATCGCTATCTCGGGCGGCAGTATCGCCTCAAGGTCGTGAAGGCTGAACGCCGTCACGTCGCACTCCGCAGGCCGTTCCTCGTCGTCGAGGTGCTGCCCGGCGATGGGGCCGAGGCAGTTGGCCGGTTGGTCGGCAACTGGTACCGAGAGCGTGCGGAAGCAGTGTTGCCCGTCTACGCGCATCGCTTTATGGAGGCTCACCCGTCGCTGCGAGCGCCGATCTCAGTATTTCGTGTTCGGCGGATGGCTCGGCGGTGGGGGAGTTGTGCCCCATCGGGCAAGATCACGCTGAACCCCGAACTCGTAAGAGCCCCTTCTTCGTGTATCGAATATGTCATCGCGCACGAGTTGTGCCATCGCAAAGTGCTCAACCATGGCCCGAGCTTCGAGCGGTTGCTCGCCGAATCGGTGCCGAATTGGCGTGTTCGGCGACAACGGCTGAACAAGCTCGATTGAACTGCTTTGGAAGCTTTCACTTGCCAATCGCCACCGGCACGGTAGAAGCCCAGAGTGCCCCCCGCGTCACCGCGGGGGTTCGTGAAGACCCCTCACCCCGTCCCTCTCCCCGCGGACGGGGCGAGGGGGGAAGAGGGTCCGGGGGCGTAAGAGCCCCCACGGAGTGGCGCCGCCGGCTCGGAGGGAAGAAAGACCCCCTCCGACGGCGAAGACGCCGCCACCTCCCCCGCTGGGAGCGGGGGAGGGAATAGAAAGGCTCACGCCGCCGGCTCTCAAGAGGATGCGGGGCGGATCCGCCCACTCGGGGCCCCGCCCGCCCCCATAACCCGCCGGCCGCGAACCCCTCTCACGCCCCCACAGGGCCGATCGCCGCCCGCCAGACCCCCCAGGCCGCACAGACGGACCCTTTTCGAGCAGGCAAACCCTCGCCGCTGGCGGGCCGACCCGCGGCGCCCGATGAACGGGTTCACAGCGGCTCGCACGGGGCGGGCCGGGATGCAGGGGGTGGGAAGGTGGACGGCCGCCGGACGCCCGGGACCATCAACAAGGTGGTGGACAATGAGTACGATCGGACGCACAAAGCAGGGCCTGCTCGACTTCTTCAACCAGCGGATCACCCCCTGGTCGAACAACGCCGAGCAGCTCCTCCTCAGCACCAGCGACATCACGACGCTCAGCGCCCTTCTGAGCGATGCCAACGATAAGTACAACGCGGCCCAGGAGGGCTTCAACGAGTACAAGGCCCTGGTCGACGCCCAGGACGAGGCGCTCAATGCGCTCAACGACTTCGGCTCGCTCCTGATCCAGCAGATCCGCATCAACGCCAGGAAGGAGGGCACCGACGAGCTCTACGTGCTCGCGCAGATCGACCCGCGCAAGAAGGCCACGCCGCGCACCGAGGCGCCCATCCCCACCGACCTCCAGCTCCGCAGCACCACCAACG
>JBITAF010000091.1:0-33770 GCA_044440025.1 Phycisphaerales bacterium JB060 | reverse complement strand
ATCGTCAGCTCGCCGTCGCCGTCGAAGTCGGCCTGGGGGTCGCCGGCGTCGAAGAGGTTGAGGAAGGTCAGGAAATCGAAGATGGTCAGGGCGCCGTCGGCGTCGAGGTCGGCCGGGCAGGGGTTGCAGGCCAGGTCGAAGAAGTAGGCGGCGCCGGGGCGTTCGCCGCTGGGGAGTTCTTCTTTTGGCGCGCCGAAGAGGGCGTGCCGGCCGTCGGAGGCAAGCTCCCAGCCGAACTGCCTGGTTCGAAACGGAGGCTCGGGAACGAGCCATGCGGCCTCGTGCCACCGCCCATCGACGCCGCGCCGGAACGCGTAGCCGCTGCCGGGGGTTCCGGGCGCACCGTCGCCAGAGGCGCCAACGACGAGCAGGTCGCCGTGCAGCGATATCGATTGTCCGAGCTCATCGATTTCCTCCGGCGACTCGTGGAGGGCCTCCTCGGCGAACCGCCACCGTCCGTCAACGAGGTCATAGAGCTGGACCGAGCCCTGGGCCAGGGCGTCGCGCGTGGCCCCGGGGCTGCCGATGGCCAGGCGTCCCGCGTCGAAGGACATGGACCACCCAAAGAAGACGTTGTTGGCCGCCCCGCCGGGCGCATCGTCTCCGGTCAGCCGCTGCACGAACTCCAGCGTGTTGTCTGGCCCGCGGCGGTAGGCGTACACCGAGCCCCCGCGGAGCACAATGGAACTATCCCATGCGGCGCTGATGAACACCCAGTCCTGCGCGAGCTCGATGGCGAAGCCGAAGCCTGCCTCCCTGGGCAGGCCGTCGGGGCTGGTGAAGTGCTCGCGGTACTCCCAGCCCGACGCCGTGCGCTGGTAGCGAAAGAGGTCGTCGTCGCTGGACTTCAGGATCGCCATGTCGCCGTGGATGCTCGCGCGCGTGCCCATGTCGCGCCTCAGCAGCGGATCGACCGATTCGGGTGGTATCAGCCGCCCGGTCTCGCTCCAGAACCCATCGTCGAACCCGTACACGAACGCCCCGCCCGGGCGCTCGGTGCCGGACCAGCCGTAGTTGGGCACACCCACGATCAGGCGTCCATCGTGCGTGTCGATGTTCGCGCCGAATCTGTCACCGAGCTGCGGATTCGGCGGCGAGAGCGTCTGGAAGAACTCCAGCCGGCCATCGACCAACTCGTAGACGTGCACGGCACCCGCGCTGCAGTTGAACGGGTCGCCGTGGCAGAGCGTGCGGGCCCCGTCATCTCCTACAAACCAGAAACGGCCATCGACCTCCACCTTGTCACCGAAGTCGTTGGGCGGCGGATCGGCCGGTGGCGCGAGGCGCTGGGCCTCGCACGCGCCCTGGGCCAGGGCGGTTATGGGAGCAACCACGAACGCCGCGAGGGCAAACACGCAAGGCACGGATCGTCGCATACCCCCTTGTTCCGCGAGCGGCCACCGGCGGTTGCAGCCTGATGTTCGGCATGCACCAAACAGATTGCACGTCCGATAGAGAAACCGCCCTGGCGCCCCCTAGCAGAGTTTCCGGTGCGTCGGGAGGAGTTCCCGGCGCGCCGGGAGCTCCTCCCGCCGCGCCGAAAACTCCTCCCGGCACGCCGAGAGCTCCTCCCGGCACGCCGTCCGTCGCTCCCGGCACGCCGTCCGTCGCTCTTGGCACGCCGTCCGCCGCTCTCGGCACGCCGTCCGTCGCTCCGTGTACGCTCGGAACTCCTCCGAGCATGCTCGCAGTGGTTCCTGGCGGGCTGTCAGCGGCTCCTGGCGGGCCGGGGGCGGGGCTCGGGATGCCGGCGGGGGACGGTTCTCGGGCGTGCCCGGTGGGCCCCGGCGGGCTCAGGTCGGCGCCTCGACACCCTGGATGATCCCCTCGAGGATGCCCTCTGCCTCGCGGCCGTCGCTCTGCTCGAGCCCGCCGCGGACGATCAGGCGGTGGGCGACCACGGGCATGATGTTGTCCAGCACATCCTCGGGCACGACGTAGTCGCGGCCGTCAATGAGCGCCGTGGCCCGGGCGACCTGCGTGAGCGCGAGCGCGCCGCGGGGCGAGAGGCCCAATCGCAGATCGGGGGAGCGGCGTGTGGCGCCGGCGATGGCGACGACGTACTCGAGGATCTTCGCGTCCACGCGCACGGCGCTGACCTTCTCCTGCAACGTGATGAGCGTCTCCAGAGGCATCACCGCTCGGAGTTGGGGCAGGGCGTTGGCGGCGGGCCGGCGCTCGAGCACCTGGACTTCCGTCTTCGGGTCGGGGTAGCCCAGCCGTGTGCGCATCAGGAAGCGATCGAGCTGGTTCTCGGGCAGCAGATACGTGCCCTCGAAGTCATAGGGATTCTGCGTGGCGATCACCATGAAGGGCCTGGGCAGCGGGTGGCTGGTGCCGTCGATGGAGACCGTCGCCTCGCTCATGGCTTCTAACAACGCCGTCTGCGTGCGGGGGGTGGTCCGGTTGATCTCGTCAGCCAGCACGAAGTTGGCGAAGATGGGCCCGGGCTTGAAGGTAAACTCGCCGCGGTCGCGGTCGTACACGCTCACACCCAGGATGTCGCTGGGCAGCAGATCGGGAGTCATCTGCACGCGCGCCAGCTTGCCTTGCACGCTGCGGGCAATGGCCCCGGCGAGCACCGTCTTGCCCACGCCGGGCACGTCCTCGATCAAGAGGTGCCCGCCGGCCAGCATGGTGCGCAGCACACGGTCAATCGCCCTGGGGTTGCCCATAAAGACCGAAGCGATGTTGTCGCGCAGGGCCGCGATGGGCTGGGCGTCGGGCTGGCCATTAGGGCCGGCGGCGTCGGTCATGCTGCGCTCCATTGTGAGTCTGATGGAAAGAGTCTGCTGGCCACCCCCGGCAGGAATGCGAGCATACGCCAGAATCGACGCCCCGTCGGCAGCCGGCCGGCTCGCCTGCGGGGACCATACCCGCTACCCTTACGCCCCCTCGCCGGAGGGGCCACCCGCACGTCCGCCCGCCCACCCGAACATGACCCAATCCCACGTCCAAAACCAGGCCGCGATCCCCACGATCTCCCTCTATGGTCCCAGGGCCGTGGGCGTGGGCGTGCTCGCGTCGTCGGCTGCGGCGATGCTCGGCGGGCTGCTGGCGCTGGCGGCCGGGGTCGAAGGCGACTCGCTCAGGGGCGGGGTGGTAGCTGCGATGCTGCTGGCCGGCTCGTGGGCGCTTGCCTGGGGCGTTGCGGCAGTAACCGGCCCATACCGCGTGTCCGTGGCTGGGATGGCCTGGCTGGCGCTCTCGATGGCGAGATTGCTTGTTTTGATCGGCGCGGGCATTGCTTTGGCCCTCGCCGCGCCAACGATGGGGCTCGGCTTGTGGCTCGCCCTGCTGGCGGGCGGGCTCGCGGCCGTGGGCGTTGACAGCGCCATGGCCCTCAAGAGCTTCGGCCAGCACCAGCCGGATTCCAACGACCTGACGAGCGGAGGCACGCGTTGATGCCCATTGGCCCGGACATGATGACACACCTGACCACGCTTGTGGCCGCGGCCGACCCCAACGCCCTGCCCAGCCCGGTGGACCACATCGTGGCCCATCCGTTCTGGTCGCCCGGCGGCTGGTGGATCTGGTCGTCGGCGACGGCCAATCTGGTCATCTCGGGCGTGCTGATGCTACTGATCGGCTTCTACGTGGCCAAGCGCGTGCGCACCGGCCCGGAGAGCGAAGGCGAGGCCCGCTACCTAACCCGAGGCAAGTTCGCCCAGTTGGTGGAAGTGCTCATCGTCGGTCTGCGGGACATGATGATCAAGCCCGTGCTAGGTGATCGCAGCGACAAGTTCATGCCCTACCTGCTGGTCGTGTTCTTCTTCATCCTGCTCAACAATCTGCTGGGCATGATTCCCCTGCTGGACGTGGGCATGTTCGCCAACTTCTACGCCTACGAGGCCGGGCTGGCTGAGAACAAGTGGAAGGACCTGCACATCGCCCCCTTCGGCGGCACGGCAACCCAGAGCATCTGGGTGACGGGTGCCCTGGCGATCATCGCCGGTCTGGTGATCAATATCGCCGGAGTCATGCGTCTGGGCGTGGGTGAGTACGCCAAGCATCTGACGGCCGGCACGCCGGTGTTCCTGTGGCCCATCATGGTGCCCGTAGAGATCATGGGCACGCTGATCAAACCCATCGCGTTGGCGCTTCGTCTGTTCGCCGTCATGACGGCCGGCCACATCCTGCTGGCGGTCATGTTCGTGTTCTTCGAGATGATCGCCCGCGACACAGCCGCCCTGGGCAGCGGCATGGGCCTGGTGGTGGCGGTGATCCTTTGGATCCCGGTCATCCTCCTGGCCACGTTCATCTTTGTGCTGGAGATCTTCGTCAGCTTCCTGCAGGCGCTGATCTTCATGTTCCTCACGGCCGTGTTCATCGGCCTGCTCGACCACCACGGCGACCACCACGAGCACGTGGACGAGCATTACGACCAGGACGTTCCTACCGCGGCCTCGCCCGTCTAAGCGAGATCCCGCTCTCACGAGTACCCGTTTGTTGGCGCCCGGCCGCGGCCGGTCACGATTCAGAAAGGATCGCAGAAACGATGAAGAAGAACTTCGCCCTGGCAACGCTGGCGATGGTCCTGCTCCTCCCCGCCCTGGCGATGGCCCAGGAGGCGCCCGTCGAGGTGCAGGTGGCCGAGGCCGCTCGCGTCCCGCTGCACTACGGCCTGGCGGCCATCGGCGCCGGCATCGCCCTGATCGGCGGCGGCATCGGCATCGGCCTTGTCGGCAAGAGCGCTGTGGAAGCCATCGCCCGCCAGCCCGAGGCCGGCGGCGCCATTGGCCAGAACATGATCATCGCCGCCGGCCTGATCGAAGGTGCGACCCTCGTGGGCGCGCTGGTCGGCCTGCTCGTCGTGCTCATCCAATAGTTGCCCGCCATTCGCCAGCGCTGCCGGGCAACCGGTGCGCGCCCAAGGAGGTCGCGATGCGACGTTCAGTACTCACATTGATGGTGGCGCTCCTGGCGGCGCTGGCGATGCTCGCTTCGCCCGCGGTGTCCATCGCGCAGGACGGCGCCGCCGACCCTGCCGACACCCACGCGGCCGATGCACACGCCGGCGAGGGGCACGATGATCACGCCAGCCACGACAAGGGCACGGTGATCCCCGGCATCAAGCAGGGCGTGCCCATGATGCTGGCCACCTTCCTGGTGTTCGGCATCGTGTTCCTCCTGCTGTGGAAGCTGGCCTGGCCGCCGATCTCCAGGGGCTTGGAGGAGCGGGATCGCAAGATCCTCGAGGGCTTGGAAGCCTCCAAGCGCGCGCTGGCCGAGGCCGACGCGATGAAGGAGCGCTACGAGAGCCAGCTCACCGAGGCCCGCGGCGAGGCCCAGCGCATCCTGGCCGAGACCAAGGCCCGCCAGGCCGAGTTCACCGCCGAGCTGCGTTCCAAGGCCGACGCCGAGTTGTCCCGCATGCGCGAGAAGGCGCAGAAGGACATCGACGCGGCCCGGCGCGTGGCGGTCAACGAGCTCTACGCCGAGGCCGCACGACTGGCCACGCTTATGGCGACCAAGATCCTCGAGCGCGAGGTGAGCGAGCAGGACCAGGCCCGCCTGGTCGAGCAGGCGCTCAGCGAGTTCGAGTCCGGCCGCCGGGCTTCGGACAACTAACCCCTCTTCCTGTTCGGCGCCCTTCCGGGAGTACCACGGCATGCCCCTGCTCGAAAGCCCACCCGACGCCCTGTCGGAGATCTACGCCACCAGCCTCTTCGAGGTGTGCCAGAAGGACGGCGGCGACCAGGCCGTCCAGGAGAGCCTCGAGGAGCTCGAGGCCATCCTGGACCTGGCCCACAAGGATCCGGCCTTCAACGAGTTCCTCGCCTCGCGCGTGCTGGCCACGAGCGACCGCGCCAACTCGCTGAAGAAGATCCTCGAGGGCAAGGTCTCCACTCGCACGCTCAACTTCCTGCTCGTGCTCAATGACAAGGACCGCTTGGGCCGGCTGCCGGGCATGGTCGGGGCCTTCCACGACATGGCCCAGGAGGCCTTCGGCCGCTTGGAGGTCGATGTCCACACCGCCGGGCCCATCAGCTCGGCCGACTTGGACGCCATCCGTGAGCGGCTGGCATCCGCCCTGAACAAAGAAGTAGTGGCCACCCACCGCAGCGATCCGGCCATGATCGGCGGCCTGAAGTTGCGCTACGGCGACCAACTCGTGGATGGCTCCATCGCCACCCGCGTGCGCCGCCTCCGCGACCAACTCGACCACGAGGGCGGAGCGCGCGTCCGTGCCCGAGTGAACGAGATGATCGATGCCCAGGCCTCCACCCAGGCCGGCTCGGACGTTCCCGACGCCTGATCCCTAGAAGGGATTCTTCCATGCCAACGCGGACCATCGCCCAGACCCCCGTCGATTCCAAGCGGGCCCTTGTCCGCGTGGACTTCAACGTGCCCATGGACGGCGGATCGGTCTCCGACGACCGCCGCATTCGCTCGGCCATCCCCACCATCAAGAGCGTGCTCGACCGCGGCGGCAGCGTCGTGCTCATGAGCCACATGGGCCGGCCCAAGGGCGAGGGCTACGAAGCCGAGTTCAGCCTCGAACCGGTGGCCAAGCATCTTTCGGGGTTGCTCGGCATCGACGTGCAGTTCCCGTCGAAGGACTGCGTCGACGACGATGCGGCCAGGGCCGTCAAGGCCATGAAGCCCGGCGACGTGGTGCTGCTTGAGAACCTGCGCTTCCACAAGGCCGAAAAGACCGGCGACGCGGACTTCGCTCAGAAACTCGCGGCCTACGGCGACCTCTACGTCAACGACGCCTTCGGCACCTGTCACCGTGCCGATGCCTCGATGGTCGCCCTACCCCGGACCATGGAGGGCAAGCCACGCGTCGCCGGCCTGCTGGTCGAGAAGGAGATCGAGTTCCTGAGCGATGCCGTGGCGAATCCACAGAAGCCGATGGTGGTGATCCTGGGTGGCGCCAAGGTCTCCTCCAAGATTGGCGCCATCGAGCACCTGCTGCCCAAGTGCGACGCCATGCTCATCGGCGGGGCCATGGCCTACACGTTCATGCGCGCCAGGGGCGAGCCCACCGGCACCAGCCTGGTCGAGGAAGACCACGTCTCGACAGCCGAGCGGGCCATGGCGGCGGCGAAGGCGGCCAGCGTCGACCTGCTGCTGCCAATCGATCACATGGTGGCCGACAAGTTCGACCACGGCGCCCCCACCCACGCCGAGGAACGCATCCCCGACAACGCCGTGGCGGTCGATATCGGCCCCCGGACGGCCGGGCTCTTTGCCGAGCGGATCGCCGGCGCCAGATCGGTGCTCTGGAACGGGCCAATGGGCATCTTCGAGTGGCCCGGGGCCGACCACGGCACCCGGACCGTCGCCGAGGCACTCGTCAAGGCCACCAAGAACGGAGCGACCACCATCGTCGGCGGCGGCGATTCGGCTGCGGCGCTGGACTCGATGGGGCTTTCGGCCGATATCACCCATGTATCCACCGGCGGCGGCGCGTCTGTGGAGATGCTCGAGGGCAAGCGATTCGAGGCCATCGAGATTCTGGATCGAACGAGCTAGGACACCGATCGGGCCGATCTATCCCCGACGGTGAAGAACGGGGAACACCAGGCCATGGGCACCTACGACCTTTGCGTCATTGGCAGCGGACCCGCAGGTCAGCGGGCGGCGATTCAGTCGGCCAAGGTCGGCAAGCGCGTGTGCGTCGTCGAGCGCTTCCGCGAGGTCGGCGGCGTGGCGGTCAACACCGGCACGATCCCCAGCAAGGCCCTCCGTGAGGCCATCCTGGGCACCAACGGCAACAAGAGTCTGCTCCCAACCGAGCACGACTTCATGTCCGCTCGCAGCCAGTCTTTCGCCGGCCTGCTCGAAGCGGCCAACAAGGTCATCCGCCACGAGGTCGCCAAGATTGCTGGTCACTTTGCCTCCAACGGCATCGACGTGGCCTACGGCGAGGCGTCCTTCCTCGACCCGCACACCGTCCGCGTCGCGGGCGCCAACGTGTCAGAGGTCAAGGCCGACAAGTTCCTCATCGCCGTGGGCGCCAGCCCAGCCCGGCCCGAGGACATCCCCTTCGACGGCCAGAACGTGATCACCAGCGACGAGTTGCTCCGGCTCGAGTATCTCCCCGCCACGATGATCGTCATTGGCGGCGGCGTCATCGGCACCGAGTACGCTTCCATGCTGACGGCCCTGGGCGTGCGCGTCACGCTCATCGAGGGACGCAATGAGCTGTTGGGCTTTGTTGACAAGGAGATCACCGAGGCCCTCCAGTTCCACCTCCGCAAGCGCGGCATGACGCTGCGACTGGGCGAGAAGGCGGTCAGCATCTCGGTCATCGACCCGCCCGATCTTGCCCGCAGCGGCAATGACCAGATGGCCGAGGTGTACCTCGAGAGCGGCAAGACGCTGCGGGCCGACTGCTTGCTCTATTGCGTAGGCCGCCAGGGGGCCACCGAGTCACTCAATCTCCAGGCCGCCGGCCTGGCCGCCGACAAGCGCGGCCGCATCGAGGTCAACGAACACTATCAGACCGCCGTCGAGCACATCTATGCCGCGGGCGACGTCGTCGGCTTCCCGGCGCTGGCCAGCACGAGCATGGAGCAGGGCCGCCACGCCGCCTGCCACATGTTCGGGCTGCAACTGCCCGAGGACAGCAAGACCCTGCCCTACGGCGTGTACGCCATCCCCGAGATCTCGATGGTCGGTAAGACCGAGCAGGAGCTCACCGAGCAGAACATCCCCTTTGAGTCGGGCGTGGCCCAATACGACGAGATCGCCCGCGGCCAGCTCCTGGGCGACGAGCTGGGCATGCTCAAGCTGCTGATCCACCAGGAGACCCAGCACATCCTGGGCGTCCACGTCATCGGCGCGGGCGCCACCGAACTCATCCACATCGGCCAGGCCGTCATGGCCCTTGGCGGCACGCTGGACTACTTCATCCACACGGTGTTCAACTACCCCACGCTGGCCGAGTGCTACAAGGTAGCCGCCCTCAATGGCCGCAACAGGCTGCGAAGCACCTGACCGGTCCAGCGCGGCCTAGCCTCGCACCGGAATGGCAAAACGCACCCGCAAAGCCGCGACCCGTGAGCCCGACCCGCTGCCCGAGCGGGCGGTGGCCGCCGGCTCGCTGGATGACGTGCTGGGCCAGGACGAGGCGGTCGCCTTCCTCCGCAAGACCCTGGCCGCCGGCCGCGTGCCGCACGCGTGGATGTTCCAAGGTCCGCCGGGCGTTGGCAAGCGGACGCTGGCACTGGCGTTCGGGGCGGCCCTGCTGACGCCCGAGTCGGGCCCGGAGCGCGAGGAGGCCCAGGACCTGCTCCAGAGCGGGGCCCACCCCGACCTCACGCTGATCTCGAAAGAACTCGCCAGCTACAGCGAGGAATCAGAGCTTCGCAAAAAGAAGCAGCGCAACATCTCCATCGACCTGCTTCGCGAGTTCTTCGACCCAGCCGTCGCTCGAACCTCGAGCTTGCCCGGTGGGCTGGCCGCCAAGGTCTGCGTGATCGACGAGGCCCACCTGCTCGCCCGCGAGGGCCAGAACCACCTGCTCAAGACGCTCGAGGAGCCCCCGCCCCGCACGATCATTATCCTTGTGGCCGACCGTCCCCACGACCTCCTGCCCACCATCCACAGCCGCTGCCAGCGACTGCGTATGGGCCCGGTCGACAACGAGGCCATGAAGGCCTGGCTCCAGCGCCGCGGCACCTTGTCCGACAACGAAGGCACGAGCGTGCTCCACCTGGCCGACGGTTCGCCCGGCATGGCGGAGCTTATGTTGAACACGGGCGTGACAAGCTGGTTCGAGACGCTCAAGCCGCTGGCCGAGGCAGCCCTGACCGGTCGCGACGATGGCTCCCTGGCCGAGGCCTGCGCCAAGCTGGCCGGCGACTGGGCCGAGGCCTGGGTCAAGGCTCATCCCGCCGCCAGCAAGGACGCCGCCAATCGAACCGCCCACGGCTTAGCCCTTGGCGTCATCGCCACCTGGGCGCGACAGCTGCTGCACAACAACGAGGCCGGCCCCGAAGCGCTCGAGGCGATCGCCGCCTGCTCGGCCCTGCTGGCCCGCGACGTGCAACCAAAGTTCGCCTACGAGGTGCTCGCCGAACGCCTGGCCGAGGCCAGCCCTACGCCTGCACGCTAAGCGACTTGGGCTGGGATTCCACCGTGGACCCGGCCTGATTCGCGTGAGCCTGCTTGGTGGCGGGGGCGTCGGCTTTGTCCTTCTTTACTCGGTCCATCGCCAGCTTCCAAGTCTCCCGCTCGAACTCGAGTAGTTCGAGCACGCTCTGGAGGCGGTCGGGATCCTTGTCCATGCTGGCCTGGGTCAGTTCGCCGAACATGAACATGAACAGGCTGGTCACCCGGTCGCACAACTCGGGGTCGGCCTTGCGATTCACCCCCACCGCAAGCTCGGTGATGATGGCCCGACACTGGCTGATGCCCTCATAGCTCTGCTCGTAGTTCTTGTCGATAAGTCCCTGCTTGCCCTGATAGCCAAAGCGGATGGCTCCATCAAGCAAGAGCAGGCGCAGCTCGGCGGGCGAGGCGCTCATGACCTGGGCTCGGAGGTACGACATGGCCGTTTCTGGTGGCATGGCTCTCCTATCGACCACCCCGGTTGGGGGGTTGAGTCGAAATGTCGCTAACCCGTCAATGAAGACAACGCGGCCTGCTGGGCCTGGAAGTTGCTGATAATGGTTTCCAGCGAAGCGAACTCGCGCTCCAGCCGTGTCCGCTTATCGGCCAGCTTCAGATCGAAGAACGCGATACGGTCTTCCTGGAGCTGAACCTGGTTATCCAACGCCCTTCCGCGGGCGGTCAGCACGCCGTCCACCGAGTCGATGTACGTCCGGCTCAGTTCCTCAATCCGGGCGAACACCCCCAACGACGAGAAGGTCTCCCGGGCCGACGGATCGGTGACCTTGATCCCGCCCTCGAGCACGGTCGTCCCGCCCGCCTGGTCAATCTCGCGGGCGATCAGCAGATCCTCCACGGCTTGGGGATCCTGCTCGATCGCCTCCTGGAGGACCTCTTTATCGAGCTCCAGCCTACCACCCTCGCCGATGGTGATGCCCACCTGGCTCAGGTTGCTGTATCGCCCGGAGACATTTAACGGCCCACCCAGGATCGTGCTGACCAGGGCGTTCTTCAGTCCAAGAAGCGTGCTGTCGCCCAGCAGCGGCCCACGCGCCTCGGTCTCCTGATCGAACCGGCTCTGGAAGTCGATCCTGTCGAGCGTCTCGTTGAATCCGGCGACGAACTCGTCGATCTTGGTTTCGAGCTCGCTGCGATCGCTGGCCACGTTGATCGTGACGGCCTGATCGCTGGCGGACTGCAGGTTGAGCGTCAAACCCTCGAAGACGTCCGTGATAGTGTTGGATGAGCTGGTGAACAGGACCGCCTTCGCGGGATCGGCCGAGCCGAAGAAGGCCTTGGCGTCGTTCCCCTCCTGCAGCTTACTCAGCCCCAGGTCGAAGCCGCCGGTGTCGATGAGCGTGCGTCCCGCGGTGCCCGAACCGCGTGCGGTCAGGCTCAGCCGGAACGGATTGGCCCCCACACCCTCGTTGAGGATCGATGCGGACACGCCCACGCCGGCCTGGTTGATCTTATTCATCACGTCGCGCAGCGTGTCGTCAGCCTCGAACTCGATACGCGTCTCGTAGCTGCCGACGATGCGGTTGTCGCCGGCGTCTTCAGCCTCGCCCTCGATCCGCAGCGATGAGGCCACGCTCCCGCTTACGTCCTCGATGAGCAGTTTGGCAGCACCCCCGCTCGCATCCTCGACGACGAAGCCATCGCCGTTGTCGTTGATGCGGATCGAGACGTCATCGCCCTCCACGGCAGAGTTTACCGAACGGATCAGATCGCCCACGGTGCGCGCGCTCGAACCGATCTCAACCTCGCTGGCCTTGCCCGTCGAGTCAATCACCCGGAACGTGCCCGTCCCGATACCTTCACCGCCATTCAGATCGGTCAGCAGTGTGTTCAGGCCGATGTACTGCCGCTGGATGCGATCCCCTGTGAACACACTCTCGGCCACGCCCGTCGCCCCGGTGCTGATGCCGAGCGCCACGGCTGTATCGTTCGCACCTCCCGAGCCGACGATCGACAGATTGCCGCTCCCGCCGGACACGTCGGTGAACTGCAACCCGGTGCCCATCTCGTCGAGTTCGATCTCTATCTTGCTCGTGTCGATCTGGTCGCGCAACTGAGTCAGGAGGCCATTGACGTCGGTGTCCAGATCGCTGATTGTCACATTGAACACCGTGCCATCACGCGAACGCACCTGCAACACACCATCGCCAAGGTTCTCCGCCGAGCCCTTCAGGCCCGACAGCAGCGTGCTGTTCATGCCCGCGAGAATCTGATCGCCCTGGACCGACCCCACCGTGGAGCCCGCGGCGAATCCCAGATCCTCTAGGGTGCTGCCGATGAACCCGCTGCCGTCAGCCATCTCGATCGTGTTCGTGCCGTCAGAATCGAAGATCTCCAGCCCGTTGCCCGCGGCATTGATGCGCGCCTCCACGCCGGTGCCGTCCAGAGCCTCGTTGATGCGGGAGAGAGCCTCGCCGACGGTCGCGGCCTTGCCCTCGACCAACTCGCCCGCATCGTAAAGTTCGCCCAGACGTATCCTCCGCTCGTCGCCATTCACCGTGATGGTGAAATCGGCGGCCTGGCCCACCACGTCATTGGCGAAAACGCCTCGACCGTCGTTCAGGACCGACAACGAGGTGCTCTCGGTCAGCCCATACACGCTCGAGCCAACGAGTTCGTCGCTGAGCACGGAAGCACCATCGGCCAGCCCCAGAGACTCGACCACTTCGGCCTCGCCGACGTTGGTTACGGTTATGTCGCCGCCTACCCCCGAATCTGCGGTGAGGACAAAGCTGCCGTCTCGAACGGAGGCCGAGACGCCGACATCGACCGAGTTGATGGCGTCCAGCACCTCGCTCACCGTGGCGGCCTTTGACAAATCGATCTCGGCAGAGTCTGTGCCGTCCGAGATGCGGATCTTCCCGCGGGTGATCCCGTTCCCACCGTTGAGGTCGGCCAGAGCCGTGTCGGTGTCCAACCGCGCCTCGGCCCCCTCGAAGGTGAAGGCGTCGGCCCCGATAGCCGCGTCGTCCGCCGACGAGAAGCCACGGGTCAGCCACTGCTCGGTGCTCACCAGACGATCAACCAAGAACGTGTACGAGCCGGTGGCAGCCCCCGCCGAGGCGGTCGCGGTCAGAACATCCTCGGCGGAGCTGGTCGCCCCCTTTGCGTCGAACACCGGCTGCGTGCGCAAACCACTAACCAGACTGCGCAAGTTCTGCAGGCGCGAGTTGATATCCAGGTAGGCGGACTGCTGCACCTTGATGTTGCTCAGCCGCTGCTGGGCCAGCAACCTGGGCCGTGCCTCAATCGAGAGCAACTGCTGGATGATCGAGGCGGTGTCCAAACCGCTGGCCAGGCCGATGCCCGAAGTAATGCCACCCATTGCAGACCTCCTTGCCCGCCGGGGAATCTCGTCCCCACTTGCCACCTACAGGCCTATCGGCCCGATGGAAGGGTCAAATCGATTCGTTTCCCCCCACGACCCAGGCTCAACCGGATTCATCTGCAGAACCTGCCGATAATGGAACTGTGATACGCAATCGAAAGGCCAATCTGGTACTCACCGCCGGCGGGACCGCCCTAGGGTTATCGGCCCTTCTTGGCTTGTTCCTCGCGTTCTTTGCCGTGGACAACTTGGTCTGGCCCATGCTGCTGTTCGAGCCCATTGTGCTGGGCTGCGCGGTCGCAACCATCGCCGTCGGGATTGGGATACAGCGGAACGATCTTCCCATGGCCTTGGCCACGACCGCCGGCTGCCTAGCCGTCGCGGCAATCCTCAGCACCCTGGCAGGTCGGAACACCCTCGGCTCGGGCTTACTCGTGCCCATGCTGGGTGTGCGTCTGCTAATCGCCGTCTGCTTGGGCCTCTGGGCAGCGTCGCTGGTTATCGGTCTTCGCGGTGAAGCATGGCGGCGGCTGCTCATCGGCCTGACGCTGCTGGCAGCCGGTGCTGGGGTGGCCTCGCTTGGTTTTATAGGACCAGCCCAACCCGTGCGGGAATGGTTGGTGTCCGCGGGTGGTTTCATCGCAAGTGCCGCCGCCTTGGTCATGTTCCTCGTCTTCGTCGTCCTGACGGCCGCCGGCGTCCATCTGGTCGTTCGGCCTTTTGAGATGGCCCTGGACGCACGCAAGGGCGGCGACGCGCCCGCCACCTGATTTAGAACGGCATCCCCTGGACGCAATCGGGGTGGCACTTTCCCGAAGGACATCGCATGGGCATCCTCGAAATCCTTGGACTGATCGTGGTTACGTTCGTCGCCGGCGCCTTACTCGCCGCGGCAATCTTGATGGTGCTGCGCCATCGTGGCAGCCGCAAGCGGAGCCAGGCCGAGCCGCAAAAAGTTGATCAGACTATCGTGCTGGCCGAACGCGTGCGTTCGGTCGGCCGGCTGGTTGGGCTGGAGGTCATGGTCAAGGAGATCGCCACCGCCTCGCGTGGGTTTCAGTGGATGCCTCCGCTGCTGCTCAGCCAGGCGAAGGTCGCGATGATCTTCCACTTCGAGAAGCAGTACTCGATCGATCTGACCCGCATCGAGCACACCGACATCGAGATGATCGGGCCCAACCGTTACCGCGTCACGCTGCCCGAGATCGACGGTGTCCTTCGCCTGTCGGACGTTACCCCTTACGACATCCAGCACGGCCGCGTGCTGGGGCTCTTCGATGTCATTCCCATGACCGCCGAGCGCCAGACCGACCTGATGACCGCGGCCCAGCGCGACGCCGCCAAGCTCTATGAGAGTAAGGAGCCCAAGTACCTTGCCGAGGCCAAGCGCAGCGTCGCGCGTCACCTCTCGTCGCTGCTGGAACTCTTCGATGTCAAGGTCGAGGTTGTCTGGGCAGACGATGAACAGCAAGAGGCCGAGGCTCCGCTCGAAGCCGAGATGGCAAACTCGTAGCCACACTCTGGGCACCGAACGGCTTCAACACTCCTTGGATATCCGCAGTGCGGACATCTCCCCCGTCCCGAACGCAGGCGTCGGATCGCGAATACCCACGCGTACCACGTTCCGAGCAGCAGCCCGCCGTAAATGGCCTTGTTGGCGGCCATGCCCAACCACAAGGGCCTCCAAGGAAACGCGTGCCGAACACCGCGAACGCTCACGTGCGCCAGCCCGGTATGTATCGCCTGCGGATCGTGATTCACGTTGTGGACGCTGTGTCCCCACAGGCTCAGGAAGGGCCAGCCCGCGGCCACCCCCCGGGAGGTCTGCGGATCCAACCGTTCGGCCGACCGCAACCAAGCGGGTCGCGGGTCGCCCTGTTTCGTGGGTATGGTCTGGCTTCGCAACTCATCGAGCGTGTCGGCCGCGTGTGTGGGCATCGGGCCGGTCACAGTCATCAGCCGGTACCCGGTGCGGCGCACCGTGAACACGTAGATCGTCCGATCGCCCGAGATGTCATGCCGCGAGCTGGTTCGCGGCGTGAACTGGCCGCCGTCGGGCGTGAGCACCACCACGATCGTCGAGGCTACCGAGCACACCACACCGAGAAAGATGCAGACCAGCACCGGCAGCAACAAGGCCGGTCGATGGTCTTCCCCTCGCATGATTACCGCCCCCGGCCGTTGATCTCGGTCGCCGGCGCCATGTCGAACATCTGCTCCTGCATCGGCTCGACGAACACGCCGGTGGTCGGGTGGGTGATATCGATGCGGTAATCACCGCTCCAGCACGCGGTGCAGTAGCGCTGGGGATCATGCTGAGCACATCCCAGCAGACCGTCGAGTGAGAGAAAGTGAAGGCTATCGACGCCCAGGTACTCGCGGATGTCCTCGACGCTCCGCCCGTTGGCGATGAGCTGGTCCCGCGTGGCGAAGTCGACCCCGAAGTAGCACGGGTGCCTGATGGGCGGACAACTGATCCGCAGGTGCACCTCGGCCGCGCCCGCATCGTAGATCTGCCGCATCTTCAGCCGCGTCGTGGTGCCCCGCACCACTGAATCGTCAACCACGACGACCCGCTTATCGCGCACCAACTCGGCGATGACGTTGAGCTTCAGCCGAACGGCGGTCTCGCGCTCCTGCTGCGTGGGCTTGATGAACGTGCGTCCGACATACCGGTTGGGTACGATGGCCTCGCGATAGGGGATGCCGCTCGCGCGTGCGTACCCGTTGGCCGCGCTGCGGCCCGAGTCGGGCATGGGCATGACGTAGTCGGCGGGCGCCTCGCGCAGGACCGGGTCTTCCTGCCAGAGCGCCGCGCCCAGGTTCTCGCGGAAGACCTGCACGTTCTGCCCGAACACGGTGCTGGCCGGGCTGGCGAAGTACACGTGCTCAAACACGCACAAGGCGGTTGGCGTGGCCTCGGGGGCAAAGCGCCTGCTGTGCACACCCGCGTCGTCCAGCGTGACGATCTCGCCCGGCTCAACTTCGCGCACAAACGTGGCCCCCAGCACGTCCAGGGCCACCGTCTCGCTGGCCACGACGGGCGATCCGTCTTCCATCTTGCCCAGCACCAGCGGCCGCCAGCCCCAGGGGTCTCGCGCCGCCTCAATGCGATCCTCGAACAGGAACACCAGCGAGTAGGCACCCTGCAGCCGACGCATCGTGCTCGCCAGCGGGTCGGGCGTGCGCTGCTGCTGGGGGGCGGCCAACAGGTGGATAATGACCTCGGTATCACTCGAGGTGTGGAAGATGTGGCCGTTCTCGCCAAACGCGTGCCGCAGAGCGTTCGCGTTGACCAGGTTCCCGTTGTGCGCGACCGCGACACGGCCCTGTGAGGTGGTCTGCACCAGCGGCTGGGCGTTGGTGGCCAGGCTGGCGCCCGTGGTGCTGTAGCGGTTGTGCCCGATCGCCGCGCGCGGGTTGGCGTCGGCCAGCGTCGAGAGCACCCGCGAGGAGAACACCTCGGGCACCAGGCCCATCCCGGTGTGGCCCATGATGCCCGTGTCGCCGCTGATGGCTATGCCGGCGGATTCCTGCCCGCGGTGCTGAAGGGCGTAGAGTGCCGTGTACGCGGTGTGAACTGGTCGCGAGTGCCCATGCGTGCCAGCCCAGATGCCGAACACCGCGCACTTTTCCTTCTTCTCCCAGTCTTCGGGGGCCTGCCCAAAGCCCGAGGACGGGCGCGCCGTGGTGGTGTTGTTCAGGACGGGCAGGGACAGACGGCGAGCATCGGCGGCGGTATCGGGCATGCGAGCTCCCTGGGGGCGGCGGACACGCGTGCGTGCGGCGGATCGGCGAAGTCTAGCAGCGTGCTTCGGGTATCAGTCCATCGCCCCCACCCCGAGCGTCCGCAGCACCAAACTCTTCAGCGGGCGGTGCAGCGGCGTTCGCTTGAACACATCGTTGATGCGATCGGCCACCTGGTACCGGGGATTGCGCAAGTAGACCGACTCGTGCTGGCGCAGCTCGCCGGCCAGGATCCGCAGGGCCACATCCGGGTGTTCGGCCAGATCGGGGTGTCGTTGGGTAATGAGAGCCCGGAAGCGGACCAGGTTCGGCTCGCCGATCTCGTGACGCATCGATTCCTGCCGCTGGCGGTAGTAGATCAATCGCTCGGGGATGATCTCGCAGCGGTACCCCCTGCTTGCCAGGGCGCAGTAGAAGTCCCAGTCCTCGTAGCTGGTCAGCCACGCGTCGTAGCCTCCCACGGCCGCGATGGCGTCCTTGTCGATGAGCGCCACACAGCACGAGCATACGTTGGCCGCCGGCAGCATGTCACGCTCCAGCCCCAGCGGCAGCCAGACCCACGGGGCGTCCAGGTGCGTGCCGGGTGGATCGGGGAACGCCGCGACCATCGAGGTCACCATCGCCAGCGGGCGCGATGACTTGCTCGGCTGCCGCGCCGCGTGCAGTGTCTTGGCCACGAACGTGGGGTCGAGCAGGTCGTCGGCATCCAGCGGCACGACGTACTTGGCGCGCGCCTGGGTAATGCCGGCGTTGCGGGCGTCGCCCAGCCCGCCGTTGCGCTTGCGGACCACGCCGACCGACGCGTCGCGCTCGAGCTGGTCGATCATCGCGATGCTGGCCGGGTCGGTCGAACCATCGTCGACCACGATGATCTCGGTGTTGGCGTGCGTCTGGGCCCTGGCGCTCTCAAGGGTCTGGGGCAGCCAGCGAGCCATGTTGTAGAAGGGGATGATGATCGAGGCGTCGGGCGTGGTCGAGCCGTTGCTGGCGACCGTCGCTTCGGTAAACTCGGTCGTCCTGGCCATCCGCTCGCGGGCGCTCTCGATGGCGGCGCTGGTCTGTTCGACGATGTGGGCCGGGTCGCACAGCGACGCTACGCGCTCTGGGGCGGTCGTCTTGACCTCTTCCCGAAGCGCATCATTGGTGATCGCCCGTCGAAGAGCGTCCTTGAGGCTCTCGATGCTGCCGCTTTCGAACAGCAGGCCGCTGACGCCGTCCTCGATCTGCTCGCTCATGCCGCCGGCGTTGGACCCGACCACGAGCTTGCCCAGGGCCAGGGCCTCCAGGCACACGTTCGGATAGTTCTCCCACAGCGAGGGGAAGCAGCAGGCCGTGGCGCCGCGGATGGCCGGGCCAAGCTCGGCGCGGGGGCGGGGCGGGTCGAAGCGGAAGCGGTCGGCGTGGGCCCGGCTGGCCAGCTTCTCCAGGTGCCGCCGCATCGAGCCGCAGGCCGGCCCGGTCAGCGTGTCGCCGCCGATGAACCGCACGTCGAAGTCCAGCCCCTCGTCCATCAACTGCTGGGCGGCGGGGACGAGCAGGTGCACGCCCTTGCGACGCTCGGCCCGGCCGTAGAAGAGCACCGTCGGACGCTCGTATTGCTCGGCCACGCCCTTGCCAAGCTCTTCCACGCTTGCCATGTCGAAGGCGTAGGGCACGACGAAGCCGGGCGTGCGGTCTTCGGCCACGTCCGGGCCGTAGCGGGCGCGGACCTTCTCGAGCAGGCTGGTGCAGGGGGAGATCAGCGCGTCGGCGTCGCGCATCGCCTGGGCCTCGATGGCCAGGATCAGGGCCGTCTCGCGGTCGAGCATGGCATCCGCATTGAGTTCGATGCAGTCGGCCAGGGGCGTGTGCAGGCGGATGGCCATCACCGCCCCGTCGTAGGCGCCCAGCGTCCGCCGGGCCTTGAGGGCCAGCCAGCCCTCGCCGCCGAAGTCTGGGAACTCGATGTAGTCGAACGCGTGCTTCTCGTGCAGCTCGCCGAGCTTCTCGTGGGCGGCCATCGCGTGCCGCTCCAGCGGGCAGCGGAAGCCGTCCAGCGTGCACTGGCCGGCGTGGATGTCCACGGCGTGGAACCTCACGCCCTTGTGGGTCCTGGGCCCATCCTCGAGCAGGCCGGGGTGGGGCTCGCTGAGCACGTGGACCTCGTGGCCGTTCGCGGCCCAGGCCCGGGCCATCAGGGACACGTACACCCCGATCCCGGCGCCCCAGAAGGGCGTGACCTCTCGGCTGACAAGGCAGATGCGCATGCGGCGGTGGCTCGCTGTGGTTGCGGAAAGGGCACGCCCCGGCCGGGACACCCCATCGTAGCTCGACGCCCCGCCAAAGCCCCACCGCCGCTGTCTATCATGGCCCCGGCGGGCCCGCAGGGGGGCCCCAAGACCAGCTTCTACGGAGCACCCATGCCGTACACCATGCGACCGGATGAGGGCTACGGCCTGGACGTCGAATCCACCGGGTACCTCCAGGACCACCCCGACACCGGCGACCGCTGGACGCTCAACTTCGGCCCCCAGCACCCGGCGACACATACGACCCTCAGACTCGTCCTCGAGCTCGACGGCGAGCGCATCGCCCGCTGCACGCCCCACATCGGCTACCTGCACAGCGGCTTCGAGAAGCTCGGCGAGGCCCTGGACTACAACCAGTACGTCACCATCGTCAGCCGCATGAACTACCTCAGCCCGGTCTCCAACGACATCGCCTGGCACGGCGCGGTCGAGAGCATGTTCGGCATCGAGATCACCCCCCGCTGCAAGGTCATCCGCACCATCCTGGCCGAACTCGGCCGCATCCAGGACCACCTGCTGTGCGTCGGCGCCGCCGCCCTTGACCTGGGCGCCATCACCGGCTTCCTCTACAGCTTCAACCCCCGCGAGAAGATCTACGACATCATGGACTTCGTCAGCGGCCAGCGGTACCACCCCGACTGGACCCGCGTGGGCGGGGCGATGCAGGACCTGCCCGACCAGGAGGTCTTCCAGCGGATGGTCAAGGCCTTCTGCCACGACGACTGCCTCGTGGCCATCAAGGACCTGGAAACCCTCGTCGAGCGCAACCGCATCTTCATGGACCGCACCCGCGGCATCGGCATCCTCTCCAGAGAAGACGCCATCGGCTGGTCCATCAGCGGCCCCATGGCCCGCGCCTCGGGCGTCGCGCGCGACCTGCGCAAGGACAGCCCCTACCTCTGCTACGCCGACAACTGGGACGGCCAGGGCGCGCAGGCCGTCCGCTTCCAGGTGCCCGTCGCCGACCAGGGGGACGTCTACACCCGCTTCCTCGTGCGCATCGAGGAGATCAAGCAGAGCGTCAAGATCATCGACCAGCTCATCGACGACATCCCCGGCGGCTCGATCAACGCCTTCACCGATTCCAAGATGGTCAAGCCGCCCAAGAGCGAGGTCTACGGCTCGATCGAGGGCCTGATCCAGCACTTCGAGCTCATCATGAGCAACCGGGGGTGGAAGCCCCCGGTCGCCGAGCACTACGCCTGCCAGGAGACGGCCAACGGCGAGCTTGGCTACTTCATCGTCAGCGACGGCGGCCCGCGCCCCTGGCGCGTCCGCACCCGCCCGCCCACCTTCATGAACTACCAGATCATGGCCCTGATGACCGAGGGCCACATGCTGGCGGACATCGTGGGCATCCTGGGCAGCGTGAATGTCGTGGCGGCGGAGCTGGATCGCTAGAAAGCAGGTTCCGCAAACGTCGAGTTTGTCCCCTCAAGCGTGCTCACGACGGGCGCGCTTGAACAACTTGGTGCTGCGCGTAGTGTCTTCGAGCGTTGAGTCAGGCGTGACGAGGGAGGCACCATGACCAATCAAAAACGTATCAGCTTGATTCGCAAACTGTTCACCGCTGCTGCCATTCCAACCTGCGTCGCCGTGGTTTCCGCGGGTCAGACCTGTGACCCCGACCCAATCGGCGTGTTCTCGGGCTCGACCGGCAGCGCGTACAACCTCGAAGCGCTCGGTGATACCGCGTACGGGGCCGGGGGCGTGCTGGACGTGAGCGATGCACGCCAACCAGCCTTTGTGCGGCCAATCGACTGGCGCATCCGCGATCTGGCCGTGCGCGGGGATCTGGGCGTCATCGCGTCGGACTCTTTCATGCGCGTGCTCGACCTGAGCGATCCACGAGCACCCGTTGAACTCGGGCGAGCCACGGCCAGCAGAGAGGGAACCGGCTTTGGCGTCGCGATCGACGGCGACGTGGCCTTCATGTGCGGGCCCGACCAGCGATTCGAGGTCCTGAGCTTCCTGCGCAGCTACGACATCAGCGACCCCGCGAACCCGAGACTTCTGGACGAGCTCATCCTCGGAGGCTCGGGGTATGACGTTGAGGCGCACGACGGGCTGGTGTACTTCGCCAATGGCTCGCTCCTGGTCTTCGACGCGCGCAACCCGGCCGACCTGCGGCTCGTCTCCCAGCGTCCACGGCCCGCGATTGCCGACGTGGTCGTACGCGACGGGCTGCTCTACGCCTCTGGCGATGAGGGGCTGAGCGTGTTCGACCTCGAAGATCCCCAGGCGCCCCGCCTCCTCGGTTCTTCGGGTGGCTTCTTCGCGTACGGCGATCTGGTGCTGCGCGGCGATCTGGCCTTCGTGGCGAACCGGTTCGAAGACCAGGGGGTGCACGTCGTGGACGTGCGCGACGCCACGCGGCCGCGGCTGCTGACGACGGTTCGCGTGACCGATGGCGCCGAGGGCGTGGCGGTCGCCGGCGACGTGCTCTACGGCTCATCGCAGTTTACCGGCATCGAGCTGTTCGACCTCTCGGGTTGCCTGGCCTGCCCGGCCGACCTCGACGGCGACGGCGCCCTGACCCTCTTCGACTTCCTCGAGTTCCAGAACCGCTTCGACGCCGGCGACCCGATCGCCGATTTCGACGGCGACGGCGCCCTTACTTTGTTCGACTTCCTGGCCTTCCAGAACCTCTTCGCCGCCGGCGACCCCATCGCCGACTTCGACGGCGACGGCGAGCTGACGATCTTCGACTTCCTCACGTTCCAGAACCTCTTCGACGCCGGCTGCCGCTGAGCCGGCGCCGCGGCGGACGGGACGCGTCGCGCAGCAGAAAGCGGGCCGTCCGTGCGGCCCGCGCTTGTATGTATGGTGCCGATGTTCCCGGCGCGTTCTTACGACGCCTTGGTCTCGGTCGCCGGCCCCTGGCTGACGATGGTGGCCCCCCCCACGCCGGGCTGGTTGGGCGAGCCGTAGCGGACCGCCAGCGTCGCGTTGGGGCCCGTCCGGGTGGCCGTCTGGGCGGTCACCATGTACGAGATCAGCGTGCTGGTGTTGGGGAACGTCGAGTCGACGAACTCGCGATCCTTGGCCAGCGTGAGGAACTCGAAGGGCCCCTGGGGCTCGTTCTGCCGCCGCACGACGTACGTCACGCCCTTGGCCCTGGGCGGGTTGTCGCACCTGAAGGTGAAGCGCAGGTCGCCGCTGAGGTCCAGCGCCACGCGGAAGGCCTCGGGCATGCCCGGCGCGGGCGACGGCGACCGCTTGGCGGGCTCTGGGATCTGCGCGGCGGCGTAGATCGCCGCCGGGTCGGGCGCGGTGCGGGCGAAGCCGCGGATGCGCGAGACCTGGCCGCTGGCGTCCTTGCGCGCCGCCCGGAAGGCGTTGCGGAAGATCTCGCCCTTGGCCTCCGCGTCGGCCAGGGCGGCGTTGTACTCGGCCAGGGCGTCCTCGACCGCCGAGAGCTGGGTGCCCAGCTCGGCGATCTGGACCGGATCCACGCCGATGGCGGCCCCCGCGTTGCTCCAGATGGGCACGCGGGTCTTGATCCATGCGATGGCCTGGGCGTACTTGGTTGGGACGGTACTCATAACACACCTCCGATGTAAGAATGCGAACAGAGAATGCGGCCACGGGCGCCGCCCGGCTTCAGAGTCGCGCTGTTCATCGTGAACAACTCCTACGGGCGTTCTTCGCCCCGGGCCCGCGAGCCCCCATGGCCCCGGCCCGGGGACTTCATCGAGCGTCCTGGAACCCAACTGAACCGAAAAACCGTCGCAATCCGAAAAATCGCACCCGGGGCCGGCCGGTCGAGCGCCCCGATACCCCGGAAACCGCCCCCACGGCCCCGCCAGAGCGTTCGCGCGGCCCATTCCAGGCCTGGGACGGCCCACGCCGTATCTGGGATGGCTCGCCCCGTCGCTGGGATGACGCACCCCGTCGCTGGGATGGCCCGCCCCGTCGCTGGGGTGGCTGGCCCCGGATCTGGGATGGCTCACCCCAGCTCTGAGCTGACGCGCCCCAGATACGGGACGGGCCCCGCCATCGCTCACCCGACCCGCGCGAGCGATGCATCAATCCGCGCCGTCGCTCGCGCCACCCACCCCATCGCTCGCGCCGGCCGGGCCGGAGATGGGGTGCGTGGTCTCGGATCTGCGGTGGGTGGCCTGAGGTCTGGAGTGGGCGGGCCGACGGCTAAGGTGGGCTCGGCGAGATCCCGCTTGCCTCACCGCGGCTCCCACGAGGTTGGCGCATTGCCTGGAGGGGGCCCTTGCGATCGCTCTCGACGCGGGTTCGGTCGAAGCCGTACCCTGCAGAAGTGCAGAACGGGGGGTGTGTCCCTCATACCTTTCATGCGAAGCCCACGGCGTTACCATACATGCTGAATACCCAACTCCATAGTGTGGTGTACTTGCTGATCAGAGTGTGGCTTGTCATCGCGGTGTGCGCCGTGCCGAGCGTCGTGGGCTGCGCCCACGCACCCCAGCAGGCGAACCCGTCGCCCGACAGTTTGGACGTATCAGTATCACCAATCGCCGATGCGTACGCGCCCGAAAGATCTGGCAACCACTCCCACCATGTGGAACTTCAATTCGATAGCGCTGATTCTGCCCGAGCACACTTCCTGCAACAGATGACCGGAATCTGGAGCATGGAGGGCAAGGCACAGATGACGTATAGCGATTCCGAAGGGAAAAGCCGACACGAAAACCTCGACTTCCGCCTGTTGCTGAATCTTGACAAGAGTCAGGTAATCATGAACTGGCTCAAGCTTGACCGCCCTGTCGCTCACATAATCGCGGACGGCGATACCACCTGCTATGTCTTGCTACCAGAGTACTATGCTTATCTGACCAATGGGGGGGAACTTTCTGACACAATCGCAGCTTCATATCGTTCGATGACTGGGACCGAAGCATTCCCGTTGGGCTTTGATTCACGTGATTACTTGCTGCTGCTCGGAATTTCTACCCGCTCACCAGACTCAACTTGGTTGGTTCAACGCGAGCCCACCTCAGAAACTGACCGCCCGTTCGAAGGTGTACGAATCGTGAACGCTTCTACGGGACTGACCGCTCTTCACTCGAGCTTCACCCGATTCCGCAGGTGGCCAGACGACATCTACTTTCCAGAAAGAGTGTTTGTCACAACACCAGTCCAGAACTCTCGGGTGGTTCTCGACATCCTCTCGATAAGAAGACTGCACGAAAAGCAAGCTGCGAGCATCAAGTTTTCTATAGATGAATGGTTCAAGACATACGACAACCTACGAGTGATTGATCTTCGGCACCCTAGTCAGCGACCGAGCCCATAAATCCCAGGTCTCTGGACAGACGCTGGCCATTCGCACGAATCCAGTGTACCCGTAGCCGGTATGGCTCAGAGTCCTTGACTTCTGATGCCGGGCCCGGAACCAAGCCACTTGCCTTGACAAGCACGACTTCTCCGGGGTTAATCACTCTAGCGCCACCGATCTCCAACGATCCCGGTTGCAATCGAGGCTCACCCGCCAAATGATCCGGGATGCTCAAGTCCGCAGAAGCCAACACAGCGGCACGCCCTCCAGCGTTTGCCACCATGAATGCCACGGCTTTGACATCACCGTCGGCCTGCGGCCCCACCATGATCACCCGCAGATCATCCGGAGCCGGCCCTTTCGTGGCTGTCCATACGATGACTCCAGATTGAACAACTGCTAGCAATGCAACCAAGAGAGTCAGAGTTGGCTGACCCAGATTTAGAATCGGGCCAAGAACACGCAACTGATATGCTGAGCAGTTACTGCACTTGCGAGCCGCTTCATGTATGTCGGCCGCGCACTCACGGCACTGTTTGAGACCTGTCTTGGTCTGCCTCATTTCAACGCCTCTGTACAAAGTGTTAATCCGCTTGGCCAAAGTGACTCTATGCAGCATTTGTAGTGATATGAGCACATGGGCTCGTATGGTGCCCTCCTTTGAACCGTCCGCCGCCCCCCTCTTCGTGAACCCGCCCTCATCACCCCACCGCCGCCCGGCGACCCGACGTAGCCTTGGGCGATGGCCAGGCCCCCGATCGACCCAACCCACGCCGCCCGCGCCCTGGAGCGCGTCCGCACCGTCAGCCACTGGATGGACACGCGCTACCGCGTGCCGGGGACGAGCTACCGCTTCGGCCTGGACCCCATCATCAGCCTCGTGCCGGTGGTGGGTGATACGGCCTCGCTTGTCATCAGCCTCTACCCGCTGGCCGAGGCCGCCCGCGCGGGCGTGCGGCGGCGGGTGATGGTCCGGATGCTGGCCAACCTCGGGCTCGACTGGCTGGTGGGGCTGGTGCCCGTGCTGGGCGTCATCCCCGACGCGTGGTACAAGGCCAACACGCGGAACCTGAAGCTGCTGGAACGCGAGCTGCAACAACCCCCGGCGCCCGTGTAGGAGCGGCCGGGGGCGTCATTGCTCGCGCGTCATTGGCACCCCGACCCGAGAGAGCGAGTGTCGGCCCGGAGGGCCGTACGGAGCGCTCAAGACTAGAAGGCGCAGCCTTGGTCGAACGCGTTCTGGAAGGCCAGGAAGTCGAACAGCGTGAACATGCCGTCCTCGTCGAAGTCGGCCCGCGGGTCCATCGCGTCGAAGAGGTTCTGGAACATCAGGAAGTCGAAGATCGTCAGCTCGCCGTCGCCGTCCAGGTCGGGCGGGCATCCCTCGCACGCGATGGTGGCCATGACGCCCGGCGTGCCGAGCTCGCCCGTGCTGGCGGCCCACGAGCCGAAGGCGTCGCCGGCCTCCGAGAGGCTCCAGGCGAAGACGTCGTTGGCCCCGATCGCGCTCGCGCACGCCTGCCCGCTGGCGTCGCGGGTGCGGATGGAGCCGTCGAAGTCCTCGTCGCCGTAGGTCAGGCGGTCGGCCAGCCCGCCGTCGGCATCGAAGATGTTGATCTCGTCGTTGCGGCCGAGGTTGTGGCCCTCGGTGACACCAAGCAGGTCGACGATGGCCACGCCCGCGTCCAGCCCCCAGGCGGCTCGGAAGCCATCGGCGAGCGCCTCGGTGAGGATCACGCTCTGGCCGGGCTCGACGACGCCGAAGCCCGAGAGGTCGAAGGCCCCCACCTCGCGGTTGCTGTCGTCGAAGCTCCAGCCGGCCATGTCGATGGTCTCGCCCGAGGTGTTGGTCAGCTCGACGAACTCGCCCGAGTCGCCCGAGTACATCCACTCGGTGATGCGGATGCCCGGGCCGGTGGCGGCCTGGTACTCGAGCTCGAGCGCCGCCCACTCGGTGCCCGCGGGGTAGAAGCTCAGCGACTCGTACGCGTTGTCGGCCGTGGCGCCGACGTAGTAGAGCACCCGCTGGCCGCCCACGCCCATGATCGGAAGGACCGCTTCGTAGTCGTCGCCGCCGATCCAGTCCATCGCGATCCGCTCGAAGCCCGCCGTCGCGGTGGGCCGGTAGTAGAGGTCGACGCCCTGCACCACCGAGCCGTCGGGCAGCACGGTGGCGGTGATGGTCACCGGCTCGCCGGGGGCGGGCTCGTCGTTGCTGGCGAAGAGGTCCACGATCGCCGGGCCGCGGGCCATGAGCTCGGCGTTGCCCGAGAGGTAATCGAAACGCTCGTCGACGAACTGCTCGAGGCCCACCACGCTGCCGCCGCCCAGCCCACCGAAGGGCAGGATGACGCTGGTGAAGAAGTTCTGCTCGAACAGGTCGTAGCTGTAGATCTTCTTGGGGTCGGCCTGAACATGGGCGTCGATGCGGTCGCGCATGGCCAGGAACTGCGGGCCCAGCTCGTCCCAACTGAACCCCTCCATGGCCGTGCGGTAGTGGGCCAGGTAGCGCTGGCGCAGCTCGGGGACGCTCAGGACGTGGCTGAGCACGGGCTTGTTGAACGCGGTGAAGTTGCGCGTGGGCGACCACTCGCTGTCGGTCCATGTCTCGTTGGCGTCGCGCTGCAGGAGGTGGGTGCGCCCGTCGATGGGGTCGCGGTAGGTCATGAAGTCGCAGCCCTTGTTGCTGTAGCTGTCGTCGTCGGTCAGCAGGTTCTCCAGCGCGACCGACCAGGCCGAGGGATCGATGGCGAATACCGTGTCGATCGTCTCCCACTCGCCAAGCGGCCAGTTGGTCACGGCGTCGCACACCTCGATGAGCGTGGCCAGCGGGTCGGCCAGGCCGCCGTCGTTCTGGATCTCGTAGTCGCGGTACTGGAACGGGCTGGTGCCGCGGTATTGCAGGCCGGGGCCGAAGGGGTTGTTGGCGCACTTGATGCGCACGCCGTCGTCGTCGGCGAACCAGTCCTCGAGCATGTCCTTGTCGGGCTGCTGGGTGTTGACGTACACGCCCCAGTTCTGGCCGTTGAGCTCGACGAGCACGTGGTTGGCCCGCGGGTTGGGGATGAACTGCGCGACGTAGTTGTTGTACGCCACCTCGCGGCAGAACGTCGGGTCGCGGAAGCCGTTGTTGAGGTTCAGGTTGTCATAACCCATAACCTTCTGGTCTTCCATCCAGTCCACGTCGATCTTCAGGCTGAACTTCTGCGAGCCCGCGGGCAGGGCGGTGTAGCTGGTGTTGCCGCGGATGCGCACGCCCACGTTGGGATAGGTTTCGCCGTCGACCTCCAGGTCGGCGCCGATGAGCGTCTCGCTGAAGTAGTTGTCGCGCAGCCGCTGCTCCCAATCGGCGTCGTGGAAGCTCAGACGGAAGGTCCGCAGCGTCTCGATGTCATAGAGGTCCTGGGCCGTGGCGTGACCGGCGGCCAGCAGCAGGCAGGCGGCGGTCGCGACGGTAGCGGCGGCGTGATGGCGGGGCATGGCGGTCGTTCCTTTTTCACTCGTGGTTTGGAAGGGGGCCACGACGGGGACTCCCCCGTATTCTCATACGGGCGAGCCCCATGATCGTTACCGCCTGGGGGCCTCTATCCTCTATCATGGCACTCAAACGCACCCCCTTCATCGGCGGCAACTGGAAGATGAACACCACCCACGACGGCGCCGCCGCCCTGGCCGCCGCCGTGGCCGACGGGCTGCACGAGAGCGGCCCGCAGGTGGCCATCTACCCGCCCTTCGTCTGGCTGCACGCCACGAGGCCACCCGAGGGCTCCCGCCTGCTGCTGGGCGCCCAGGACTGCTCGCCCGAGGAGAACGGGGCCCATACCGGCGACGTGTCGCTGGCGATGCTCACCGAGTGCGGCGTGTCGACGGTGCTGGTCGGCCACAGCGAGCGGCGGCACGGGCTCAAGGAACCCCAGGAGCGCATCGCCGCCAAGCTGCGGGCCGTGCTCGACGCGGGGCTCACCGGCGTGTTGTGCATCGGCGAGACGCTCGAGGAACGGGAGGCGGGCAAGACCGATGCCGTCAACGAGGCCCAACTCCGCAGCGCCTTGGAACACACCAAGATCGTCCGCCACGACCACCTGGTGATCGCCTACGAGCCCGTCTGGGCCATCGGCACCGGCAAGACCGCCAGCGCGGCCGACGCCCAGGGGGCCCACGAGAACATCCGCAAGGTCTTGGACGACCTGCTGGGCTCGGGCGCCGCCAGCGACATCCGCATCATCTACGGCGGCTCGATGAAGCCCGCCAACGCGAAGGAGCTGATGGCCCAGCCCGACATCGACGGCGGCCTCATCGGCGGGGCCTCGCTCAAGGCCGAGGATTTCCTCGCGATCGTCGACGCGGCCAGCGCATAAGAAGACCGCGTGCATCCGCACGCGGTCCTCGTTCAATCAGTCACGCCAGGGAACCCACGCGTCGGGCGCAAGCCCGCGCACGGCCCCGCTGGCGAGGCGACAAGATGACTCAATAACGGTAGTGATCCGGCTTGTACGGGCCCTCGACGGGAACACCGAGGTACTCGGCCTGGTCCTGGCTCATCTTGGTGAGCTTCACGCCCAGCTTGTCCAGGTGCAGGCGGGCGACCATCTCGTCCAGGTGCTTGGGCAGCACGTACACCTTGTTCTCGTAGTTCTCGTTGTTCTCGTGCAGCTCGATCTGAGCGATCACCTGGTTGGTGAAGCTCGCGCTCATCACGAAGCTGGGGTGGCCGGTGGCGCAGCCCAAGTTCAGCAGGCGGCCCTCGGCGAGCACGAGGATGCTCTTGTCGGCGCTCTTGAAGTAGAACTCGTCGTACTGCGGGCGGATGTTGCGGCGCTCGACGTCCTTGTCGCGCTGCAGCTTCTCCATCTGGATCTCGTTGTCGAAGTGGCCGATGTTGCCGACGATGGCCTTGTCCTTCATCCGCTTCATGTGCTCGTGCGTGATGATGTCCTTGTTGCCAGTCGTGGTGATGAAGATGTCGGCCGTCTCGATGAAGTCCTCGAGGGTCTTGACTTCGAGGCCCTCCATCGACGCCTGGAGCGCGCAGATGGGGTCGATCTCGGTGACGATGACGCGGCAGCCCTGGCCGCGGAGGCTTTGCACGCAGCCCTTGCCCACGTCGCCGTAGCCGCAGACGACGGCGACCTTGCCGCTGAGCATGACGTCGGTGGCTCGGTTGAGGCCATCGATCAGGCTGTGGCGGCAGCCGTAGACGTTGTCGAACTTGCTCTTGGTGACGCTGTCGTTCACATTGATCGCGGGGAAGGGCAGCTCGCCCTTCTCGGCGAACTGGTAGAGGCGGTGCACGCCCGTGGTGGTCTCCTCACTCACGCCCTTGACGGCGGGGGTGACCTTGGTGAACCAGCCCGGGCTAGTCTCGATCGTGTTACGGATGGTGTTGAGGATGTGCTTGTATTCCTCGGGGTCCTTGTCCTCGTTGAAGTCCGGGACCTTGCCAGCCTTCTCGAACTCCTGGCCCTTCAGGAGCAAGAGCGTGGCGTCGCCGCCGTCGTCGACGATCTGGTCGGGGCCCGAGCCGTCCGGCCAGGTCAGCATCTGCTTGGTGCACCACCAGTACTCGGCCAGCGTCTCGCCCTTCCAGGCGAAGACGGGCGTGCCAGCGGGGTTCTCGGGGGTGCCGCCATCTTCGGGGCGACCGACGACGACCGCGGCGGCGGCGTTGTCGGCGGTGCTGAAGATGTTGCACGAGCACCAGCGAACGTCGGCGCCCAGCTCGACCAGGGTCTCGATGAGCACGGCCGTCTGCACGGTCATGTGCAGGCTGCCGGCGACCTTGATGCCCTTGAGGGGCTTCTTGCTGCCGTACTTCTCACGCAGCGCCATCAGGCCGGGCATCTCGTCCTCGGCCAGGCGGATCTCCTTGCGGCCGCTTTCGGCCAGCGAGAGGTCCTTGACTTTGTATTCGAGTTGGCCCCGGCCGGTCTCGGCCACGTCGGTGGTCAGCGTTGTCATGCGTTCGTTCCTCTTCCTTGACAGTTGAATTCGGTGTTGTTGGTTTCCACACGACCCCCGGCATTCCGGGGCCCGATCCTCACGTTGTTATGTCTGCTTGCTTCCAAGCGTCGCCGTTGCGGCGAACACCTCAGGGCCGCGCGCCACCGGCGAGCTGCGAAGTGTCCGGTGCCCGGCGATCTCAAGCCCGGCCGACGTGGCCCACTCTGCGAGTTGCGCCCGAGAGACGCCAAGCCAGCGGTGGCCCATCTCCAAGCGGAACTCCTCGCGTCCGTGCGGCTGCATGTCGACGATCAGCACCCGCCCGCCCGGCTTGAGCACGCGGGCAGCCTCGTGGAGCGCCGCATCCGGGCGCTCCAGGTGGTGCAGCACCAGGCCCAGCACCGCCAGGTCGACGCTGGCGTCCTCGAGGGGGAGATGCTCGGCATCACCGAGCATGAGCTCAACATTGGCCGGCGCACCCAGCCGATTGCGCGCCGCTTCGAGCATCGTCGGCTCGCGATCGATGCCGATGACACGCGATGCCACCGGCGCCAGCATGCCCGCGAATACGCCCGTGCCGCAGCCGATGTCGGCCACGATCATGTCCGTCGGCAAGAGCGATGCGATGGCCTCGCCCGCGTATCGTTCGCCGAATAGCTCGCGGCTGACATCGTCCCACTCGGCACCCACCCGGCCAAAGAAGGCAGCCGAGCCAGGCCTGCGGTCGGCGATTACGACGCGAAGACGGCGCATGTCCGCGTCAAGCTCACCGCCTCCGGCCGCCTCGCGAACCTGGCTCCAAACCCCACGAAGTTCGGGGGGGAGGTCATCACTCACGCATCGGTACAACATCGCCGTACCTGCCGCACGGCGTTGGACCCAGCCATGCTCGGCCAGCAGTTTCAACCGGCGACTCACCGTCGACTGTGGGAGCTGCAAGACCTGGGCAATCTCACCGACAGCCAGTTCCTCGGCTTCGAGCACCCGGAGCATGCGCAGCCGCACAGCATCGGCGATAGCCGAGAGTGCAGCGGCGATGTCTTGGAGTGGGTCTGCGGTCTTCATCCGTGTATCCGGATGAAGTGTAGAAGGCTATTGGCCAGAAGCCAAACCGTAGCCGCAAAGACAAGGGTTTACCCTCGCGGCTCTGGCTCCGGCGGCGGCGCGTCTGGCGCCAGGATGCCCTCTTCAACGGCCTCCCGGGGCACACGCACGAACGTCCGGCCCGGGGTCTCGCCCAAAGATCGGATCCGTTCGGCCACCAGGGGGTTGGAGTAGTCGAACCACAGCGCCATCGCGTACCGCTCCAACGCACGCTCCTCATCACCGATGCCGTGATAGAACTCGGCCAGCTTCAACTGCGGCTCGATGTTCAGGCCTCGGTCGATCCGGGCAGCAGCGAGCAGGGCGCGCTCGGCTTCGTCCGGATCTCCGATTTCCTCGGCGTAGCGTGCCAGCCGCAGATATTCCTGGACGGTGCCCGGCTGGCGGGTGCGATCTCGGAGCAGTGCGATGAGCCGATCGTGCTCGCCGGCGCCATACAACGCCTCGATCAGCAGGTTGAGCTTTTCCTCATCCATCGGATCGTCCCGATAGACCCGCTCGAGCGGGGTGATGGCGTCGCCGGGCCGTTCGAGAGCCAGCAAAGCCTTGCCCCGCCCAAGATCCGAGGCCAGCGGCACCGGATGTACGCGGGCATATTCCTCCCACTCGGCCAGCGCTTTGGCGTAGTCGCCCTGGGCGTAGGCGTCGTGAGCCGACGCACGGATCTCGCCCGCGGAGCGATCGCGGGCACACCCGGTCAGACTCACACTCAAGACCAGAACGCTCAGGAGGACGGCAGCGGGTTGGAATAGCTTGATCGGCATAGGAGCGATTATCGGCGCTCCACATCGCCCACGGCTACCTCAGGCAGCCAACGATTCCACATCTGATGCCATCACCCAAACGCTACCCAACCGTTCTTCTCCGCCACGATCTGCCTGATGGGTCGGGACATTTCGATTGGATGCTCGCGGTGGACGACCACGGCCCGCTGGTCACCTTCAGGCTCGAACGCGACATCAGCGAGGATCTGGGTGCCTTCGACGGCCAACGTATCGCCGACCATCGTCGGAGATACCTGGCGTATGAAGGACCGATTACTGGCAACAGGGGGGTGGTGTCACGGGTCGCTGCAGGAGACGCCATCGTCTCATACCAGAGCGAAGAAGCCATCGAACTCAAACTGAATCTGGGTACTCGGCACCAGCATTTGAGTGGTATCCGACAGGCATCCTGCTGGTATTCATTTGGAATCCTCTAAAATTCGCGCCAGATCAGGCACAACTTCGATTATGATGAACTCATATCCGCTGGCGCGATGCCAAGGTGGGCTCGTGCCACCCGGCCACGTGGGGTAGTCGGGTCCAATCGGTGGGGCCGCCAGGGGCGGAGGACGCCCCGCCGGGAGCATGAACCATGCTCGACCAGAATCGCAGTGCTCAACCCGAGATGAATGGCGAGAGCAAGCCCAAGATCCGCACGCTGGCGAAGCTGGGCGCCACCCCCGAGGATGATTCGGGCTGGCACCGTCACTCCCAGCTCACCGGCCAAGGCGCCACCCATGTCAAGAGCTTCCACTGTAAGCTCCAGGGCGACGCATTGAACCACTTGGACCAGCAGATCAATGCCTGGCTGGAGAGCCACGAGGACTGCGAGATCAAGCTGGTGACCACCCAGACCGGCGAGTGGAGCGACACCCTGGGCAAGGCTTGCCACCTGATCGTGCAGATCTGGGTCTAACCACGAGCCTTCGCTGACCATGAACCGGGGGCCACGCCGATAACCCCGGCGTGTGTGGTATCGTTGCGGTTGTGCGCGGCTCTGGCGCCGAGGTTTCACCCTCGGACCGTCAGCTCCTGCGCATGCGCGACACGCTGGCCCACAGAGGACCCGACGGCGACGGGGTGTGGACCTCGCCGGGGGTCTTCCTGGGCCAGCGTCGCCTTGAGGTTGTCGCCCCGGGTGAGGCCGGCCGCCAGCCCATGGCATCGCGCGATGGCCGCTGGGTGATCGTGTACAACGGCGAGCTCTACAACGACAACCAGCTGCGCGAGGCGATGGGGCGTGATCCCTCGAGCTACCGAACGAG
>JBITAF010000090.1:0-23037 GCA_044440025.1 Phycisphaerales bacterium JB060 | reverse complement strand
GTCTCGCTCCGCGCCGACCTGGCGGCGCGGAGCGAGGCCGGGAGCTTCGACGCCGACCCCCAAGCGGGGGAAGCGTGGCTTACCGGCGTGGAGGGGCTCATCGCCAGCGAGCCCCAACTCGGCCACCGGCTGCTGCTCTCGGGGCTCGAGGCGGTGCTGCTGCGTGGCCCCGAGCCCACTGATGAGCGCGTATTCCAGATCGTGCGTCGCCTCGTCGTAGCCCTGCCCTGGCGACCCGAGGACGAATCCCGCGCCCGGCTGCTGGGCTGGTTCGACGACCCAGCGATCACCATTGCCGACCTCCACGCCGTTACCCACGTGCTCGCGACCGCGTCTGGGGCGCCCGGCGTCGACCCCACGATGGTGCTGCCCGTGCTGGCCAGCCAGTCGCAGCGATCCCAGGTCCGAGATCGGTTCGCCGCGGCGTGGAACGTGCAGTCGACGATCGCGCACAGCGCGGTCGCCGGGCGATGGCTCGATGAGGCGCGCCGCCACTTGGACGTTCCACCCGAGGACTCGCAGGTGGCCCGTGCCATCGACGCGGCCGTCTCGGCGCGATTAAACACCGCGGCCGAGTTGCTCTGGCAAGGGTTGCCCAACGAGGCCGACGTTATGCTCCTGCAACTGCGAGCCGGGCTAGATGCACAGTCGGCTCAGACCACCCCCGGTACCCGCTCGATCTACATGGCCAGCCACAGCGACCCAAGCCCATGGGCGCTGCGATACCTCGAACAACGACGCCCGGAACTGCAAGCCGACCTGCTCGACGAGTTGGTCCGACCGGGCCCGACCCACGCCGTCGAGGCGGAGCTGGTCGCCCAGGCGTACCTGCGTGGCTCGACCGCGAGCGTGCGCGAAAAGGCGTCGGCCATCCTTGCTGGCCATTCAAGCAGGCCTGTGGTTGTTGCCGCGGTGCTGGAGGCCTTCCCGCTTCCCGGCGGCGATCTGCGTCGACGCCAGCTCGTCGAGATGGTGACGGCCGTCAGACTGCCCGCTGGAGATTCGTGGGAACTGGTTGCCCGGCGCACTCTGGTCGAGCGTCTGCTGGAACTTCTTGCCGCCGAGGGTGAGCTGGCGCGCATCGACCGGGCGTCCGACGCCATCGCCGAGGCCTACAGCCGGAGCCTGACCCCCACGTTGGGATCGTCAGCCCAGGCCGACAACCCCCCGGAGTTGTCGGCCGAACTGCTCTGGAACCGGGCACGCCAGCGTGCCGATCGCGTCGTTCCCCCAGCTGCGTGGCCACTGAGCCCCGGCGAGATCGACCGCCGGCTGAACGGACGCACCAGGCTTGCCCAGGGCCGCGTGCAGTGGTTCGCCGCCTACCAATCGGCCTTGGTCGAGATCCTGATCTACAACACCGCCGCCGAGCGTCCGTCGCTGGCTACGCGCCTCGCCGAGGAACTGGCAAGACTGCAAGAGGCCCGCCGCAACGCACGGAGCGTGATGGAGCAGATTTCCGTCGTCGAGCGAGGCAGGCTCGGGGCGTGGAGACTGAAGCTTTCCGACGCCACCGCCGGAGGGACCCAATGACGCGGCCGTACACCATCGCAATCTCGCTGCTGCTCTCGACCGTGGCACAGGCCCAGTTTGCCCCACCCCCCGAGCAGGCCGAGCCACAGCCCGAACCACAGGTCGAGCAACCCGAGCCCGCGCCCGAGCTCACGCCCATGCGGACGGCCATGCAGCGGATCGAGAACCTGGCCGAACGCCTGGCGGCCCTGGAAGCCACCGACGCGTTGGCCTACCTCGAACTCGGTGAAGAGGTCGCCTCGGAAACCGGCGCTCCCGAGGATCGCGATCTGGCCCGGCATCTCTACGCGGTGGCCTACGACCTCGAACGCCGGACCAGCGCCCGCCCTGCGATCATGGCGGGCGCATGCCTGGGGCTGGCGGCCCTTGAGGTTTCCGACGAGGGATCGTCGTGGCTCTACGCCGTCGCTGGCCTGGTCGACCCACGCGCCACACGCGGCTCCGGGGCGGGCGTCACGACGCTGGCCGTCGCGCCCGATGTCGCCCTGGCAGCCGCCAATGCGCTCGGGCTGGCGCGCTCGGGCGAGGGACGCCGGGCCGGCAGAATCTACGAAGACGAGGCCGTACGAGACGTGTTCGAGCGGTACGGCCGGCTGCTGGGGGGCACCGGAGGCCTGAGCGGGCTCAGCCGATTCGAGCGGGCCATCCGCGACTGGCCCGACCTGGAGTGCGGAGGCTCGCGCGTCATCACCCGCCGCGGCGAGGACGGCATCGAGACGCTCATCTGCCCAACCTGTCGCGGAAACCCCGGGCCACCCATGAGCGAGCAGGAGTTCCTCAACCATCTCCGTTTCGAGAGCCGACTGCTGCGGGGCATCCACCAGAGTTGGGGCGCTCAGATCGCCGCCGACGGTGGGGCCCCGCTGCTGGACCCCGACCCCGACCGCGTGCCCGAGGTGCTGGCCGCCCGCTACGGCATACTGGTCGAGCGTACCTTGTGGCGCGATGGTGAGTGGCTCGAGCCCCAGGCCCCGCCCGTCACCGATGAACCGGCCCAGCCCGCAGAAGAACCATCGCCGCAGCCGTAGACTGACCCCTTCACCCAGGAGCCGCAACATGTCCGATCAGCCCCAAGCCACCGAGGCCGCCAAGCCCGATGCCGCCGAAACCGAGTCGCCCTTTAAGCCCGAGATCGTGTTCGAGGACTTCGCCCGAGTCGACCTGCGCGTGGCCAAGGTGCTCGAAGCCGTCGATCACCCAAAGGCGGATCGGCTGCTGAAGCTGACCCTGGACGACGGCAGCGGTACACCCCGCCAGATCTGCGCTGGCATCAAGGGCCACTACAAGCCCGAGGATCTGGTGGGTCGGAGCATCGTGATCGTCGCGAACCTCGCGCCGCGACAGCTCCGAGGCGAGGAGAGCCGCGGCATGCTGCTGGCCGGCAGCGACGCGGACAAGGGCCAGGAGGAGCGCACCGTGGTGCTGCTGAGCCCCATGGCCGACCTGCCCCCCGGCTCGATCGTGAGCTGATCCCCGTTACCGCGGGCCGCGCTTCGGGTCGCGTCGGCGGTCGCCGCCCTTGTCACGCTCCTCGCCGGGGTTCATCGCCCGCTCGAACATCCGATTCACCTCGGCCTCGATGCGCTGCGATCGCTCGGCCCGCTCACGCTCGAGCCTCTCGCGCGCTCCCTGCAACCGCTCGCCCATGCGCTCGAGCCACTTGGCCCGGGCGGCGAGCTGCGCGTCGAACTGCGTGCCGACCAGCTCGGTCAGCTCCCGTCGCAGCTCGCGCAGGGTTCTTGGGTTCGGCGCGTCGGCCTGGGCGGCCTCGCGCACCTTGCCCACGACCACGGCGATGCGCATGCCGTTGCGCAGGCGGGCCAGGGCGGGCTCGAACTCGTCCGAGCCCTTCTCACGCAGCTCGATCAGCCGGTCGACCTCGCGACGCAGGTGGAAGACCGCCCGGCGCGCCTCGTCCGAGTCACCCTCCTCGCGCAGACGCATGGCCATGTCGGGCGCGTGCTCCTCAAGAAACGCCATGACGCGGGTGCGCCATTCCGCGTAGCCCTCCCCGTTGGCCTGCTCGGGATCGCGAGGTCCATCGCCATCGCGTGAGCGTCGTGGTCCGTCCCGGTCTGCGCTTCGGCCCCATTCACCGAGCAAGCCCAACTCACCACGTTCGCGCAGTTCGGCCATGATCGCCATGGGCGACTCGCCGGCATCGAGACGCCGCTTAATCTCACGGAGGCGCTCCTGCTGCCGCTCGGCCTGGTCAAGCCTGCGTTCGACCAGCGCGCTCAGTCGGCCGGGGTCGCCCTCGCCGCGCTCCTGCAGCGGCGGATCGGGCGGGCCGTCCTGCGCCATCGCACCGGGCACGAGCAGGAAGCCGGCCATCGAGGCCGCGATCAGGAGCGGGCGTGCGATACGAGTGCGAGCCATCACCCGGCCCCCAGGTCGCTGTCGAACGACCAGGACTCGACCGTCGGCTCCCAGGCCTCGTCCAGCGTCTCGGCGTCTTCGGAGAGCGTGCCGGTCCAGGACGCGTCGGCGAATAGGTCGGCGTACTCGAGCGCCTCGCTCACGTGCTCATCGAAGGCCACGGTGGTCACACGGCTGGGCTCGGGGCCGGTAGTGGTCGCCGGGGCCATCCACGTCGCGCCCGCCCAGGCCAGCAATCCCACGGCCGCGGCGGCGGCGATGGGCGCCATCCACCGCACCGGGCCGATCTTGGCCAGAACACCGCCACGGTTCGCGCGGCCATCCCGGAGCGCCGACACCGACGCCTCGAACGTGCGAGACTCAAGCCCCTCGGGCGCATCGCCCGGCAGCGAGCGCAGCCGCTCGGCTAAGTCGCGGATGTCTTCGGGGATGTGCTCTGACTCGTAGTTGTCTGTCGATGCCATGGAAGCCCTCCGATCCACCTGACTAACGCCCCAGCCGGCAGTTTAATGCAGGCCCTGGGCGTCCGAAAACGCCCTACACCGTCGATCCCGTCGTATTTGCCGCCTCGAGCACGGCCCGCAGCTTCCGCAACGCCCGGTGGTGCCGCGCCAGCACCGTGCCCAGGGGCTGATCGAGCATCTCGGCGATCTGCTTGAAGCTCATGTCGGCCCGATGCCGCAGCTCGATCACCTGCCGATCGGCCGGCGGCAGCCCCTCCAGGGCGGCGTGCAGCCCATCGGTCTCGGCGTGCTCGTCCGGACGCTTGGCCTCCAGCCCAGCCGCCGCATCGCCCAGGTCGCGGGTCGCCCGGCGTTTGCGGGCCCGGGCGTCGTCGCGGAGCCGGTTCATGGCGATGCGGAACAGCCACGCCTCGAACCGCCCCTGCTCGGTGTACTGCCCCTGCCCCAGCACACGGGCCACCGTCACGAACACGCTCTGGGTGAGCTCCTCGGCCCGTGCCTGGTCGCACCCCCGGCTGCGGAGCAGGCCGTACACGCGGCGGGCGTAGGCCTCGACCAGCTCCCGCCAGGCGTCCTCGTCGCCCTCGCCCGCGCGCACGACCAGCTCGCGGACGTGGGCGTCGTCCGGCGAGGCGTCGGGTTGGCGTTCTCGGTCGTCGATGGGCATGCCCGCTCGGTTTCCTGCCCCGGGGCCAACGCCCGCCCCGGCACGTCGATTGCATCGGCCCACGGCTAGCCTGAGCACCATGCTCGCCTTCACCGTCACCGCCACCACCACCGACCCCGCCGAGGCCCAGCGATTCATCGACTGGCTGGCGCCCAATGCCACCAAGGGCACGGCAGGCCACGCCGCCGACGTCATCAGCTCGGGCGGCCTGAGCGCTCAGATCGTACGGATCGACCCCAAGACCCCGGGCGAGCCCATCGTCGTCGACTGCCGCTACCTGTTCGAGTCCGCCGAAGCCTTCGCCGCCTACGAGAACGGCCCGGCGGTGCCGCTGCGGGCCGAGGGGCGGGAACTGTTCCCGCCGGACGGGCCGCTGAGGATGGTCCGCACCGTGGGTGAGGTGGTGGTGGAGGCCGGCGAGGCCCGATAGCCTCTCCGGGGCGTCCCGGGCTGATCGAATCGCGAACGCTGGGTGGCCGACGTCCGTAGACACCCGCCAATGCCCGCGCGCCGCCGGGCAGTCCTGTCCATAGCGGAGCCAGACTTGCCAGAACCCGACGAGCGGCTATTCGAGCAGTATCGAGCGGGCGACCTGGACGCGTTCCGGCAGTTGGTCGATCGTTATCGGAATGACCTGGTCCGGTTCCTGTACCGCCTCACCGGCTCGGCCCACGCCGCCGAGGACGTGTTCCAGGACACGTTCCTCCAGGTTCACACGTCGGCGGCCAGTTTTGACACTTCTCGGAGGTTCAAGCCGTGGTTATTCACGATCGCGGCGAACAAGGGGCGTGACTACCTGCGTAAGAAGGGCAGGCGGCCGGCCAGCGAACTGAACGCGCCGATCGCCCGCGACGGGGAGGGGGCCAGCTTCATCGACCTGCTCGAGGTCGAGATTCCCCCTCCGGATGCCGGTTTGGAACGAGCGGAACTGGAGCGACTGGTGCAGGACGCGGTGCAACGGCTCTCGCCCACGCTTCGGGAGATCCTTCTCCTGGCGTACTTCCAGCGGCTGAGCTACGCCCAGATCGCCGACGATCTGGAGATCCCCCTTGGCACCGTCAAGAGCCGCCTGCACGCGGCGGTGGCGTCCTTCGCCAAGCACTGGAAGGCCGTCATGCACGAGATGAACCTGACCGAGACCGGCAGCGACCTGAGAGAGCCGGACGACACGACGGGGAGCAAGCAGTAATGGCCAGCGAGGGAGACAACCCGACCAATCCGGACCGGATCGATCCGGACCACATCGGCCCTGTTGAGGCGCGGCTGTGCGATGCCGACGCCCGGGCGGTCGATCGCTGGATGGACGGCCAGCCCCCGGCCGACCCGCGCGAGCAGCGGCTGGGCGAGCTCCTGGGTCTGCTGAACGCCCAGAGCGCTATCTCGGCCGACGCGACCCTGACCGACCTGACCATGCTCCGGGTGCTGCGGGCCTCAGGCAAGGGCGACGCCGACCGGGCCGATGAGCCCCAGCCCGAGCTGAACCCGATGGACGCCGAGGCCCTGGACGCCTGGATGTTGGCCGGCGGGGCTGTCGACCGCGTGCCGGCGCCGCTGCGCGAGCGGGCCGAGCGGCTGCACGGCATGGCCACGCTGGTGAGCGAGGGTGCCGGGCCCGAGGTGTCGGCCGACCTGGTCGATCGCCTGATGACCCGCGTGGCCCAGACCCCGACGAACAACTCCGCCGATGCCCAGCCCGAGATCGCCGGCCGGATCCGCCTTGCGGACCTGATGTCGATCGCGGCGGTGCTGGTGGTGGGCGTTTCGGTGATCTGGCCCATGCTCAGTTCGATGCGGGACGCGCATTACCGGACGGTGAGCTCGGCTCGCATGGCCGCCACGGGCAGCGGGTTGGCCGCCTATGCCGGCAGCTACGGGGCGCTGCCGAGGGCCTCGGCCTCGCTGGCGGGCAACCCCTGGTGGGAGGTGGGCGGGAATCCGGCCCACTCGAACTCGGCCAACCTGTTCACGCTGGCCCGGGACGGCTTTGTCGAACTCGCCCAGTTGGCCAGCCCGACCAATCCGCAAGCCCCCACGAGCGTGACGGGTGAGAACGCCACCGACTGGGGCTCGCTCGACGAGGTGTCGTACAGCTATCTGAACATGTTCGGCCGCGGCGGGCTGGACGGCGGGGCCTCGCTCCTGACGCCCCGCAGCGCGGTGCTGGCCGATCGCTCGCCCATCGTGCCGCCCAGCAAGCGCGGGGAGGCCGTCCGGGCCGACGTGAACTCGACGAACTTCGGCGGCCGGGGCCAGCACGTGCTGTTCGGCGACGGCTCGGTGCGGTGGCTGACCAGCCCCGTGCTGGAGAACGGCGACAACATCTGGCTGCCCGGCACCATCGAACGCGACCTGGCCCGCGACGGCCGGGCCACCCTTCGGGGGCGTGAGACTGCCGATGGGGTGGAGGATGCGTTCCTCGTGCCTTGAGGCTGGGGCCGTTTGCTTTTCATCCAGGGGCTCAGCGCCTAGCATCCCCGCTCCGATGGCCTCTGGGCCCGGAGCCTGGAAAGGGTTGATTGCCATGCCGAAGACCAAGCCTCACAAGGGCACGCTCAAGCGAATCCGGATTTCCAAGTCGGGCAAGGTGCGCCACCGCTCGGCGAACCACAAGCACTTGAGTTCGCACAAGTCTGCCAAGCGCCTGCGCCACCTGCGTAAGGACCCGATCATGGCCAACCCGGACGCCAAGCGTCTGGAGAAGTTGCTGTTCCGCCGCCTTCGCGGCCGCAACCAGCCCAAGAGCACCATGAAGCGGAGTCCCAGCCCCGAGCAGCGTCGCGCCGAGCGCGAGGCCGCCGCCGAAAGCTGAATCCTTATCCGGCCGGGACTCGCCCGGCACGTCTTGACAATCGTGTAGGCCCTCGGCCCGGGCCATAAGCCGGCTGGACGCCCCAGCCGCCCCTCGCCGAGGCAGGAGATTCTGACCATGCCCCGCGTTCGCATCGGCTCCGCTCGTAACCGTTCCCGCAAGCGTCTTCTCAAGCAGGCCCGCGGCTACTACGGCGCCCGCAAGAACCACCGCTATCTGGCCAAGGACGCGATCATCCGCGGCGGCGCGTTCGCCTACGCCCACCGGCGCCTCCGCAAGCGCGACATGCGCAAGCTCTGGATCACCCGCATCACTGCTGCCTGCAAGATGCGGGGCACGCGGTACAGCGTGGTCATCAGCGGCCTGAAGATGGCAGGCATCTCGCTGAACCGCAAGATGCTCAGCCAGATCGCCATCGAGGACCCGAAGCTGTTCGACTCGCTGGTGGAGACGGCCATCAAGAACACCCGCGCGGGCAACCCCGGGGAGTTCAAGCCCGCCGCGGCGTGAGCTGGGTCTGATACCGAATACGAAGCCCGGGCTCGTGCCCGGGCTTTTTTGTGCGCGCTCGGAGAGCCCGGGCTTGCGCCGGGGCCTCGTTCTGGAGGCTCAGTCTTCGCGGAGGAACTTGCGGAGCTGGGCCTGGGCGTTGTTCAGGTCGGTCTGGAGCTTGCGGACGCGGAGCAGGGAGCGGACGCGGGTGAGCAGTTCGAGCTTGTTGACGGGCTTGGTGAGGAAGTCGTCGGCCCCGCAATCGACGGCCCGCTCGACGTCGCCCACCTCGCCCAGGGCGGTGACCATGATGATGGGGATGTCCTTGGTTTTGGGATCGGACTTGAGCCGCTCGGTGGCCTGGTAGCCGCTCATGCGTGGCATCATGATGTCCATGAGGATGAGATCGGGAGGATCGTTGGCGACGGCGTCCAGGGCGGCCTGGCCGTCGTGAGCAACGGCGACCGTGACGCCCATGTCGTCGAGATAGGCCTCGATCAGTTCGGCGTTCTGGGCGTTATCGTCGACCACCAGGACGGTGCCGGTGAGCGGCTCGGCGTTGCCGGCCTGGGCTTGGGGATCTGGCTGGGTGGTCATGTCGCCTCCGGTTCTTGCCTGTTTGCCCGGCCGGGTTATCGGTGCGTTCGCGGGGTCTAAGCTGACTTATACGCCCACCACTCACACCGGGCCGGCCGGCGAGCCGATGGTGGGCAGGAACGGTACACACGAGCGGCACGGAGGCGCGGATGGCATTGGGCGTTGGTCGTCGGGAGAGCCCTGGGCGCGGCATGGGGTTGGGGGTGCATGGGTTGGTGGCGTGCCTGGCGGTGTTAATCGCGGCGCTGCCGGCGCTCGCGGACCTCCAACGGGAACTCGAGCGCGCCATCGCACGGTCTGGCCTGGATGGGATGGACGTGGGGGTAAGCGTGGTCGACCTGGGTACGGGCCGGCGGGTTGCCGACATCGGCGCCTTCGACGCGATGATCCCCGCGTCGAACATGAAGCTGCTGACCAGCGCCACGGCGTTGCTGATCATGGGCGACCAGTTCATGTTCGACACGCGGTTCGTGCTGGATGGCGACCGGCTGATCATCGTCGGCTCGGGCGACCCTGGGTTGGGCGATCCGGCGCTGCTGGCCGACCTCCCAGAACCGATGGACGTGGAGGCACTGCTGGACTTCATGGCCGACGCCATCGTGCGGGCCGAGCCCGATGCGATCCGGGAGGTCATCATCGATGACCGGGTCTTCGACCGCAACACCGTGCACGAGGACTGGCCGCATGACCAGTTGCAGTATTACTACTGCGCCGAGGTTGGGGGCCTGAACTTCCACCTGAACATTGCGAACGTGTTCGCTCGGCCGACTTCGCTGAACCAGCCGGCGCGGATCGTGCTGGAGCCCGATGCGAGCGGCATCGAGATCGAGAACCGGACGAGCACGGCCAGGTCGCGGACTTCATCTGGTCGCCCACACGCCAGCGGCATCTCGATCCTTCGCCTGGGCGATGAGAATCGCTGGCGCATCTCTGGCGAGGTCTCCCGGCCGGTGGGGGCGCCCACCGCGCTGCGCGATACGGCGATCGTATTCGGCGAGTTGCTGGCCGAGCGGCTGGAAAGCCACGGGCTGGCGGTCGGCGCTGCCCACTCGCTGCCCGCGGACGCGGTGCGCCGCATCGAGGAAGGGGAGACCTACCAGGGCCGGCCCGTGCTGGTGATCAAGACGCCTATTGCCGAGGTGCTGCGACGATGCAACACCGATAGCTACAACATGCACGCCGAGGCCCTGTTCAAGAAGCTGGGCCAGGCCGTGACGAGCCAGCCCGGCAGTTGGACGCTTGGTGCCGCGACGATGCGGTCGGAACTGATCGATGCGATCGGGCCCATGTCGCTGGATGGGCTGCGTGTGGCCGATGGGAGCGGGATGAGCCGGGAGAACCGCGTGTCTCCCGCAACGCTGACGGCCTTGCTGGCCCACATGCACACGCTGAGCGACGAGTCGGCGCGAACGCTGTTTCGCGAATCTCTGGCGCGCTCTGGCGAGGGAACGCTTCGGCGTGGATTCATCGAGCCGCGCGAGCTGTCGCACGACGTGCTGGCCAAGACCGGATACATCAACCACGTTCGCACGATCTCGGGGTACATCGTGCCCAAAGGCGGCAGCGAGCCGGTGGCCGCGTTCTCGATCATGATGAACGGATTCAAGATGAACGAAAGCCTGCGGAGCCGCGAGTTGCGGAACGCACTGGTGAAGCTGATCGATCGCGAGGCGGCGCGCATGGGCACGGGGTCGATGGTCGTGCAGCCGCAGAACCCCTGAGCCTCAGCCCGGGCCGACGGTTTCCCGCACATCTTCGAGCTTCGAGGCGATCGACTTGGTCCGATCGACCGCGTGGGCATCGCTACGAATAACGGGTGGCCACGCTCGCACGGCCTGGCCCCGGAGCGTGCCGGCGGCCTTGGGCGTGGCGTCCCACGCGCGGACACGCTGTCCTGATGGGGTGGGCAGCGCATCGCGGCCCGGGTCACTGTTGGCCAGGAAGTGGAACATGGCCTCGTCGAGGCTGTGCACGTTCACGCCCTCGCCCAAGAACACCACGAAGGGCACGGCGTCGCTGATGGCGGCCAGCACACGCTGCCAGAGTTCTTCGACCGCCGGGCCACGCGCGTGGGTGGCGATGAACAGCCAGCCGGGCACGGGCATGGCGGCGCCGCCGACGCCCGAGACGATGCCGGCGTCCGGCAGCGTGCGGGGCGGCGGGTCTTCGGTCAGGCGGTCGCCGGGCATCTTGGTGGTGCAGTCGAAGCCGATCTTGGTGCCGGCACCCAGGGCCGGGGCGGCGTGGTCGAGGATGTCCAGCGGGCCCTGCGTCAGTACCACGTCGGCGATGGGATCGCAGTGTTCGGCGGCGAGCCTGAGGACGGCCTCGGCGTTGTGCACGTCGGCGTCCTGATCGACGATGAACAGGCACTTGGTCCAGGCCATCTGTCCTGCCCCCCAGATGCTGGCCATGACGCGGCGGCCCTGCATGGCGTAGGCCTTCCTGATCTTGACCATCGCGCAGTTATGGAAGGCGCCGAACAGCGGCAGGTCGTAGTCCTCGATGTCATGAACGATCGTTTTGAGTAATGGCAGGAACAGCCGCTCGGTGGCCTTGCCCAGAAAGTAATCCTCCTGCGGGGGAAGACCAACGACGGTCGTGGAATAGATCGCGTTCTGCCGGTGCGTAAAGGCCGTGACGTTGACGATCGGGTAGCGATCGGGCATGGAGTAGAAGCCCGTGTGGTCGCCAAAGGGGCCCTCGAAGACGGCGCCCGGGCCCAACGGTTGTTGCGTTTCGCGCGGATCCCATCCCGGATAGCCAGCCTCGGTGCTCACCAGACCCTCGATGACCATCTCCGCGTCGGCGGGCACCCATAGGGGCACGGTCTTTCCGCGGCACATGCGGATGCCTTTGCCGTTCAAGAAGCCGGCCATGAGCAACTCGCTGATGCCAGGCGGCAACGGTGCGGTGGCGGCGTAGGGCAGCACGCTCGGACCGCCCAGCGCGATCGCCACGGGCATGGGCTCGCCCAGCCTCTTCCAGCTCCGCCAGTGGCTCGCGCCGTCATGGTGCAGGTGCCAGTGCATCGCCAAGCGGTTCTTGCCCAGCAACTGCACGCGGTACATGCCGATGTTGTGGCTCGCGGGCCGCTTCTCGTGGCGGTCGCCGGCGTGAATGGTGTGGATGCCCGCCAGTGTGATGTATCGCCCGCGGTATTTGGCGTTCCATTCCTCTTCCGAGATGTCGGGGTGGCCCAATCCTTCAATGCCGTCGTTGATACCCGCCGGGTAGCCCACGGCCTCGAAATCACCATCGAGCGGCCAGCATCGGAGCATCGGCAGGCGGGTGAGGTCGATGTCTTCGCCGGTGCGCACGACCTGCTGGCACGGGCCGGCACCCTTGAGGCGCTTCGGGCCAATCTTCAAGAGGGGGGCAAACTGCCTGGCCTTCTGGAGAGCCTCGCCGAGGGAGCGTGGGGGTTGGGGTTTGGTGAGTTCGGCGATCTTCGTGGCGATCGTTTCGAGCCCTGTATCGCCCAATGCCAGTTCCATGCGTCTGTAGCTACCAAAAGCATTGATCAGGACGGGGAAGTCGCCGCCCTCGGGGTTGTTGAACAGCAGGGCGGGGCCGCCGCGGTCGTGGAAGCGTGGGTCGTTGGCTTGCGTCGCAGTCGCACAGGGGCTCGGGGCCCTGGCCTTGCTGGCATGCTGGGCGAGTTGGGCGATGTCGTGCACTGGCGAGACCGGCTCGGTGATCTCGAGAAGTTCCCCGGCCTGACGGAGGGCATCGACATAACTGCGCAGGTTGCCGTACATACCCTCAACCCTATGGCCGACCAGCCCCCCACCGCCGACCATCGAGGGCAGCCCCGCGTGAACAAGCCGTGGGACGATCTGGCCCGGATGGAAGACCCCGCCTCGGCCTTCGCCTGCGCTCACACCCGCGACTGGCCGGGGTACTTCAAAGCCGTGGCGGGCAAGGAACCTCGCGAAACGATGGTCAAAGCGTTGGGGCTGTTCGACCAGCCGGGATTGGCCATCGACTTGGGCTGTGGCGAGGGTCGCGACACGGTCGAACTGTTAGCCCGGGGCTGGCGGGTACTGGCGATCGATGGGCACGAGATGGCGGCCGATCTCACTCGGCATCATCCGCGGCTACCCAAGGACGCCACCGATCGCCTGGAGGTAAGGCTGGCCGAGATGGAGTCGGTAGCACTACCGCCGTGCGAGCTGCTCAACGCCAGCTTTAGCCTGCCGTTCTGCCGGCCGGACCGGTTTGACGAGCTCTGGGATCGCATCTACGCGTCCATCCGCCCCGGCGGGGTGTTCGCGGGCCAGCTTTTTGGCGACCGCGACACCTGGGCAACGCTGCCCGACAGAAGCCATCAGAGCCGGAAGAAGATGGGCGACATGTTCCGCGGCCGCTACAAGCTCGAGCACTTCGAAGAAGTCGAACGCGATGGCCAGGACGCCCGCGGCAACGCCAAGCACTGGCACGTGTTCCACGTCGTGGCCCGCCGATGCCCGAACGGTGCAAACCTGAACGCCAAAGGCCCAACAAGCTCGGCTGGGGGGAGTTGCCCATGAATGACGCCGTCGTCTCGATCCAGAACATCCAGAAGCGCTACGGCGGGCTGGGCAAAAAAGTGCATGCCCTCCGTGGCGTGTCGATGGACGTGCCGCGGGGGTCGATCTTCGGGCTGCTGGGACCCAACGGCGCGGGCAAGAGCACGCTGGTGAAGATTCTGATCACCGCCGTAAAGCGCAGCGGCGGGACTGGCACGCTGCTGGGCCACCCGATCGGTCGCAAGGACGCGCTGGCCAAGGTCGGCTATCTGCCCGAGCACCACAACCTGCCCAAGCACCTGACAGGGCGGCAGGTGATCGAGTTCTTCGGCGCGATGGGCAAGATGGGCCGGACCGAGCGCAAGAAGCGGGCCGACGAACTGCTCGACCTCGTACGCATGCGCGACTGGCACGATAAGAAAGTCGGCGGCTATTCCAAGGGCATGCGCCAGCGCATCGGCATCGCCCAGGCATTGGTGGCCGACCCGGACCTGGTGATCCTCGACGAGCCGACCGACGGTGTGGACCCGGTCGGCCGGCGCGACATCCGCAATGTGCTCCAGCAGATGCGCGACGAGGGCCGCACGGTGTTCATCAACAGCCACCTGCTGGGTGAGCTTGAGATGGTGTGCGACACGGTGGGCATCATGCATAAGGGGCAGGTGGTGTCGATGGGCTCTATCGAGAGCCTGACCGAGGGTATGCTGCGGTACGAGATCGAGGTCGCGGGCGAGCTCGACGATGCGGGCGCGATGTTTCACAAGGCGCTGCCCGAGGCGTTGGGCAAAGGCCAGAGCACGCTGCCTCCGCCAACCCAAGGCCTCGCACCACCAACGAGCGAAGGCCTGGCCAAACGCGTCGGCATGGTCGGCGAACTGGCCACCGGCGAGAGCGTCGAGGTGCACGGCAACCGCCTGTGGATCGGCACAACCGACGCGGGCACCATCCAGCCCGTGCTCGACGCTATCCGTGCGAAGGGTGGAATCATCAAGGAAGTCCGCACGCACCGGCCCTCGCTCGAAGACCTGTTCATGCAGGCCGTGGCCGACGACGACAGCCCGGGCGCTGCCCGAGGCAAGGAAGGGGCCCGGCGATGATGACCCAGACGATGGCGCTCCTGGTCGACGCCTACCGCGAGCTGTGCGCGAAGAAGCTGTTCTGGATCACGATGATCCTGAGCGTAGTGGTCGTGGCCGCATTCGCGATGGTGGGGATCAACGAGAAGGGGCTCACGTTCCTGTGGTTCCAGATTCCCGCCGACGCGTTTGGCGCCAGACTGACCAGTGAGACACTGCCGCGCGGACTGCTGTATCGGTTCATGTTCGCGAATCTGGCCGTGCCATTCTGGCTGAGCTGGGTGGCCATCGTGCTGGGGCTGATCTCCACGGCCGGCATGATCCCCGACCTGATCCAAAGCGGCACGATCGAGGCGGTGCTGAGCCGGCCCATCGGCCGCGTGCGGCTGCTGCTGACCAAGTTCATCGGCGGGCTGCTGTTCATGGCGTTGCAGGTGGCGGTGTTCAGCCTGCTGGTGTTCGGCGTCATCGCCGTCCGCGGCGGCTCACTGGCATGGGAGGTTTTCCTGGCCGTGCCCATCGTGGTGGCGATGTTCAGCTATCTGTTCGCGATCTGCGTGCTGCTTGGCATGCTTACCCGATCGACCATCGCGGCTTTACTGCTGACGCTGCTGGTGTGGAGCGTGATCTTCATCATCAACATGGGCGACGCGATCGCCGTGAGCATGCACGAGCAGACCAAGTCCCAGCTTCGTGTGGAGGTGGCCCGTGTGGAACGGATGGAGCGCAACGCGACGCTGGCGATCCTCAACGACCTGAACGAGCAGCGCGCCGCCAAGGGCCAGGAACCGCTGGAGAGCTACGAGCCCACCGACGAGGAGCTCACTACGCGCGACATCCGCATCGCACCCAAGCGCGCGGAGATCGACGAGATCGAGTCGGGCGAGCGCCTGGCTCAGAAGTGGCGCACGGGTATCTATATCGGCAAGACCTTGCTGCCCAAGACCCAAGAAACCATCGGATTGCTCGACCGTTGGACAGTTGATCAGCAGGCCATCCGCGAGATCGGCGGGCCACTGCCCGAGGACGACGACCGACGAGCCCAGGCCGAGGGCCAGCAGGCCACCGAGGACGCGTATGAGAACCGGCCGCTGTGGTGGATCCTGGGCACAAGCTTCCTATTCGAGGCGTTCGTGCTGGGCATCGCTGTGGTGATCTTCAAGCGCCGGGATTTTTAAGAGTTCGCGAAGGGCTCGCGGGCGTTGCCCATCGTCAATACCCTCGGCGATGCTCAAGACCGCCGCCCTCTGCACGCTCCTGGCCGCCACCTCGATCGCCGATGCACAGCTCCGCGTGGGCACCTGGAATATCACCCATTACGACGGCGAACCAGAGTTGGACGGCGTCTTCCGCACCGCACTGTTCGACGAGTTCAACGGCCGCACCTTCCGCCCCGATGTGCTGCTGATCCAGGAGATCAACGCATCGGGCTCGACGCGGCACTTCCTGGACGTGCTCAACAGCGATCCTCGTGGCGGGCAGGACTGGGCCCGCGCGGCGTTCTTCGATGGGCCGCGTATCACCGATACGGCGCTCTACTACCGCACCAGCAAAGTCCGCGGCGCGTCGGGCATCATCGCCTCGGCCGCCAAGGCGTCGCCCGGGCACCCGCGTCATCTGGCACGATACACGCTCGAACTCGAGGGCTTCTACGACGACTCGACGCACCTGGTGGTGTACAACACGCACATGCAGGCGGGCGGCACGACCCTGGACGAGCAGCGGCGGCTGGACGAAGGAATCGAGTTTCGAGAGGATGCGCAGACGCTGCCTGAGGGCACGCACTTTCTCATCGGCGGCGACCTGAACGTGAAGCGGTCGACCGAGCCGGTGTACATCGAGATCACTGAGGACCGCGCGAACAACCACGGCCGCGTGTTCGATCCCATCGCCACGCCGGGAGAGTGGGTGAACAACCCCGCATTCGTGTTCGTGCACACCCAGGACCCGTTTACGCAGATGGACGACCGGATGGACCAGATCCTGGTGTGCGACGACCTCATCGACGGCAAGGGACTGGACTACTTGGGCGACTGGACGACGCCCTTCAGCACAACGACCTTCGGCGACCCAAACCACAGCTACCGCAGTTGGGGCAACGACGGCACCAGCTTCGACCAGATCATCCGCCGCCGGGGCAACCGCATGGTGGGGGAGACCATCGCCCGCGCGCTGTTCGATTCATGCGGAGGTGAGAGCGGGCATATCCCGGTGTACTGCGACTTCCTGCTGCCCGCAAGCGTAACCAGCGAACCGCGGTTGAACTTCGGACGGGTCGCCATCGGCACGGAACTTCAAGTTTCGCTGACCGTCTCGCACGCCGGCGACGTCGATCGCTGGCAGCGCGATGACACGATCGCCGCGCCGCCTGGTGGACTCCAGCCACTGCGATACACGCTGGTAGGCGATGGGTCGATCGTTGTACCCACGGACGAGTTCACCGACAACGCCGGCGGCGAGGGTAACGACCACGCCATCACGATCGACACGTCAACCATCGGTCCGTTCGAGGCGACGGTCCGCATCGAGAGCAACGCACCCGATGAACCCGTGCGAACCGTCCGCGTCATCGGCGAGATCATCGCCTGCGCGGCCGACTTGGACGGCGACGGCTCGCTCACCGTGTTCGACTTCCTGGCCTTCCAGAACCTGTTCGATGCCGGAGACCTTGCCGCCGACTTTGACGGCGACGGCGATCTCACGCTCTTCGACTTCCTCGCGTTCCAGAACCTCTTCGACGCGGGTTGCTAACTAGCCAAGCCAGGAATCATCGAACGCCATGCCCGGCGCCACGACCGCCGCATCGCCCCGCTCGAGCATGCCGGCGACGGGATACGCGCAGTAGTCCAGCGCGAAGGCGCCGGCGGGACGGTGGTTGCCGCTGGTGCCCAGGCCCCCGAAGGGAAGCTTGCTGCTGGCGCCGGCGGTGGCGCAGTTGAGGTTCACGCAGCCCGCGCGGGCGTCGGCCATGAAGTCGTGGATCAGGTCGTCATCGTGCGTGAAGATGCTGGCGGCCAGGCCGTAGCGGGTGGCGTTGACCTGCTGGATGCCCTCTTCGTACGAGCTGACCGTGGTGATTCGGAGCATCGGGCCGAAGACCTCGACATCGCATCCGGCATCGTCCCCATCGCCTGCCGTGAACTTGTCGACGCGGATGACACCCGGGCTGATGTAGGAGCCGTCCTCGAGTGAGGCGGGCTTGGTCGCCTGCATCAGGATCTCTCCGCCGCTCTTGGCCGCACGGGTTTGGAAATCGAGCACGGCGTCGCGCGCGTTATCGTCGATGATCGGCCCCATGAACACGGGCGCCTCGCTGCGGGGCGGGCCGATGACCATCGCGGCGGCGGCCTTGAGGATCGCGGGGATAAGGCGATCAGCGACCTGTTCATGGACAACCAGCCGCCGACCGCACGTGCAACGCTGACCGGTCGTCACGAACGCGCCGCGGGCGATCTCGATGGCCGCCTGCTTCAGGTCGGCGTCGGGCATGACCAGCACGCCGTTGTTGCCGCCCATCTCGAGCGCGACGATACGGCCCGGCGTGTCGAGGTTGCTCTCGAGGATCTTGCGACCCACGGGCCAGGAGCCGGTGAAAAGGATGCCGTCGACGCCATCGTGGTTGACGAGCTTCTGGGCCACGTCGGCCTTGCCCTGTACGAGGTTGACCACGCCCTTTGGCGCGCCGCTCTCGTCCAGTGCCTGCTGGAAGAGCTCGATGATGAGCTGGCCGACGGCGGGCACCTTGTCGCTGGGCTTCAAGACGACCGTGTTGCCCATCAGCAGGGCGGGCACGATGTGGCCGTTGGGCAGGTGCGCCGGGAAGTTGAACGGCCCCACCACCGCCATCACGCCGTGGGGGCGGAACCAGCAGCGGCCTTCCTTCTTCTCGCCCAGGTCGAGCGAAAAGCCGCTCACGCGCTGGCGGCCCGTGTGGGCGCCCTGCTCAAGCGTGATGTCGACCTTGCCGGCCAGTGCGGCCGCCTCGCCCTTGCAATCCCACATGGCCTTGCCGGTTTCCTGGGCGATCAGATCGGCGATGTCGCCGGCGCGCTCCTGCACCAGGGCCTTGTACTTCAGCAGCACGCCCGCGCGCTTCTCGATGTCCCATCGGCTCCAGGTGCACAGGGCATCGCGCGCCGCGGCAACGGCCTGGTCGACATGCTCGATCGTCGGCGCGCCCGACCAGATGACGCGGCCGCGCTGCGAGGGATCGAAGGACTGGAGCGAATCGCCCTCGATGGCGTGGTAGACGCCGCCGACGAGGTTGCTGGGTGGGTTCGACAAGGCTGCGAGCGTGGTCATCCGGTCTTCTTCCTCCGAGTCGTCTTGGCCGTCTTCTTTGCCGTGGGCTTCTTCTTGTGCGTGCTGCGCGTCTTGGGCGGCTCCGCGGGCGCATCGAGGGTGGGCATCGGGTTGATCACCGTGCAGGCTACCTCATCGCCCTCGTCGGCATGCAACGCCGCCATCACCTCCCGCGGCAGGCACAACGACCCGCCCTTGCGGACGAACGGAGACTGCAACGCGATGTATTCGCCCTCGTTGTCGAGCGTGCTGATGATCGCCATGCCCTTGCAGGCCGATGGAGACGCGGCCTTGCCCAGCGCGATGGACTCGGTCGCCCGCACGAGCGGAATCTCGTCGGTCACGGCCTGGAGGTGCGGCCCGCCGTCGAACGGATCGATGACGCCCTGGTACTTGAACCCGAGCTTCTCGAGCATCTTCCGAGCGGGCACGGTGTCCTTGCCCACCTGGCCCACGCCCTGGCGAGCCTTGGGCGGCAGCAGACTCAGGTAGATGTCCTCACGCGGCAGCAGGCTGAACATGAACTCGCGGCTGTACTGGCAGAAGCGGTCGGCCTCGTCGTAGCTCAGGTTAATGAACCGCCGGCCGAGCGCGTCCCAGAAGAGGTTGTCGCCCGCATCGCTGATGGGCGCCATCATCTCGGCCAGCACGTGGTCGGCAAAGTTCTTGCGGTTCACGCCCATGAAGTGGAATCGCACGAAGCTCAGCAGGCGACCCAGCTTCTCCTTGTGCGCCCGGTACGCCGGCTGCAGGATCAGGCCGCCGATTTCGGTAGGGCTCGACTCATCAAGGTGGAGCGTGGCGATGGTGTGGGTCATGCCCGTGTGCAGGCTCTCGCTGAAGAACCGCCGCTCGGAGATCTTGAAGCCCACGTTCGGGTTGCCCGGCCCACCCATGGAACTGACAAGCTGGCTCGAGCCCAGCAGCGAACCGGTCTCTGTGTCTTCGAGTACGAAGACGAACAATTCGCTCTCGCTGAGGCTCTGCTTCAGGCCGCTGCCCGCGCCGCTGCGACGCAGCGTCCTGGGATCGTCCTCCAGCGGCTCGCCGCGCGCCACGTGCTTGAAGCACTCGCGGCTGCGGAGGATCTTCTCCATGATGATGTCGCGATCGGGCGGCAGGTTGATGAAGTGGACCATCTTGGCCAGCTTCAGCAGCGTGTCGGCGTCCTCGATTTTCGCACGACGAATGATGTGCATACAGGTCCTTGCTTCAGAATCAATCAGCCCGCGACCTTCGCCAGCGCCCGCTCCACCACCTCGAACACCCGCGGCCAGTCCTCGAGCTTCATAACGCCAAGCGGCGGCAGCATGCGGACGTGGTACGGGCCGTGGCCGCACCAGAAGAGGACGACGCCCTCGTCGAAGCACGCCTTGCAGGCGGCCATGACCTTCTGCTTGTCACCGCCAAAGGGCGTGAAGCGCATCATGCCGCCCTCGCCGGCGATCAGGTCGTTGACGAACAGGGCAGGCGGGAACCAATCCGGATGCCGGTCGATCATGGCCTGGGCCTGCTCGCGGAACGCCTTGTGGTGCTGGGCGATCAGGCCGTTCTCGCCGTAGTAGTCCCCGTCGTCGAGCATCTCGAGCATGCGGGTGCCCACGGTGAAGTCCGTCGCGCTGCCGGTAAAGGTGCCGCTCAAGAGGCCCGGGCGCGGCTTGTACTCTTCGGTCCAAAGCGTGGCGCAGGCCTGGGTCATCTTGCCGACGCAGAAGACGTCGACGTAATCGCCCAGGTCCAGCGTCTCGTAGGCGAACATCTCGCGCGTGCGGCCGAAGCTCTGGATCTCGTCGTCCCAGATGGCGATGCCCTTGTCGCGGCACACGTCCATGAGGGCGGTGAAGAACTCCCTCGGCGCAGTGTTGAAGCCGCCCTCACCCTGCACGAGCTCGAAGATGAAGCACGCGTGCTGCTTGGGGTAGCGCTCGATGAACTGGTTCAGGCGCCACACGCAGTGATCGATGAACCGCGTTGTGCCGCCGACCTCTTCGGCCGCCTTCTCGTTCCAGAAGGGCATGTAGTCGACCTGGGTGGTCAGCGGGATGCCGTCGCGACCCGCGGCGGAGTCGCCGATCTGGGCCATCGTGACCGTCCGGCCCATGAAGCAGTGCTTGAAGGCGATCACGCGGCTGGCCGGGTGGTTCTTCTGATAGCAGATCTTCAGGGCGCTCTCGTTGGCCACCGCGCCGCTGGTGGTGATGAACGCCTCGCTCAAGCGGCTGTTACGGCCGGCCAGCTCGATCAGCTTCTCGCCGAAGCGGTAGGCCTCGAAGTTGCTCATCAGGTTGCCGCTCTTAGCGACGTCTTCGATCGACGCGCGGGCCTGGGCCCGCACGATCTCGGGATGGCTGTGCCCGAAGAAGTGCACGCCGATGCCGATGATCATGTCCCACTTGACCGATCCATCGGCCAGTTCGACCAGGGCCCCGTTGCCCAGTCCGCTGCCGATGTACTTATAGAGCAAGGGCCGGCCCTTCATGGCCTCGGCTCGCTTGACCATCTCCTCGAAGCTGGCGGCCATCTCGCCGCGGGGCGGGCGAACATCGGTGATGGCCCGGCTGTGCTCGCCCACGCGCTGGACGATCGTGTCGATGGCGCCCTCGATGGCCGGGTCGGTGGCCAGGGCGTGGCCCACGAGCCCGGGGGCGAGCGGGGGCGTGGCGGGGGTCGAGGGCTGCGGGTCGAGTCGGGTCATCGGGGTCTCCCTGGGAATCGGCGTGGCGGGGGCCGAGTGCATGCCGGCAAAGGGTAGGGACGGCCTAGCGGGCCCACACGCCCCCCACACGCCCCCCACACGCCCACTATCGGCACGCCTCCCGGGCTCCCCAAAACCCATCTCGAGCCCCTCGGCAGGCCTTCCAAGCTCCTCGGAAGCCCTTCCCAGCTCTTCGGAACGGCTTCCGAGCTCTTCGGAAGGCCTTCCGAACTCCTCGGAACGGCTTCCAAGCTCCTCGGAACGGCTCGCGAGTTCCTCCGCACGGCCGGCGAGCTCCTTGGAAGCCGTTGCGGGGCCCAGGCGCGGCCGGGGCCGGGCCGCGCGAGGGATCCTCCCCGCTACCGCCCCCGTAGTGTGCCCAACGGAGGCCTCCATGCCCGACCGGACCCGCATTCTTCTATTCGCCACGCTCTTCGTGCTGCTGGCCGCCTCGCCGGCCCTGGCCAACGCCGGCAGCGTGGCGATGCTGGCGGGCGCCGCGCACCTGCTGGTGGGCAACCTCGCCATTGGCCTGGCCGAGGGCGGCATCCTCATGAAGCTCGGCGCCCGGCGGCGGGCGATGGGGCTGGCGATCGCGGCCAACTACCTGTCGGCCTGGGCCGGGGTGCTGCTCGCCGCATGGGCGTGGGGCGTGGCGATGGACGCGCTGCCGGGGGACTACCTGAGCAAGATCATCCCCGCCCACTGGCTGGTGTTCGCCGCGTTCACGCTGGTGGGCTTCGTGATCGAGCTGCCCATCCTGTGGCTCGCCTTCGACACCCCCCGCAAGCCCAGACGCGTCCTGGCCGCCATCGCCCTGGCCAACGCGGCGACGGCGCTGGGGCTGGTCGTCTGGTACGGCGCCGCCAGCGACGTGTCGCTGGCCAGCCGGTTCGATTCGGTGAAGGAGCCGGCGATGGTCGAGCTCGACGGCACGCGCGAGGCGAAGACCGACGACGGCCAGGGCGGCGCGTTGCCGTGGGTGTACTACATCGCGAGCGATGGCCAGACCGTGCGGCGGATCCGCCTCGATGGCAGCGACGATGCGCGCGTGACCAAGTTGCCCGAGGCCATCGAGCGCGGCTGGCTGCACGGCGGGCTGCGGCACGATGGGGGCGTGGACCTGCTGGTGCGTGCGCACGAGTTCAAGGAACTTGGCCAGTCGCAGGACTGGTCGCATATCAGCTATCAAGGCGCCTACGACGTCAACTTCATTGTTGTCGAGGAGGTTGGCGCCGCTGCCAGCGCGTATTCGATCCACGGGATGGCTATCGCCGCGCCACTCGATGCATCGCAGGAGCGAATCGAGAACACCATCGCGAACGTCGAGGCCCTTCGAATAACCGCCGATGGCCAGAGAACCCGCCGGTACGCCCTTTCCACGCCCTTCGTCTTTTACACCGGGCCCATGTACGCCAGCCGCTTGCCGGGCAACGTGCTGGTCTTCCAGGTCGGCTGGCATATGGGCAACAACTCCCGCGGCATCTACGTCGCCTCCCTCGACACCATGCG
>JBITAF010000089.1:0-4223 GCA_044440025.1 Phycisphaerales bacterium JB060 | reverse complement strand
GCGGGGGGGGGGGGGGGGGGGGGGCCCCCCCCGCCCCCCCCGCCGCTGGTCCCATACCCTCCCGCGATGCCCAAGCGAGTCCTGCACGACGAGTACTTCCGCAAGGCCAAGGCCGAGGGCTACCTCGCGCGTTCGGCTTACAAGCTCCTGGAAATCCAGGAGCGGCGGGAGGTGCTGCGCCCCGGCATGGCGGTGCTCGACCTCGGCTGTGCGCCGGGGAGTTGGCTGCAAGTCGCGGCCGAACTGGTAGGGGAAGCGGGGCTGGTTGCCGGTATCGATCTGAGCGACGTGCGGGAGCCCATGCCCCCCTGGGTCGTGACGATGCGAAGGGACTTTACCAAGCAGGACGCGGCCACCCTGCTCGAGCCGGTGGCGGCCTGGCGTGGCGATCGTCCGGATCAGCCCCCGCTCTACGACGCGGTGATCAGCGACATGGCGCCCAATACCAGCGGCGCGGGCGATCACTTCCGCTCCGTGCGGCTGTGCGAGGCGATCCTGGAGCGGCTTCCCGACGTGCTGCGGCCGGGGGGGAGCCTGGTCTACAAGGTGTTCGAGGGCGAGACCTATCCCGACCTGGTGAAGCGAACGGCGTCCATGTTCGCTCTTTGCCGGGGGCTGAAGCCGCGCGCGACGCGGGAAGTATCCACCGAGATGTTCGTGATCGCCACGGGGTATGACCCCGCGCTGGAACAGATCGGCCGGCCCGAGGGTGTGGCGCCGCCGCCGCCCGAGCCGCAGAAGGGCTGGGGCGGGTGACGTTCCTCGCACCCCTGGCCGCGTTCATCGCCGCCGGCCTGACCGTGCCGCCGGTCGTCGCGTTCTATCTGCTCAAGCTCCGCCGCCGACCGGTGCGCGTGGGCAGCGTGATGTTCTGGGAGCGGGCGGTCCGCGACGCCCAGGGCAACGCGCCCTGGCGCATGGTTCGGCCCCAGACGCAACTCCTGTTGCAACTGCTCGCGCTCGCGCTGCTGCTGCTAGCCTTCGCGCGGCCGGTGGTCCCTCGTGATCTCGGCGGCCGGGTGATGCTGGTGCTCGACCGATCGGCGTCCATGAACGCCGTGGATGGCGGGGAAGGTGTGCCTCGTTTTGAGGCGGCGCGCGATCGGCTTCGGAACCTGGCTCGGGAACTGGCCGCCGATGGTGGCTCGCGGGCGATGGTCGTGGCCCTGGGCGCCCGGGCGCAGCCGCTGACGCCGTGGACGGGCGATCGCGCGGTGCTGCTGGGGGCGATCGACGCGATCGAGCCGACCGATGAGGTGGCCTCGGGCGATGCGTTGGTCGAGCTGGCGCATCTGGCGTCGGCACGCGACGATCCGGTAAACCCGGACGCGGTCCTGGCCGATGAGCCGCGAGCGCTCACGGTTGTTCTGGCCTCCGACGGCGAGCTGTCCCCGCCCGGCGACCCGCTGCCGGCCAACGTGCGTGTTCGGCTGGAGCCGGTGGGTGGCGATGTGTCGCAATCGCCGGGAAACGCTGGCGTGGTCGCCGTGGCCGCCCAGCGGCAGTACGAGGACCCGGCCACCGTCCGGGTGTTCGCCCGCGTGCTGGCCACCGGAGCGATGCGGCGGGAGTTGCCGGTGCGCCTGGCGATCGATGGCCAGGTCGTGGCCGAGGCCGTGGCGGAACTCGCCTCCCAGGGAGATGGACCGCTCCAGGCGAGCGTGAGCCTGTCGGCGATTGCGCCGGGCGGCGGCGTGCTGAGCGTCCTGCTGCCCGGCGATGACCTGCTGGCCGCCGACGACACCGCCTCGCTCTGGTTGCGCTCGGCCGGCCGGCCGCGTGTGCTCCAGGTCATTCCCGAGACCGAGCTGGTCGATCCCGATCGACCCGGCCCGGTGATGCTGATCGCCACCGTGCTGGAGGCGATGGAGCTGGGCGAGCTGCGGATTGTCCGGTTGAGCCGATACGAGCAGCTGGCGGCGGCGGAGGACCTGCCGTTCGATGTGATCGTGTTCGACCGCGTATCGCCAGCGGGGCCACCCCCCTTCCCAAGCCTGCACTTCGGTCCGCCGCCGCGGCTGGAGGTCTCCGGCGTCCCCGCCCTGACGACCCTTGATCCCCCGCGCTCCGAGGCAACGCGAGTCGTCTCGTGGCGGCGCAGCCACCCGCTGATGCGGGACCTGGCGCTCGACCAGCTGTCCGTCGCCCAGCCGCTGATCGATGGAAGCCTGCCCGACGGCCTGCGGCACACCGTGCTGGCCACGGGCCAGCGGGGCCCCCTGATCGTGGCGTTCGAGGATCTGCGACAGCGGCGCGTGTGGGTGGCCTTCGAGCCGATGATGAGCAACTGGCCCAAGCTGGTCAGCTTCCCGCTGTTCGTGGCCGAGGCCATCGACTACCTGGCCATGCGCAGCGATCGGGACGCGGCCGATGGGGTCGGCGCCGGTGCGGTGGCGACGCTCCGGCTGGCCCGGCCGCGCGACCGGGTCGCCCTGTCCGGTCCCGGCGGCGACCTGGAGCTGCGCCTGGCGAGCCCCGCGTCCATGCCATCGGTTGGCCCGCTGGAGCGGGCGGGCGTGTACCTGCTGCGCGAGCCCGGGGCGGGCGACCAGCGGGCGGTGGCCGTGAACGTTCAGAGCGAGCTGGAGAGCCGCGTTGCGACCCGCCGGGACCTGCCCGCGAGCTTCGGGGGGCTTCGGGGCGGGCGGGCGGACGCGCGGCTCGAGGGCGGGCACCGCGAGCTGTGGCCCTGGTTCCTGGTCGCGGGCCTGGTCGTGCTGTGCCTCGAGTGGCTGCTGTCGGTCCGGCGGCTGGGGCGCTAGAGCGTCCTTGATCGCTCCGTAGCGGCCCTCCGGCCGCACACTCGCTTGTGTTGGCTCTGTACGAGCGTGCAGAACGCGACAGCGCGGGCGTGGACGCGTTACGGCTGGCCGGCCATCACGCCGGCGGTCCATGCGAGTTCGTCGTCGAGCGGCCGGGGCTCGAAGCCCAGGTCGCGCCCGGCGCGGGTGCTGTCGAGCGAAACGTCCTTTGCGCGCGGCGCGGGCATGGGCACGTCGGCCCGCACGCCGGCCTTCATGAGCGCCTCGTCGAATCCCAGCGATCCCGCGGCGTGGGCGGCGAAGCGCCGGCCCAAATCGTACCGATCGACGCGCTGGGCGCCGGCGAGGTGGTACGTCTGGCCGGGTTCACCGTGCCCCAGGCACGCCAGGAGGCCGCGGGCCGCGTCGCGGGCGCTCAGGGGCGTGCGCCACTCGTCGGTGAACAGCACGAGCTCCTTACCGCCGCGCAGGTGCTCGGCCCACGCGCCCAGGAAGCATCCGGGCGCATCCCCGCCAGCGGGGGGGCCAAAGAGCAGCGGCAGCCGGGCGATGATGGCGCGCGAGCCGAGCTCGCCGAGCTTGGCTTCCATCGCCACCTTGCTGCGCGCGTAGGCGTTCAGCGGCCCGGTCGCGTCATCTTCGGTGTACATGCCGCCCGGGCGCTCGCCGTCGAAGACCAGGTCGGTCGAGCACACGACCAATGGGATCCCGCGACAGGCTCTGGCGAGCTGCTCGGTGGCCAGCACGTTGTCGCGGTGGGCGGCCTGCGGCGACTTCTCGCACTCGGCCGTCCGCGCGTTGGCGGCGCAGTGGATGACCGTGTGGGGGGCGAGTTGCTCGATGGCATGCTGAGCCGCCCGGGGTTCGGCCAGGTCGGCCCGCACCGTGGCGGCAATTTCGGGCGTCGCAGCCTCGGGCGAGGCACGGACCACGCCCACGACCTCCCAGCCGGCATCGGCGGCCACGCGGGCCAGGTGCCGGCCGAGGAAGCCGGCCACGCCGGTGATGAGCAGGCGTCGGGATTGTCCGGGGCGGTGGTGGGGGGCGTGGTGGGTGGGGGGGGGATGGGGCATGCCGGCGGCACGGTAGCCCCAGAAGGCCGGTGCGGGGGCCCGATAGCCCCGGTCGCGAGAGGCCCCGGCACGGCCCCGCTGCGCATCGACATTGCCCCGCTGCGCATCGACATTGGAGTAATGCGCATCGACATGGCTCTACTGCGCATCGACATTGGAGCAATGCCCATCGACATTGCTCTACTGCGCATCGACATTGGAGCAATGCGCATCGACATTGCTCCACTGCGCATCGACATTGCTCCACTGCGCATCGACATTGGAACCATGCGCACCCACCATGGCCCCTGCCGGGCTCTGAGGGCCGTTTATCTCTCGGACGTGGGGGTGGGGTGGTTCTCGGGCGTGGGCGGCGGCGGAATCGCGCGCGGTGGGTTTTCGGGCGTGG
>JBITAF010000088.1:0-5356 GCA_044440025.1 Phycisphaerales bacterium JB060 | reverse complement strand
CTCGATTCCGTCCGACGGACGCTGGAGGCAGACCCAGCCCCGACCGGCGTGGTCATCCTGCATGGCACCGACACGCTCTCGCTGACCGGTGAGCTGCTGCAAGCCGAGCTGACCGGGCTGGCCGTTCCGGTCATCCTGACCGGCGCGATGCGCCCCTTCGCGATGCAGCGCAGCGACGGCGTGCAGAACCTGACCGAGGCGCTCTTTGCCGCTGGCGTGCTCGGGCCGGGAGTCTGGTGCGTGTTCCACGGGCGGGCATTGCCGTTTCCCGGCGTGAAGAAGGACCGACAGCGCGGGACGTTCGTGCGGGGGGAAGGCGATCGGCGAGGGGTTGCGGACGGTCCCGGCCGGGGATGAAACCCGGCCATGTTCCGAATGCGGGCAAGATTTTCGGGTCCAAGGCTGGTAATTGGGCTTGACACGGCCGGCACTTTCGGAGATATTGGAGACTATTGGTAGGCGCTTCTCATGGCCCGGCTCGCCGGCCTATGGCTGCGGCCCGGGGTCTGATTTGGGATATGCCCCATCTTGGGGTGCGCGGAGTTACGGGGGAACGGGGCCGTCCACACGGGCGTGCTCCCAATAGACGGGGGTTTCAGACATGAACGGTTTCGCATTGAACCGCCCGGGCACACAGCCCGGTCGTTGCCGCATCACCGTGCCACGCTTGCTTGCTCTGGCGTCGGCCGTCGGCCTTGCCTGTGGCGTGGCGTCGGCCCAGCAGTTCACGCTGGAGGACGTCAGCCGCGACGTGGGTGTTGACTCGAGCGATTATCGCTCGGCCATGGGCATGATCGCTGGTGTTGCCGCGGCAGATTATAACAACGACGGTTACGTGGACTTCTTCGTGCCCAACTCCGAGGGCATGGCGGACCTTCTGTACGTGAACAACGGAGACGGAACGTTCACGGAGATGGCCGCCGAGATGGGTGTGTCCGGGGGCGATGGCCCAGACAAGCCGCGCTCACGCGTGGCGCTCTGGCTGGACTACGACGGCGATCGCCGGCTGGACCTGCTCGTGCTGGGCGACTCTTTCTTCACACCGATCGACGCCATCGAGTGGGACTGGGCTAAGCCGCGGCTGTTCCGCCAGCTCCCCGACGGCACGTTCGAGGAGACCAGCACCGAGACCGGCCTGGCGGACCTGGACTTTATCAGCGACCATCGCGGGCTCGACCCGGGCTCCCCGGCGGTTTCGCTGCTGCGGCATCAGGGTGGCGTGGCAGCCGGAGACCTCAACGGCGATGGATACGTCGACCTTATGATCGGCCTGTGGTCGGCCGCGGGCGAGAACGACCCCGACGAGATCGGGGCCCGCCTGCTGCTCAACCAGCCCGACCCGGACACCGGCGGCCGGCGCTTCGAGGAAGTTTCCATCGACGTCTTCGCCCCCGGCGTGGCCGATCCGGGCGTCGATCGCTTCGGCAGCTATTGGCAGATCGTGATGCATGACTTTAACGGCGACGGTCTGCTGGACATCTACGGCGCCTGCGACCTGGACGAGAACCACCTTTGGATCAACCAGGGCAGCTACGAGGATCCCGACCGCCCCGGTGTCATGCTCCTGCACCCGATGCTCGACGTCACCCACGCGGCCGGCGCGACCGACGCCGTGCCCGAGACCGACATGGGCGTGGCCATCGCCGACACCAACGCCGACGGGGTGATGGACATCTATGTGACCGTCACCGACACGCCCGGGTCGGTGCTTCACAACAACTTTTTCCTCTCGCAGAGCGACGAGCCCACGTACACCGAGGTCGCGCTGGAGGCCGGTGTCAGCCAGCAAGACGGCAAGTTCGGCTGGGGCTGGGGCACGACGTTCCAGGATATGAATATGGATGGCTGGCCCGACCTGCTGATCACCAACGGGTTCAACTCCTGCGTCGATCGACCGCGCCTCATGCTCCACGATGGCGACCCCGACAACGTCCACTTCACCGAGCAGGTCAGCCCTGCATTGACCATCATCGAACGCGGATCCACCATTGTCGGCGCTGATCTGGACCGCGACGGCTGCGTCGATCTGCTCCACACGGTCATGCTCTCGGCCATCTCGCCGCGCTGCGACCGATCGGCCATCAAGGTGCTGGCCAATGCGCCCGACGATAGCGGGCCGCAGGCCTCGTATATCACCGTCCGTCCTCGCATGGCCGGGCCAAACTTCCATGCCATTGGCGCGGTCGTCCGCGTCGAACTCATGGGCGCCCAGGACCAACTCGACATGATCCGCACCATCACCGCAGGCATCAGCATGGCCGGGCAAGAGCCCGCCGAGGCCTACTTTGGTCTCGGCGCCGACGCCCTGCCGACCGATCCAATGCGCGTCACCATCCGATGGCCCAATGGCGCCGAGCCGACCGTTATCGAGGGAACCGTGGGCTCCATGGCAGACCAACTCCTGCACGTTGGACCGTGCTCAGTGGTCGACCTGGACGGCACCCCCGGCCTGGACCTCTTCGACCTGTTGGCGTACCTCAATCTGTTTGAAGATGGGGACATGACCGCCGACCTGGCGGCACCCTTCGGTACGCTCGATTTCTTCGATGTGCTCGAGGCGCTCAACCTGATCGAGAACGGCTGCCCGTAACGGGCCAATCCACGAGCCCGTTTCTCCTTCCCAAACGCGGGAAGCACGACACCCGCCCTCCGATCAGGAAGGGCGGGTGTCTTTTTGGATTCGGTCGGGGTGGTCGGGTCAGCCGTTCAGGCCGGTGACCTTCACCAGCGTGTAACGCTGGCGGTGGCCGGTCTTGCTGCGCGAGGCCTTCTTGGGGCGATACTTGTGGATGTCGATCTTGTCGCCCTTGACGACCGGCTCGACGACCTCGGCCGTCACGCTCGCGCCGCCAACGTGTGGGGTGCCCACCATAGCCGAGCCACCCGCGTCGCCAATGACCAGGACCCGGTCGAAGGTGATCGAGTCGCCCTTGCCGGCCTCGCCGCCCTTGTAGAGGTCGATGAGGATCTCCTCGCCCTGGGTCACCTTGCGCTGGCCGCCCGACTCTTCGATGATCGCGTACATGGCAGATACCTATCAAGTTCCGCACAGCCAATGGGGCGGGAGTGAGCCTCCCGGCTTGGGGCCCGTGCCGTGGCGGGTCGAGAGTTTAGCAGGGGTTTGGGGCTGGGGAAAGCCGGGAGGAATCAGGCTCCCGCACCGACTTTCTCCTTGTCCTTTTTCTGCCGCTCCGCCCTCTTCCGCATGCCCTCGTCGAGGATCTTCTTGCGCAGGCGCACGCTGGTGGGGGTCAGCTCGACCAGCTCGTCGTCCTCGATGTACTCCAGCGCGTCCTCGAGCGTGATGGCTCGCGGGGCCTTGAGGGTGACGGTGGCCTCCTTGTTGGCGCTGCGGATGTTGGTCAGGGCCTTCAGGCGGACGATGTTGACGGGGATGTCGTTGTCGCGGTTGTGCTCGCCGACGACCTGGCCGCCGTAGACCTTCTCGCCGGGCTTGACGAACAGGATGCCGCGATCGTGGAGCTGCTCGACGGCGTAGGCGGTGACCTGCCCGGCCTCTGTGGCGATCATCACGCCGTTCAGCCGACCGCCGGCCTCGCCCATCATGGGCACGTACCGCTCAAAGCGGTGGCTCATGATCGCCTCGCCCTGCGTGGCTGTCAGCAGGCGGCTGCGCAGGCCGATGAGCGAGCGGCTGGTGATCTCGAAGACCAGGTGGCTCGTGTGGCTACCGCGGTCTTCCATTTTTTTCAGCTCGCCCTTGCGCGCGCCGACCAGCTCCATCACCTTACCGACGTTGGCCACGGGCGCATCGACAACCAGGATCTCCAGCGGCTCGTGCGCCTCGCCGTCGATGTCCTTGATAATCACGCGCGGCCGGCCGATGCTCATCTCGTAGCCCTCGCGCCGCATCGTTTCAAAGAGGATGCCCAGGTGCAAGAGGCCACGCCCCGCCACGATGAACTCGTCCGCCGACGCGCCGGGCTCGACGCGCAGCGCCACGTTGCTCTGGAGCTCTTTGTCGAGTCGTTCCCTGATTTGTCGGCTGGTGACGAACTTGCCGTCCTGCCCGCCAAAGGGCGAGTCGTTGATGCGCATGACAATCGAGACGGTGGGCTCGTCGATCGTCACCGGCGGCAGCGGCTCGGCCACTTCGGGGTCGGCCAGCGTGTCGCCGATATCGACCGACTCGATACCCACTGCCGCGAACAGATCGCCCGCTCGCACGCTCTTGGTATCGACGCGGCTCAATCCCTCGAACCTTTGTAACCCGGTAAGTCGTACGTCCTTGCGGCTGCCGTCGCGCTTGAGCATCGCCACGGTCTGTCCCTGCTCCAGCTCACCGGCGAACACGCGGCCGATGCCGATGCGACCGACGTACTCGCTGTACGCCAGCGTTGTGACGAGTGCCTGGAGTGGCGCGCTCGCGTCGTCGTCGGGTACGGGCACATGCTCGAGGATCGCCTCGAACAGCGGGCGCAGGTCCGTGCCCGTCGTGCCCTGCTCGGCAGACGCCCAGCCATCGCGTGCCGATGCGTAGATCACCGGGAAGTCCATCGCATGATCTTCGGCGCCCAGCTCAACGAGCAGGTCGAAGACCTCATTGATCACGCCCTGCGGCCGCGCGTCGGGGCGGTCGCACTTGTTGATGACCACCAATGGCTTTAGACCGGCCTCGAGCGCCTTGCCCAGCACGAAGCGCGTCTGGGGCATCGGTCCTTCGAAGGCGTCGACCAGCAGCAGCGCGCCGTCGGCCATCCGCAGCACGCGCTCCACCTCGCCGCCAAAGTCGGCGTGGCCCGGCGTATCGATGATGTTAATGGCGAAGTTCTGCCCATCTGGCCGCGCGTATCGCACGCCGCAGTTCTTGGAGAGGATGGTGATGCCCCGCTCGCGTTCGAGCGGGTTGCTGTCCATGATGAGGTCGCCGCGTCCCCCGGCGAGCTTCTCGAGTTCGCCCGCGCGGAAGTTGCCCGATTGACGGAGCAGCCCGTCCACCAGCGAGGTCTTGCCATGATCGACGTGGGCGATGATCGCCACGTTCCGAATGCCTGCGTCGGCCATAAGAATTTGCAGTCCCAAGGGGGGATCCCGCATCGCCGGCGAGCCGCCGGTGCTGTTCCCAAATGTGCGAACACAAGGGTAGTCGCCGCCAGTCGCGCCGGCGTGCTACTTCACCTTCTCGCCGCGAAGCTCAAGCATAATCCGGCCCCGGGCATGTCCGGCGGTCACATCCACGACCCATCTCGCCTCTTCCAGCAGGGCCCAGAATGAGGCTATCCCATCCCCGCCATCGCGCTGGGGAGATGTCGGGCCGGCGGGCTTGTGCATCAGCCGCCACAGCTCAAAGGGTCGGGCCGAGCCATGCAGCACCGCGGCGGTGGGGCCGGGCCGG
>JBITAF010000087.1:0-15384 GCA_044440025.1 Phycisphaerales bacterium JB060 | reverse complement strand
CAAGCGCAAGCCAGCTTCCCAGGCATTCGTGCGATCTGCGTGACCCGCGAAGTGAAACCACGTGTGGCGCTCCAGGGCGTCCAGCACCGCCGCGCGCTGCGACGCCTGCCCGCGCAGGGACGTGGCGGAAGCGAAGGTCTGCGCCCAGGTGCCGGTCTCTATGCCCTTTGAAGCGTCGATGACCACGGCAACCACGCCCGCGGCTGGTAGCGCGGCGATGGTTTGGCCAAAGAAATCGGCCAGGCCCGGGGTGTCGAGGAGCGTCACAAGGTTGTCGTTTCGCTCATAGTGGGCCAAACTGCTGGCCAGGCTGTGGCCGTGCTTTTTTGCGTCCTCGGTCCAGTCGGTGACGGTGTTGCCATCCTCGATGGACCCCATGCGGTTGGTGGCGCCGGCCGCGTTGAGCAGCCGCTCGGTCAGGAGGGTCTTGCCCGAGCCGGCGTGGCCGGCCAGGAGGAGGTTGCGGATCGTTGAAGGATTGCGAACAGCCATAGGGGCGCCTCCGTCGGTATTGGCGGCCCGGGGGACCGGTCGCGGCCTGTCCCTGCCGCCGAGCGAACTGGCGTGGCCTGGCGGGAGAACTCGGGAGTGCCCCAGCCCACGAGCGGCCACGTCCCATCATACAGGTAGTGGCCCGCCGGCGTTATAGCCGGGGCGAACCCTGCCAAACTGGTGAAACCGGACGGGTTGTAACGGCGGATGGTTGGATACGTACAGCTATTGCCAGCGGCACTGCCAAAAGTCTCCGTGGAATGCGGTATCTTGGCGTTGGCGAGCGGTCAGGATGGCCCGGCCGTGGGTTTCCAGACTGGTGAACCCGGTCCTGCCGTTGGTTCCTGCCCATCAAAACTGTTAGGAGTTTGATAATGAATCCTGCCCCCCTGACCGCCACCGCGGCCGTGTTATCCGTGTGTGGCCTTCTGGGCCCGGTGGCCCAAGCCGATGAGGCTGTCGCCCCGATGGCCGACGTCCTCATCGAGTTCGCCAGTAACCCCACGCCGCAGGACGTCGCCCTGATCGAGTCGGTGGGGGGGGTGGTGCTCCAGGTCTGGACCGTGGCACCGGGCGTGCACGCCCTGTTGCCCGACGGGGCCGAGGATCAACTGCTTGGCCTGGACGGCCGGGTCGTGGGTGTGGAGGCCAACAGCTACGGCCAGTACACCGCCGAGTACGACGATGTGTGGGGCGTTCGTCGCATTGGCTGCGAGGCGACCCACACCGGCGGGCAGCGTGGAACGGGCGTGGCCGTGGGCGTCATGGACTCGGGCCTCCGCCATACGCACGAGGACATCGCCGACAACTTCGTGTACGGGTATGACTTCGATGCCATGTCAACCGACTTCAGCGACCCTTTCAGCCACGGCACACACGTGAGCGGAACGATCGGCGCCGTGGCCAACGGCGAGAACATCATCGGCGTTGCGCCGGAGGCTGATCTGTACATGCTGAAGGTCGGCACGTTTTTTCCCTCTTCGTCCGGCGCCATTGGTGCGCTCCAGTACGCCATGGACAACGGCATCCAGGTGACCAACAGCAGCTTCACGCTGGGCGATTCGTCGCTGGTCGAAGCCGCATACCAGAACACGTGGGACGCGGGCATCATCCACTTCGCGGCGTCGGGCAATGGCGGGGGCGCGGCCATTGGCGTGCCTGCTCGCTACGAAAGTGTGATCGCGGTGGGGGCCACCGACAGCCGGGATCGTCGGGCGAGCTTCTCGCAGGGCGGATCGGCGTTGGAGCTTGTGGCGCCGGGTGTGAATGTATTCTCGACGACATCCGACCGCGACAACTCGTACGGCAGCCTCGACGGCACGTCGATGGCCACGCCGCACGCGGTTGGTGTGGCGACGCTGATCATCGGCGCGGGCATCCAGGACGCCAACGGCAATGGCCGGATCAACGACGAGGTCCGCCAACTCATGATCGATACCGCCCTCGACCTGGGCAGCGCGGGGTGGGACAGCGACTTCGGCTACGGGCTGGTGAACGCCGAGGCGGCTCTGGACGTGAGCTCGGGCTGTGTGGCCGACTTTGACGGCGACGGCGACCTGAGCCTCTTTGACTTCCTTGCATTCCAGACCGCGTTCGATCAGGGCGATGCTCAGGCGGACATCAATGGTGACGGGGTCTTCAACATCTTCGACTTCCTGGAGTTCCAGAACCTGTTCGTTGCCGGCTGCTGAGTCGCCGTTGCGTCGGGATCGCTAGCATCCCGGCGATGAGCGACACGCTACCGACCAAAGGCCAGCCCACCCCGGTCGACGGGGTCTTCACGCGGTTCGCACCCTCTCCCACGGGCCACCTGCACGTGGGGGGAGCGCGGACCGCGTTGTTCTGTTGGGCCTTCGCCAGGGGACACGACGGCACGTTCCTGTTGCGGGTGGAAGATACCGACCAGAAGCGGTCGAGCGAGGCAGCCGTCGCGGGCATCCTCGAGGACCTCAAGTGGCTGGGCATCGAGTGGCAGGAGGGGCCCGAGCATGACGGGCTTGGCGGCGACCCTCGTGGCGTGGGACCATTCTTCCAGGCCGACCGTGTCGACCAGTACAACATGGCCCTGGCCGATCTGCTGGAACGGGGCCGGGCCTACCCGGCGTTTGAGACCGCTGAGGAGTTGGAAGCCAATCGCAAGGCGGCTCAAGACGCCAACCAGACGTATCGGTACGACCGGGCGGCGCTCGAGATACCCGAGGCCGAGCGGATCAGCCGCATGATGGCGGGCGAGCCGCACGTGGTGCGGTTCAAGGCGCCCGACCACGACGTGGTGGTGGCCGACTCGGTGCTGGGCGAGGTGCGCTTCGCGGCGGGCGAGTTGGACGACTTCGTGATCCGCAAGGCCGACGGCTTCCCAACATATCACTTCGCGGTGGTGGTTGATGACGAGGCGATGGGCGTGAGCCACGTGCTGCGCGGGCAGGAGCACCTGCAGAACACGCCGAGACACGTCGCGTTGCAACAGGCGCTGGGGTATCGCACACCGACGTATGCGCACCTGCCGCTGATCTTCAACCCCGATAACAGCAAGATGAGCAAGCGGGACAAGGATAAGGCGGTCCGGGCGTTCTGCAAGGAGCAGAAGATCGATGCGCCCCCCGAGGGCACGCTCGACGATGCGAGCTTCAAGGCGTGGATGGGCGACAAGCGGGCCCAGTTACCGACCGATGACCTGATGAAGCTCGCGGGTGCAATCGGCTTCATGCCGCCTGAGATCGACGTGGAGGATTTCCGCCGCAGCGGGTACCTGCCGCACGTCCTGTGCAACTACCTTGCGCTGCTGGGCTGGAACCCGGGCGAGAAGAACGAAGACGGCACCGACGTCGAGCGGTTCACGATGGGCTATCTCGTCGAGAAGTTCGGCTTGGATCGCATCGGCAAGAGCGCGAGCAAGTTCGACCGCGAGAAGCTCATGGCCTTCAACGCCGACGAGATCCAGAACCGCATGAGCGACGAGCAGTTCGCCGATGCGTGGCGGACCTGGCTGGAGCGGTACGACCGGGCGACGCTCGAGGCGTTGGGCGACAAGCTGACGATGGCGGCTGCCGCTGCGAGGCAGCGGACCCGCGTGCTGCGTGAGGCGGCGGGCGTGGTGGCGTTCGCGCTGCGGAACGACTTCGGGTACGATGAGAAGGCCGTCAACAAGGTATTGCTCAAGAACGACGGCGAGGGGCTTGCGGTGCTGCGCGAGCTGGCGCCGGCGCTCGAGGCGGTCGAGCCCTTCGAGGCCGACGCGATCGAGGCGGCCATCAAGCAATGGTGCGAGGCCAAGGGCCTGGGCATGGGCAAGGCGGCCCAGCCGCTGCGCGTGGCGATGACCGGTGGGACGGTGAGCCCGGGGCTTGGGCAGACGCTGGAACTGGTAGGAAAACAGGCATCGCTCGATCGTGTCGGGCGATGCCTGTCGCAGTTCGCGGGTGTGGGCGGGTCGTAGAAGACCGGGCTCAGCCCTTGACGATCCCCTTGCTCTCCAGGAAGCTCAGCACTTCCTGGACGCACTCGTCGATGGAGCGGCCCTCGGTCTTGACGACCAGTTCGGCCTTGGGCGGGGCCTCGTAGGGGTCGTCGATGCCGGTGAAGCCCTTGATCTCGCCCGCGCGGGCCTTCTTGTAGAGGCCCTTGGGATCGCGCTTCTCGCACTCTTCCAGGGGCGTATCGACGAAGACCTCGATGAAGGGCAGCTTGGCGTCGTCGTGCATGGTGCGGCACAGGTCGCGGTCGCGGACGTAGGGGCTGATGAAGCTGGTCAGGCTCACGACGCCGGCGTCGGCGAAGAGCTTGCTGACCTCGCCGATGCGGCGGATGTTCTCGGTGCGGTCCTCGGCGCTGAAGCCCAGGTTCTTGTTGAGGCCGTGGCGGACGTTGTCGCCATCGAGGCGGTAGCTGTTGACGCCCTTCTTGACCAGGACCTGCTCGACAGCGCTGGCGATGGTGCTCTTGCCCGAGCCGCTCAGGCCGGTGAACCAGACGGTGGCGCCCTTGGCTTTGAGTGCGTTCCAGCGTTCGTCGCGGCTGAGGTCACCCTCGTGCCAATGGATGTTCGTCGCCTTGACCTGATCGGTGGTCTGGGTCATTTCGCCTCCTGTTTGGTTTCTCATAGGCCAAAGGGGCCAGAGATCGGCCCCCGGCCACAGATCTTAGACGGCCTGCCGCTGGCGAACCGATAGGCTTGCCGCCGTGGACGACTCGCCGAACCAGCATCGCATCCGGGTGTGCATCCAGCAGCCCGCCCTGCCGGCCTACCGCGTACCGGTGTTCGCCGAGCTTGCGCGCAGGCCGGGGATCTCGCTGGAGGTGATCTTCAGCACGCGGGCGAAGCTGCCGCACGTCCAAGCCGAGGGCTTCCAGGCCCGCCAGATGGCCGAGCGGACGCTGCTGCTGTGGCCCCGTGACGTCCGGTGGGTGTCGGCCCAGATGCGGGCCGCCGACCCCGCCACCGCCGACGTGGCGGTGCTGGAGTACAACAGCGGGCTGCCCAGCCTGCTCCCGGCGATCCGCAAGGCCCGGCGCAGGGGCGTGGGCGTGGTCGTGTGGGGCCATGGCTACTCGTGGCGAGACTCGAAGTGGTCGCGGAGGCTGCGCAACTGGCTTGGCGCGAAGGCCGACGCCATTCTCCTGTACAACCACCACGCCAGGGAGCGGATGATCGAGGAGGGGATGCCCGCCGATCGGCTCTTCGTGGCCCAGAACGCCCTGGACCAGGCACCCATCCAGGCCGCCCGGGACGCGTGGCTGGCCGACCCGGCGGCCCTGGCCGCCTTCCGGCGTGAGCACGGCATCGAGGGGCGGCCCGTGGCGCTCTTCGTCTCCAGGCTGCTGGCCCAGAACCGCATCGACCTGCTGCTGCACGCCGCGGCCCGGCTGGCCGAGACGCACCCGGACCTGGTCGTGGCCATCGTGGGCGACGGCGAGCAGCGCGAGCACCTGGCCGAGCTGGCCCGCAAGCTGGGCATCGAGGACCGCGTCCGCATGCCCGGAGCCATCTACGGCGAGGACGCGCTGGCCCCGTGGTTCCTGTCGGCCCAGGCCATGGTCTACCCCGACTACATGGGCCTGAGCGTGCTGCACGCCCAGGGCTACGGCCTGCCGGTGGTCACCAGCGGGGACATGTCCCGCCACGGGCCCGAGGCGACCGCCGTGGAGGACGGCCGCAACGGGCTGCTGGTCGACCTGGGCGAGCCGGGATCGCTGGCCGACGCCATCGCCCGGCTGGTGGACAACCCCGAGCTGGCCCACGAGATGGGCGAGGCCGGCCGGCGGATGGTCCTGGAGCAATGCACGATCGAGAACATGGTCGACGGGCACGAGGCGGCCATCCGTTTCGCCTATGCGAGGGCCCTGGAACGCCGGAAAGGCCGGTGATCTGCCGGCCGGGGGACCCGAACGGTTTGCTCCCAACGGGCGTGCGACATAACGTCCCCTTCCGCGGATCGGCCCTGTTTTCTTGCCCCGGGCCACGCGGGATCCCACGCACGGGACCCCAAGGAGGATGCGATGCCGGCGACGATGGCCCCCAACACGACCACCAAGCAACTGATCGAGCCCCACGGCGGCACCCTGGTACACCAGGTCGCCACGGGCCCACGCCGCGACGAGCTGGTGCAGGAGGCCAAGGGCCTGCCCCGGGTCGACCTCTCCCTCAAGCAGTCCTGCGACGTGGAGATGATCGGCATGGGGGCGTTCAGCCCGCTCACGGGTTTCATGGGCTCGGCCGACGTCCGGGGCGTCATCGAGGACATGCGGCTTGAGAGCGGCGTGCGGTGGCCCATCCCCATCACGCTGTCGGTCGATGGGGGCGTCGACAGCGCCAAGGCCCCCAAGCAGGGCGAGCGGGTCGCGCTGCACGCCCCCAACGGCACGCTGCAGGCCGTGATGACCGTCGAGGAGGTCTTCGCCCACGACCGCGAGGCCGAGGCAACGATCTTCTTCAACGAGCCAGGCGACGACGACGGGCAGCACCCCGGCGCCGAGGCGGTCAAGGCCGAGGGCGACACGTGCCTGGCCGGGCCGATCGAGGTGGTCACCCTGTGCGTCGATCCCGACGGCCCCGAGGCCTTCCTTGACAAGCGCCTCACGCCCGCGCAGACGCGGGCCGAGTTCGAGAAGAAGGGCTGGGCCACCGTCAGCGCCTTCCAGACGCGCAACCCCATCCACCGGGCCCACGAGTACCTGTGCAAGTGCGCCCAGGAGATCACCGACGGCCTGCTGATCCACCCCCTGGTGGGCGAGACCAAGCCCGGCGACATCCCCGCGGCCGTCCGCATGGAGTGCTACGAGGTGCTGGTCGACGAGTACTTCAACAAGGACCGCACGATGATCACGGTCATGCCCGCGGCCATGCGCTACGCCGGCCCGCGCGAGGCCATCCTGCACGCCCTGGTCCGCCAGAACTACGGCTGCTCGCACTTCATCGTTGGCCGGGATCATGCCGGTGTTGGAAGCTACTACGGCACGTACGACGCCCAGACGCTGGTCGACCAGGTGACCACCGATGCGCCCGGCGACCTGAAGATCACCCCGCTGAAGTTCGAGCACGCCGCGTGGAGCCACAAGGCCCAGGGCATGGTCAGCGGCAAGACCTTCCCCAAGATTGAGGGCGACCAGGTCTTCCTGAGCGGCACCAAGGTCCGCGACATGCTGGCCGCTGGCGAGCGTCCGCCCAAGGAGTTCAGCCGGCCGGAGGTCGCCGACGTGCTGATCAAGTGGGCGACGAAGAAGTAAGTTTGGTTGCCAGTTGGATGAACGAGGCCCGGGCGCGAGCCCGGGCTTTCTCGTTTCCGGCCCGAATCAGACACGGGCCGCCCGCTCGGTCGTTCCCTGCATCTGCTCGATCGGGCGCGGCGGCGGACCCAGTGCATGACCCCGGGCCATTGCTTGGATCACGTCGCCATGGCATCGCCCCCCGCCGCACGCGGGTGGCAACCTTCCGTCGAGAAAGCATCGACCCAACCGGCCCCCGGCATGAACATCGCGACGGGGTCGACGGCGAAAAACCCAATATGTTCGGGTGATGTCGGGAAGAACCGGCGAGAATTGCGCGTTTTGTGGCGTGCAACGCGGCAAAGAAGGGGGGAAAAGCCGAAAGTTCCCCCAGCGAAGCGGGAAGTTCCGCCAGTGTGGCGGAAGGTTTCGCCAGCAGTGCCCGAAGGTTCGCCAGGGAACCCGAAAGTCTCACCAGAGAACCGGTGCGTCCCGCCAGCAAACCGTGGTCTGTCGTCAGCACGCCGGCGAGTGTCGCCAGTGTCCGGTCGGATCACGTGGGGTTCGGGCCGTTGATGGCGAGCATGCCTCGCCCAGCGCCGCACTCGGGGCACGGGCTTGCGTCGACGAGCCCGCGCCGGTCGTAGCCGCAGGAGGGACAGAGTCCCCGGCGGCCACGCCATGCGCCACGAGCGATGGGTGCGACGGCGAGCACCACGAATACCGCGAGGCTGTGGAAAGCCCAGTTGCCGAACAAGCCGGGCCAGAGCGGCCGGACGGGGATGACGGCTTGGAATCCCGCGATCTGGGGCAACGTGATCGTGTCCTCGGACGTGGGGATCGAGTTCGACACCGAGAGCATGAAATCGTGGTATCCGATGGCGCTGCGGAACGGCCAGCCTGCCAGTATCGCGCACCGATGTGCTCGCAACTGGGGAACGGAGCGACGAACGGGGCCAGGCAGTTGCGCCGCGGTTTGCAACGCGGGCAGGTCGCCCGTTCGCGGCTCGTCGGTCTGCCACTGGTACACTGCCGAATCGCCACCCAAACGCTCAACGCCGCGCTCGTAGAATTCCTCGTTCGCACCAATGCCGATGGCGTACCAGTATGCCGCTCCAGGCCAGTATCGGGCCCGACGCACCGGCACCCAGTACATGTGGCCCCCAGGATGCGACCTCACGCTTCTGCCCTCGTGCGTGATGGCGACCATCGTGCCGCTCCCGCTGACGACCTGCATCGTCGTGGGTGTCGAGATGGCTGCGGGCACGACAATCGAAAGGATCGATAATGCAAACCCGAGGATGACACTCACGACTCCACGGCCCCACGGGAAACGTTTCATAGATTCACCCCTGACGAGCCGTACGCCGAAGCGGCCGGGCAGTTCGCACTCAACTTCCGCCCGTGCCCTGCCTCAGTTCCCGCGTTCTTCCAGCGCCTTGCCATACGCGATCATCACCATGAAGGCCGTGGGCAGGGCGTACTCGCCCGCGGTGCTGGCCACGCTTTCGAGGTTCTTGTGCTCGCCGCGTTCGACCTCGTCGGCCAGGTCCTGCAGCACGTTGTGCACGCTGGCGACCAGCTCGCCCCAGATCTCGAACTCTTCCTCGCTCTGGGGCAGGAAGCGCTTGAGCGCCGGCTGGTCGAGCGGCAGCTTGAGGTACCACTTGCCCTCGTGCTCGACCAGGCTGAGCCCGACCACCGGCTTGCCCTGCCAGCTCAGCGCGACGATGTCGTCGGTAATGCGCATGGGCTGCAGCTTCTCGCCGTGACGCTCCAGCCAGCCGTAGGGGTCGGCCATGAGTTCACGCACGACGCTGTCGAGCCCCTGGCGCATGCGTCGCTCGTCGCGCATGGCCGCCGGCGCCCCGCGGGCCACCCCGCCCGAGGCCGTCAGCGCGCGCCCGATGATGCTGTTGATCTCGCCGTTCTCGGCGGCCACGTCGGCCTGCTGGCGGATGCGCGAGACCTCCTCGGGGAACTCGCGGGACACCGCCTGGCCCAGCCGCTGGAGCGCCCCCATCGTGCGGCCCAGGCGGTCGATGACGAGCTTCTCGCCCTCGCTCTCGGTCCACACCAGCTCGCTCAGCCGTCGGGCGTTGCCGTCCACGACCATCTGCCTGGCCGAGTCGACCAGGGCCTCGGGGCTCTCCTGGCTGTAGTCCCGCTCGCAGCCGGTGAGTGCAAGGGTGGCCATCAGCAGCAGCGTGAACATGCGTGGGAGGCGATAGGGGCTCATAGCCAATACGGTACGCGAGCGGGCCGGGGTCCGTCACCGCCAGCATACCATCCACCATGGCACAGGCAACCCAGACCATCACGCTGGACGTCAATGGTGAGGCCCGGTCGGTCCCAGAAGGCACCACGATCGCGGGCCTGGTGGAGCACCTTGGCCTTGCCAAGACCGCTTGCGCGGTCGAGGTGAACCGCAAGCTGGCCCCCAAGGCCACCCACGACGACCACACGCTGGCCGACGGCGACCACGTCGAGATCGTGACGCTGGTCGGCGGCGGCTGAACGCTTCCGCACCCCCCGTGCAACCCTGCCAATCGAACGCTGTATCACCCCAGAGAGCGGGCAATGAGGCACGCCACCTGGGGAGGTTTGATATGTCGATTGGATGCACCACGAATCTGCCGATGGCCGCGCTGGCCATACGCATCGGGGCGAGTTCCGGCTTCGGGCACGTGTGCCGCGCCGATCTCGACGAGGACGACGAGCTGACCATCTTCGACTTCCTCTTGTTCCAGAACCAGTTCGATGCGGGCTGCGAGTGATACCCAACCGATCGAGAGGAGGAATCCCAATGACACGCTTCGCGATACTTGCCGCAAGCCTGGCGATGGCCACGGCGAGCGACGCCCAGCCAGTCTTCCCCGACATCATCGAGGCCAGCGTCCAGGCCGATGCCAGGGTCGAGGTCCACGTGCCGTTCGACCCGCTGGTGGACATCCAGTCGGATTTCGATGACGAGCTGCCGTTCCCCGACGCCGAGGTCGACGCCCTGGCCGGGGGCACCTTCGGCGAGCCCCGCGCCCTGACCACGATCGACAACTGGGCCCGCGCCACCGGGGGCACCAGCATCGACATGGGCGTCACCCTGAACTTCCAGCTCGACCGCGTGTCCATCGGCACAAGGCGACGCGAGGCCGCCGGCTCGTGGAGCCAGCGAGTGGTCTTCGAGCTCGACCGCCCCGCCAACGTCCACCTCAGTGTGCAGCCCCAGCCCTTCGACGAGATCGAATACACCGAGCACGAACCGGGCAAGCTCACCGGCCCCGACGGCGTCATCGTCAGCGGCCCGCCCGAGCCGGGAGCCTCGGGGTGGATCTGGATCCTCGACCTCGCCCCCGGTCGCTACACGTTCGAGTCCTTCGCCGCCTTCGAGGTATCCACCGAGGAGCAGGCCCAACTCGGCGACGCCGCAAGGCACGGCGTGAGCTTCTCGTTCCGCCCCCCGCGCTGCCGCCCCGACCTGGACGGCGACGGCGAGCTGACCATCTTCGACTTCCTCATGTTCCAGAACCTCTTCGACGCCCGCGACGACCGCGCCGACTACGACCGCGACGACGCGTTCACCATCTTCGACTTCCTGGCGTTCCAGAACGCCTTCGACGCGGGCTGCGAGTAAATAGGGTTGCAACTCGAGGCCGTTCCGGGTATCTTGACCTCGGGGCCTCGCGACGCCGCGAGCCACGGCGGAAGCAACAACGGCAAGGGAGCCTGGGATGACCGATCGAGCGAACGGCCGGACCCGTGGAATCGTGTTTCTTGTGGGTGCCGCGGCGGTGGCGTGCGGGTCCCTGGCGTCTGCGCAGGAGTGCGATCCGGGGTTGACCGCCGTGGGCGATAGGCGTTTGGGCAGTGCCGTCCTTGCGATGCAAGCGTTCGACGATGGTTCGGGGCCGGCGCTGTACGCTGGTGGCCGGCTGTACCTCGATGGCGATCCTATCGGAGGTCTGGCCCGGTGGGACGGGCAGGAATGGACGCCACTGGGCTTGGGCGGTGGGAACGTCGACAGCCTGGCGACCTACGACGATGGATCGGGCCCTGCGCTTTACGCCAGTGGCGGCTTTCGGGTCATCGCCGATCCCTCGATCACCGGCTTCGCACGATGGGACGGCCACGCCTGGTCGACCGTCGGCGATTGGCGCGCCCGGCCTGAGGCGATGGCGGTGTATGACGATGGCACCGGCCCGGCCCTCTACGCCGCGGGATGGATCAACGAGCCAGCGACGGGGCGATCCGAGAGCATTGCCCGATGGGATGGCGAGCGGTGGTCGTTCCTGGGCGAGCACAACTTCAACGGCGCCATCGAAACCCTGACCGTGTTCGACGACGGCACCGGCCCGGTCCTGCTCGCCGGTGGTCAGTTCACCGTCATAGACGGACAGACGGTGAATCACGTGGCATCGTGGGACGGCAGCGACTGGTCTCCCCTCGGCGAAGGCGTGCCCGCCAAGGTGCTCGACTTCGCCATCATGGAGGATGACGGCGGGCAGACCTTGTTCGCCACGGGCGGAATCATCCCGCGAAGGTGGGACCCAGACACGCGAACATGGACCCGGCTGGCGGACGCATTCGACGCGAACATCGAAGCCTTGGAGGCTTTCGATGACGGACGCGGCATGGCTCTCTTTGCGGCGGGCTCGTTCAGCGAAATCGACGGAGAACCCAGCCGCGGATTTGCTCGGTGGGACGGCGAAGGCTGGGAGCCTGGTGACCGAGGCGTGACCATCGTCGGTGGACGCTCGCTGGCGACCTTTGACGACGGGGACGGTCCGGCCCTGTTCTTCGGAGGTGCCCTGTTCTTCGAGGGAGAAGCCGGGGTGAGCGCCATCGCCCGCTGGGGCTGCGACGCCTCCTGCCCCGCCGACCTCGACGCCGACGGCTCGCTGACCATCTTCGACTTCCTCGCCTTCCAGAACGCCTTCGACGCGGGCGACCCCCGCGCCGACTTCGACGGCGATGGCGAGCTAACGATCTTCGACTTCCTCGCTTTCCAGACGGCCTTCGACGCGGGCTGCGAGTAAGCCAGCGGCCAGCCCGGGGCGGGCTTTGCCTACACTGCCCCAATGCCCCCGACGACCGCCGCCAACCCGCTGGAAAGCCTGCCGCTGGCGAGCGATCCGCGGTTCATCCCGGCCGATCGTGCCGACCCCGCAGACGCCTCGCAGGCCGTCAGCCTCAACCCCGCCACGGGCCAGCCGCTGGCCGGCGTGCGGCTCGACGGCGCGGCCGAGCTCGAGGCCGCCATCGAGCGGGCGAGGGCGGCGTTCCTGAGGTGGCGATTGGTCCCCGCCCCCGAGCGGGGCGAGGTCGTCCGCCGCATCGGCCACGCCCTGCGCGAGCACAAGGACGCCCTTGGCGCGCTCGTCAGCATGGAGGTCGGCAAGATCCGCAGCGAGGGCCTGGGCGAGGTCCAGGAGACCATCGACATCGCCGACTATGCCACGGGCCTCTCCCGAATGCTCGGCGGCCGCACCATGCCCAGCGAGCGGGCCGACCACCGGCAGTTCGAGCAATGGCAGCCCCTTGGCCCCATCGGCGTCATTACCGCGTTCAACTTCCCCACCGCCGTCTGGGGCTGGTACGCAATGATCGCGGCGGTCTGCGGCGACACGATCATCTGGAAACCGAGCTTGATGGCCCCGCTGACCGCGATGGCCACCAACGCCATCGCCGACAAGGTCGCGACAGAGATGGGGCACTCTGGGTTATTCAACTTGGTCATCGGCACCGATGAAGCGGTCGCAAAGCCCATGACCGCCGACGCCCGCCTGCCGCTCATCAGCGCGACCGGCTCGACGGAGATGGGCCGCACCGTCGGCCAGGTCGTCGCCGCGCGATTGGGTAAGTGTTTGCTCGAACTTGGCGGCAACAACGCCGTGATCGTCGAGCCCGATGCGGACCTCGACCTGGCCGTGCCCGCGCTGCTCTTTGCCGCCGTGGGCACCGCGGGGCAGCGCTGCACGAGCACGCGTCGGCTCATCGCCCACGAGTCGATCGTCGAGCCGTTGCTGGAGAAGCTGGTCCCCGCCTACGAGAAGGCGCCGATCGGCGATCCCATGGACGACAGCACGCTCGTCGGCCCGCTCATCACCGAGCACGCGGGCGAGGCCTTCGATGCCGCGATCGAAGAGGCGAAGTCACAAGGCGGCACCGTGCTCGTCGGTGGCGAGCGTGCCGATACCCCGCTGGGCGGCTGCTTCGTGAGGCCCACGATCATCCGAGCCCCCGCGAACAACCAGCTCCCCATCGCGCAGCGGGAAACCTTCGGGCCGATCCTTTATGTGTTCACGCATACCAATCTCGACGACGCCATCGCCCTGCACAACAGCACCGCCCACGGCCTGAGCAGCGCCATCATGACGAGCGACGTGCGGGCCAGCGAGCGATTCCTCTCGCCCGCGGGCAGCGACTGCGGCATCGCCAACGTCAACATCGGCACCAGCGGCGCCGAGATCGGCGGGGCCTTCGGCGGCGAGAAGGACACCGGCGGCGGACGCGAGGCCGGCAGCGATAGCTGGAAGGCCTACATGCGCCGCCAGACCTGCACGATCAACTACGGGGCCTCGCTCCGCCTGGCCCTGGGGGTGCAGTTTGGCTGATCCCGCCGGGCCCACCAACCAACCCACCACCCGGCCGACGGAGGCCGCCCGCCTTGCCGCCACCCAGAGCGCCGACGACGCGCTCGCGCGCGCCGCCGTCGCCGACATCCAGCCGGGCATGGTCGTGGGCCTGGGCACCGGCCGCACCGCACGCCGCGCCATCGCCGCCCTGGCCGGCCGCATCATCGCCGAGCAGCTGGAGATCACCTGCGTCTCGACCAGCGAGGCCAGCAGCGCCTACGCGCAGGAGCTGGGCATCCGCGTCCGCGAGTTCGCCACCATCGAGCACGTGGACTACCTCTTCGACGGGGCCGACGAGGTCGACGGCCACCTGCGCATGCTCAAGGGCGCGGGCGGGGCCATGACCCGCGAGCGGCTGGTCGCCACCGCCGCCGCCCGCCGCGTGTACCTGGTCGAGGAGGAGAAGCTCGTCGACCACCTGGGCGAGCGCACGCCACTGGCCGTGGCGGTCATGGCCTTCGGGCTCGCGTCGATCCGGGCGAACCTGCGCACGCTGGGGCTCTCGGGCGTGCTCCGCCGCAGCATGGACGGCACGCTCTACGTCACCGACAACGGCAACCTGATCCTGGACGTCCAGCTCCACGGCGGCAGCACCAACGACGACGGCCACAACTACGAGCGCCTGGCCGCCGCCCTGGACCGCACGCCGGGGGTCATCGAACACGGCCTGTTCCTGACCGAGGCCACCGAGGCCCTGGTCCGCCGCGACGATGGCAGCATCGAGCGGCTGCTGCGCCCGCCGATGGCCGAGTGAGCGGGGCCCGCACACGTGAAGCATCTCCTCGCGGCGATGGTCACCGACGAGCGCGGGCGGGACGTGCCGGTGGTGCGCGAGCTGCAATCGTTGCCCAGTCCGATCGCGGTGTGGCGCAGGCGGGTGGCGCTGCCCAGGCGGGTGCGCGTGGGCGTCATGACGATGTGGATTATCATTGGGTACCTCGGGGCCGCCTGGTGCTTCGTCCTGGGATCGACCGCGAGCGTGCTCCTGAGCATCGGTGTCGGGCTCGATGATCTCTCACTGGTGCAAGAACTCCGGGTCCCGGCGTTGTTCTGGCTGTCGATGCCCGCCCTGTTCCTGCTGGGCTTGCAGGCGAGCTGGGCGTGGTCGGGCCGGCAAAAGGCCGCCCGGCTGATGGCCGCGCGTGGGACGTGCCCGTCCTGCACGGGCTCGCTGCCGGGCGCGCCCGAGGACGCCGATGGCCTCGTCCGGTGCCCGGGCTGCCAGGCATCGTGGCGGCTGGGCACGCCAGAGGCGTGCCCGGCCTGCCGCTACGACCTGTCCGGCACGGCGAGTGTCCAGGGCATCATCACCTGCCCCGAGTGTGCCGCCCGGTGGCCGGCGGCGACCGAGCAACGCCGGCGGCACGAGGCCCTGGCCGAGTTCGGACACCTGACCGACGACTCGGGGGGGCAGGTGCCCAATCGCTCGACCCGTCACACGAAGCGCACGGCACGCGCCCTGAGAACGAACGACGAGCGCGAGCGGGCCGGCTTGCAGTCCTGGTGCATTCTGCAGGGCACAATCCTTGGGCTGGGGCTGGTGCCGGGGCTCGTGCTC
>JBITAF010000086.1:0-7546 GCA_044440025.1 Phycisphaerales bacterium JB060 | reverse complement strand
CTCACGCGCGCCGCCGCTCGGCCGCTCTCGGCGGTCGTCGTGCTCAGCGATGGGCGTTCGATCGACGAGCCCGGCGCGGCGGCGGTCCGCAGGCTGGTGGGCGAGCGCGTGCCCGTGCACGTGGTGCCGCTGGGCAGCCCGCGGGCGGCGACAGACGTCGCGATCGATCAGGCCGTGGCCCCCGAGGCGGCCTTCGCCGGCGATCAGGCGCCCGTGCGTGTGCGGCTGGACCGGCGCGGGCCGGCGGCGGGCTCGGCGGGCGTGCTGGAGCTGGTGGACCGCACCAGCGGCGAGGTCATCGATCGCGTGCGCATCGAGGCCGGCGACCCACGGTGGGAACAAGACGCGGCCGAGGCGACGCTGGTGGCCGGCGAGCTGGAGGCGGGCGAGGCCAACTGGCGCGTGCGCTACGTGCCCGACGAGCCCGACCTGTTGGTCGAGAACGACTCTGCCGATCTGCGCGTCCGCGTGGTCGACCGGCCGCTGCGGGTGCTGTACGTTGACGGGAGTCCACGGTGGGAGCGGCGCTACCTGACCAGCATGCTGCTGCGTGAGCCCAGCGTGCGGAGCAGCTCGCTGCTGCTGGCGGCGCGACGGAGCTTCATCGAAGAGGGCAACGTCACCATCGGCTTCCCGCCCACGAGCGACGAGGGGTGGGCCGAGTACGACGTGGTGGTGCTGGGCGACGTGCGATCGGGTCTGTTCAGCAATGAGCAGCTCGACCAGCTCCGCGAGCACGTGGCCAGCCGCGGCGCGGGGCTGCTGTGGGTGGGCGGCACGTCGCACACGCCGGCGAGCTGGCGCGGCACGCCGCTTGAGGACCTGCTGCCCTTCCGCATGGACCAGGGCGCGGGCGTGTCGGACATCAGCCAGCCGGTGGTGCTGGAGCGCACGGCCTCGGGCGAGCGGCTGGGCGTGCTTCGCCTGGACGAGACGCTGACCGGCTGGCCCTCGTACCTGAGCGACCCGGCCACGGGCTGGAACCGGCTTTGGTGGAGCCAGCGGATCGATGAGAGCGCGCTCAAGCCCACGGCCGAGGTGCTGGCGCGCTTCGTGCCCGCCGAGAGCGGGGCGAGCACGCCGGCGGTGCTGACCATGCCGTATGGCTCGGGCCGGGTGGTGTACGTGGCGACCGACGAGCTGTGGCGCTACCGGTATGGCCGGGGCGAGGCGCTGTTTGAGCGGTTCTACCTGCCGCTGGTGCGGATGCAGGCCCGGGGGCGGCTGGCACGCACGGGGGCCGAGGCGGCGCTGAGCGTCTCGCCCAGGCCCGCGCTGGTGGAGCGGCCGGCGCGCGTGGAAGTGCGGCTGCTGGACCAGTCCCTGGTCGATCGGCGCCTGCCCGCGGTGCGCGCGAGGGTGCGGCCCATGGGCGAGGGCTCGCAGGATGCGGCGCCGCAGTCGCTGACGCTGGGCATTGAGGACACCGGGGCGCGGCGGGCGTTGTCGCAGGGCTACGCGGCCTCGTGGCTTCCTACCGAGCCGGGGGTATACGAGATCATCGTCGACGAGCCGCTGCTCGCTCCGCTGGGGCTGCGCATCGAGGTGGAGGTGCTGGCCGACAGCGACGAGCTGCGCGACCCAATGGCCGACCACGAGCTGCTGGCCTCGCTGGCCGAGCGCACGGGCGGGCGCGTGCTGGGGGTGGACACGCTTGACGAGTTGCCCGACGTGTTGCCGCGCCGTGAGGTGGTCATCGCCGGGCAACCGCAGATCGAGCCCTTGTGGGACCGGCCGATCGTGCTCGTGGTGCTGCTGGTGCTGCTGGCGATGGAGTGGGTGGGCCGCCGACTCATCCGGTTGATCTGAGTGGAACTTCGGAAGGGAGATGTGGGCATGAACGCGTGGAAGAAGCTGGCGTGCGTGGCGGGAACACTCGCGGCCTCGGTGGCCCTGGCGCAGACGGGCGGGCAGCCGAGCGCCGAGAATGTTGCGCGTGCCACGGAGATGCGCGACAGGGCGGCGGCGTACCTGCTGGGCCAGCAGGACGCGGACACCGGCGGCTGGAACGTGCGGCCCGACGGGCCCAACCTGCCAGCGATCACCGGATTGGTGCTGCTGGGCATGACCGCCGATGACGCGTTCGCCACGCGGAACGACAAGACCGAGGCGGCCATCGGCAAGGGCTACGAGTACCTCTACTCGATGCAGCAGGCCGACGGTGGCATCTATGACCGCATCCTGCCCCAGTACAACACGGCGATCGCGCTGGCGGCGCTATCGCGTCTGGACACCCAGCGGGCCGAGGACGCGGCGAAGGAGGCGCTGGCGTACCTGCGAACCTTGCAGTACAGCGAGGCCAACGACAACCCCGAGCTGCGCGTGTCGCGGTCGCACCCGTTCTATGGCGGCATCGGCTATGGCGGCAGCGGGCGGCCGGACAACAGCAACATGCACATGTTCATGTGGGCGCTCCAGGAGGCCGGCGTGCCCGGCGATGACCCGGCCGTGCAGCGGGCGCTCGTGTTCCTGGGCCGCACGCAGATGGACGACCGCATCAACGACATGGACTACGCCGATGGCTCGCGGCAGGGCGGGTTCATCTACGCCACGAGCCCCAGCGGCGAGGCGATGGGCCAGGGTGAGAGCAAGGCGGGCACGATCGAGGAGACGCTCGACGACGGCACGAAGGTGAGCCGCCTGCGGGCGTACGGCTCGATGACCTACGCGGGCTTCAAGAGCTACGTGTACGCCGAGCTCCCAGAGGACGACCTCCGCGTGACCGCCGCGCGAGACTGGATCTCGAAGAACTACACGCTCCAGGAGAACCCCGGGCTGGGGCCGGAGGGCACGTACTACTTCCTGCTCACGTTCGGTCGCGCGCTGGACGCCTTCGGCGAGCCGACGCTGGAGGTCGTGGACGACGACGGCTCGACGCGGCCGGTGAACTGGGCCGACGACCTGATCGACCGCCTGGCCGAGCTCCAGAACGCCGACGGCTCGTTCCGCTCGGTGAACGATCGCTGGATGGAGAACGACCCGGTGCTGATCACGGCGTACGCGATGGTGGCGCTTGGCGAGGTGCTTGATTGATTCGGTGCTCGTCGATCAGCGGCTGGCATGGTGGTCGACCACGTGCGGGGGGGTGCGGGCGGCCTTCTCGTCCATGATGCCTCGCACGCGCGACCAGGGCACGGGGAGATAGTCCCAGCAATCCACGCCGATATCCATGCTCAGCGCGTTGGGCATGTTGGTCTCGCGCCAGGGCTCGAAGTTGCCGTGCGAGTGGCCGTACAGGTGCAGCACGCCGCGGTGCGAGTGGTGCCAGACGGCGTGGGCGTAGTGGCTGAGGAACACGCGGCGGGCGTTGCGGCCGGCCGAGCCCGACTGGGGGGCCTTGAGGTCCCACCGCTGGTCCTCGGTCATGGTGCGGCGGTCGCCGATGTGCAGCATGACGGCCTCGTAGCACGCGGTGAAGTGTGGGCGGGCGATGGGCCGGCGATCATGATTGCCCCAGATGAGCCGCACGTCCTTGCATCGAATGGCGTTGCGATAGCGGCGCACCGCCCGTTCCTCGCGCACGAGGGCGAAGTCGCCCAGGATCCACAGGGTGGCGTCCTCGGGCACGACGCTGTTGATGTTGTCGATCAGGCCGTGGTCCATCCGCGCGATCGACGCCTTGGAAGGCTTCCAGGTCTTGATCGCACCCTGGCCGGCGAATCGCTCGAAGGCGGCGCGGTCTTCGTCGGTCATGAACGCCGTGCGGGCGGCGTGCTTCATGATGCCCGGGTGGCCCAGGTGCAGGTCGGCGGTGAAGTAGTCGCGGTCGATGCCTTGCGTTGTAGATTTCATCTCTGTCATAACAGCCCCGGCAGGATTCGAACCTGCAACCTCCGCATTCGTAGTGCGGCGCTCTGATCCGTTGAGCTACGGGGCTTCTTCATCGAGGCGCTGGTAAAACGCCGCGCCCGCTCTCGCGGGCGGCGGGTTACTGGGTTGCCTGCTCCGCATCGCGTCGGAGCATACTGGTCACCTGGTCGCCCAGATTCTGCTGACCCGAGCCGAACACGAAGGTGGTCTTCGCGCCGCGGAGGATCTCCTGTAGCGCCTCGAGCTCACGCAGCCGTGCCAGCGCGGGGTTGTCGGCCAGCAGCTTGGCGGTGTTCGCCTGGCTGCGGACCGCCGCCGTCTCCTCGCGACGACGGATGAGGTTTGCCTCGGCCTGCTTCTGGGCGACGATGACCTCGTTCAAGATCACCTTCATGTCGCCCGGCAGGATCACGTCCCGCAGGCCGACGCCCAGGACCGAGACACCAAACTCCGCCGCACGCGACGCGAGTCGGTTGCGGATCTGCGAGCCCACCTCGTCCTTGTCGGTGAGGAGCTGCTCGAGCGTGCGCCCGCCCACGGCGGTGCGCAGCTCGAGCTGGGCCTCGCGGTAGAGCGCCTGCGACCAGTCGGCCACTTCCGTGACGGCCCTGGCCGGGTCGGCTACGCGGTGGGTCACCACCAGGTTCATGCGCAGCGTCACCTTGTCGGCCGTCATGATCTCCTGGCCCTGGATGTCGGCCACCTGCTCACGCAGGTCGACCGTCTTCCACGTCACGCTCGCGCCGCCCTTCCAGTACACGAAGAGGCCGGGACCGAGCTGATCGGTCAGCACACCGTCGCGGAACAGCATCACACGCTCGTGGCTGTCCACCCGCAGACCCCCAAGCAGCACCGAACTGCCGGGGAAGCCCAGGATGGCCTCGAGCTTGGGGTGCACGAAGCGGCCCTCGTGCACGCTGAACCGCTCGACCTCGATGGTCGCGGGCACCTTCCAGAAGGCGTGCAGCCCGCCGGCGAGGATGGCGCTTAACCGGCCGTCGACCCACACGAGCGCGCGCTCGTCGTCCTTCAGGTCGACGATCACGAGGCGCGGGGCCAGGCGCCCGTCGGCCACGAGCGCCCGCAGGCGGTCGTGCTCGAAGCGCGGGCACAGCGTGTCGATCACCTCCACGCGGTCGCGCCGGCTCCAAGGCCAGACGGTGGGCATGCGGTACACGCCCGGCTCGAGCACGCGGTGGAGCTCGCCGTGGCGGAACCAAAGGCCGACCTCGAGCGTGCGTACGCGGATGGTCTTGAGCATTTAAGACGCTCCTTTCCGTATGAAACCAGAACCAGGAACCAACACGATCCCTGCGATCCGCGGACGCACGATGGCCAAATGCAAGCCAGAAGAGTCCCGTTGCCACAGCCACGCCCGCGCGGAACTGGGGGGTCGGGCTTGAGGCACCCCAGTGAGCGCTCGGCGTCCGCCGCGTTGCCCGGGGCTCGCCGCGTTCAACGAAGAACGCGGGCTCGCCCCGAGCGCATCGGTGGGGCGTTGCGCTTTGGGGTGCCGGTATCCGCCCGACCACTGGCCGCCCCGGGCGGTCCCCCGAGCCCATGCGTTGCGACGAATCGCGCGGCTTGGGTGGGGGTGCGTGGTGGTGGTGGGTGGTCCCCTGGCTTACGTACAGCTCCAGATCGTGAATCTGGCGGGTGCTTCAAACCCGGGGGGAGTCGAACCCCATGGCCTCTCGGCCAACCTGTGTGTGCGATGCCGGAATCGAACCGACAACAGCGGAGATAAGGGCTCCGTGCTCATCCAGTTGAGCTAATCGCGCACCACGCGCCACCGGCAGAACCCGTTGTCTCGAAACACGCGTGCCCGAAGCGGGGCGCATGTCGACGGACGGCGGCGCGTGGCAAAGGACGCGGAGGGACTCGAACCCTCCCGCCGCGCACCGTGTGCGCGGGCCGCCCGGCGTGGGCGTCCGTTGGGACCATCGTGCGTCTGCGGATGTCAGAGAGCGGCGGGGCCTTGGCCCCACGAGAACCACATCGAGCGGGCGCGCACCGATCGCGCCCACGGTTGAGACACCGAACACCAGTGGATGACCGCACGCTCCCATCGGCGGGAACGCCAATCACCAAACGCGTGCAACCGCGGACCCCGGTCAGGGAAACCGCAGCCGGCGTGGCCGCCCGTTGTTGGAGGAGCAGGCGTCGGCTGGCGGGGTTCCGCTGCCGACGCCGGGCACTCAGCCAGACGTTCGCGGCAGCATCTCGCGATCTTCGATCAATCGATCGAAGCGTGGGCGCGGCAGGCTCGTCGCGACGAGCGCGGCGGCCTTGGGCGTACCCACGTTGTTTGAGATGGTGCCCTGGAACATCATGACGGTGAGTTTTCCACATCAATCGACGCCCGTCAAGCGCGGGCGTCGTGAATTATAAAGTTGATACTCTGTCGCAGGCCCACGGCTCGACAACGACGACGGCCGGTCCGAGTGGTCGTGCCGGGCCATCGGCTGGATCGGCCAGACTATAATGCCCGGTCGCGGGCGTAGCTCAATGGTAGAGCGTCAGCCTTCCAAGCTGAATGTTGCGCGTTCGAGTCGCGTCGCCCGCTTTCGTTCCCGTCAGCCCGGCCCGGTTGCCCGCGGGCCCCTCCCGGAGCGTTGATGGACCCCTCCGCCCTGACGCAGAACCTGCTCTCGCCGCCGATCCTCTTCTTCGCGTTGGGCATGTTCGCGACGCTGGTGCGCTCGGACCTGGCCATCCCGCCGGCGGTGGCCAAGGGGCTGTCGATCTACCTCTTGGTTTCGATCGGCTTCCACGGCGGGTACGAGCTCCAACGCAGCGGGCTGGACGCCATGGTGCTTGGCACACTCGGCGTGGCCGCGCTGTCGAGCGCGGTGCTGCCGGTGCTGGCGTTCTTCGTCTTGCGGACCCGGCTTGGGGTGGAGGACGCCGCGGGGCTGGCGGCCTGCTACGGCTCGGTGAGCGCGGTGACGTTCATCACGGCCATCAGCTTTCTGGAGCGCGCCGGCAGCGAGTACAGCGGGCACCTGATCGCCGCGATGGCGCTCATGGAGTCGCCGGCGATCGTGACGGGCATCCTGCTGGCCAACATCGCGCGGCGCCGGGAGACGCCCGACGATACGCAGCGCTTCGAGTGGCGGCCCATCGCCCACGAGGCCCTGGCCAACGGCGCCATCGTGCTGCTGCTGGGCAGCCTGGTCATCGGCTATGTCTGCGGCGATTCGGGCTGGGCCACGATGAAGCCGCTGGTGAAGGATCCCTTCCAGGCGATCCTGTGCCTCTTCTTGCTGGACATGGGGCTGATGGCCGCCCGGCGGCTGGGCGACCTTCGCCGCTCGGGTCTGTTCCTGGTGGGCTTCGCGCTGGTGGCCCCGCCGGTGCAGGCGTCGCTGGGTATTCTGGCGGCCGCGGCGCTGGGGCTCTCCCAGGGCGACGCGCTGCTGCTGGCCGTGCTGTTCGGCAGCGCGAGCTACATCGCGGCGCCGGCGGCGTTGCGGCTGGCGTTGCCCGCGGCGAACCCGAGCCTGTACGTGCCGATGTCCCTTGGCGTGACGTTCCCGTTCAACATCATCGTGGGCATCCCGGTGTACGCGTCGATCATCCAGTGGTGGTGGGCGTCGTGACCGGTCCCGCGCCAGAGGCCCCCATGAAGCCCATGAAGCGACTGGAGATCGTGGTCGACACGCTGTACCTCAGCCGGCTGCTGTCGCGCTTGCGAGAGGCGGGCGCCAGCGGCTACACCGTGCTGCCCAACGCC
>JBITAF010000085.1:0-26428 GCA_044440025.1 Phycisphaerales bacterium JB060 | reverse complement strand
GGCGTTTTCAGGCCAAGCGACATGGCCGGCGCGAGCACGGCCAGCGCGAGCGGAAGCGTGAGCCACCAGCCGCGGCCCAGGCGGGCCGCCCCGCCGCGGGCGGTGAACAGCATCGCGCCCGCGCCGAAGAAGACCGCGTAGTAGGCAAGCACGCGGGGGATCGGCAGCAGCCCGACGGAGGTGTCCGGGCCGAAGCCCGGCTGGATGCCGCCCGAGGTCATGGGCCACTGGGCGAGCATCGTCAGCGGCACGAGCCAGAGCAGGCACACCGGCGGCGCGGCGAGGATGGTGACCGCACGCGGCAGGCGAACGCCCGGCAGCCGCCGCAGCAACAGCTCCGCCAGCGCGTAGCCGGGCACCAGCCAGCAGAGGAACCACAGGAACCAGAGGTGGTGGAAGACGGGAAACTCGAATAGCAGCCCGCGGAGCATGGCCGGGCTGAACCCCGTTGGCTCGGCCGCCGGGGCGTCGGGCAGGAAGGTGCGGATCTCCTCTCGGCCGGCGCTGACCTGGTCGAAGTCGATCTCGGTGCGGATGGCGCGCGCGACGCCCTCGGTGGTCGCCCGGTCGTAGCGCATGACGTCGGCGGGCGTCTCGCCCGCGAGGCTGCGGGCGTCGACGGGCGCGCCCGCGTCGACCAGCAGCCGGGCCACATCGGCACGCCCAAAGAAGCAGGCCGTGTGCAGGGGCGTGTTGCCGTCGGCGTACCTGACGCCCGGATCGGCGCCCGCCTCGAGCAGCATGGCCACCGCGTCGGTCCGGTCGGCCACGACCGCCCAGGCGAGCGGGGTGACGCGGTAGGCGGGGTCGAGCTCGTTGGGATCGGCGTCCTCGTCCAGGTGTCGACGCAGGGCGTCCAGGTCGCCCTCGCCGGCGGCGACCCAGATGCTCGTCTCGGCGGTGGGGGCGGCGCCGGTGACGGCGAGCGTCGGGCTGGTGTAGCCCCAGATCGACACGGCCCACACCAGCGGCACGATGGTGGCCATGCCCACCGCCAGCGGCAGGGCGATGCGCTTGCCACGGTGCCTCAGCAGCCCGCCCAGCCCGCGCCGCCGGGCGAGCATGGCGGTGAAGTAGCCGCTGAGCAGGAAGAACAGCGGCATGCGGAAGCCGTGGATGGCCATCACGACCAGGGCCAACGCCGGGGCGCGGCTGGCGTCCTGCACGGGCCACATGGGGTTGTCGAAGAAGCTCAGCGACGCGTGCAGCACGATGCCCAGCAGCATGGCCCCGGCGCGCAGGGCGTCCAGGTCGTGGCGACGGGGATCGGTGGACGAGGCCACGAGCGTGGGCTGGGTGGTGGGCTGGCTGGTGGGCAGGTCGGTGGGCGGGTCGGTGGGTTCGGTGGGGGGCATGCGGCCAAGACTAGGTGTCATGGCAATGAGGGGCTCCCTCGATTACGCCGCGTCGCGCCCGCCGCGCCTGGTGACCACCTCGGCCTCGCACCCGCCGCGGTCGCAGCCGAAGCTGACCTGGGCCGCGCTGCTCCAGTAGCTGACCCGGCCCGTGGAGCGCCGGGCGCGGACGCGGTAGTGGATGCTCTCCACGCCCCGCGGCACGCGGCGGTCGCGCACACGGTGGTGGCCGGCGATGGCGATGAGCTCCCACGGGCCCGGCCGCCCGTCGATGGGCGTGACCGACCGCTGGATCTCGTAGACCACGCCCTCGCCGCACGACTCGAAGCGCAGCTCGACGGGGCCGTAGGTCAGCGGGCGGGCCTCCAGCCGGCGTGGCGTGGGCGGGGCGGGCCGCTTGCCGGGCTTCTCCGGGCGTGGGATGCCGGCTTTGGCGTAGACGTCCCGGTCGCCGGTGGCCTTGGCGTGGGCGTCGATCTGGCCGGTGGCGGCGCCGAAGCTGGCCCGCAGGGCGCCCATCGCGATCTGCTTGCGCAGCATCGCGTTGGCCAGGGCGTTCTGGGCCCGTTCCGCGGCGCGTGCGGCGTCGGTGGCGGCCTGGCGCTTCTCCTCGAAGCTGCCCACGAACTGGCTGGACAGCCCGATGAGCGCCGGATCGATCTTGTCCCACTTGCCCGCCAGCACCGTGCACTGGTTCAGGAAGTCCGCCTCGCCCTTCTTCGCCCGCCGCGCCATGGTCCGCCCGCCTGCTTGCTCGTTCCGCGATGCCCACCGCCCGGCCCATCGCCGGGGGTCCACTCCGTCTTCGTCCCGTTGCGAGCGCGACTTGAGCGAACATGGCAGGCGGCCACAAGAACGCGTCCGCGCCCCGCGAGGACGCGTCATAGCCGGTGCCGGACGCGTTTGCGCGGCCCCCGAACGCGTTCTGGAGGGTCGAGAACGCTGACCCGAGGGTGGGGACAGCGTTCCGAGGGGGCCAGGACGCGTTCGGAGCGGTTCGGGACGTACGGGGAGGAGTGGAGCGTGTACGGGGAGGGGCTCTTTGGGCGGGGGATGGGGGTTTGGGGGCTGCCAGAGGGGGTTTTGGGGTGCGGGGAGGGGGTTTGCGTGAGCCGATCGGGGTTCGGGCTGGCTTCGGTGGATCGTCCGAAGTGAGTTGAAAGCCTGCCGCCATGCACGTTGGTGGTGGGGGCGGCCGGAAGGGCTGTTCAGCACGAACAATTCGCGTAGTGTTCGGTCATGCATGACCGCGATGGGCAGGGAGCGGCACGGGGCGGGGACGGGCCCGAGCCTTCGGAGGCTCCGGGTGACCAAAGCGTGCCGCGCACGGGTCTGTCATCGGACACCGAAGTCGCCGAACTCATGGTCTTCTTTATGGATGCTTGGACACCCGGGGTTCTCCGCAAGATGGCCCCGGCGCTCTTCGAAGCGCCGTGGACTTTTGAATCCGAGGTGGCGTCTCGCCTCGTGAGATTGAAGGAGCTTCTACACGAGCGTGGACATCGCGGGTCATTGCATGCCGCACTCGTTGGAGCACAGAATGACAACCAGCGTTGGCTCAACGCAGCGAGAAACGCGGTGGTGGTCAGGCTCACTGACGAGCTTCGCCGGGACTTTCTCTCGATGACGAAAGACCGCATTCGATCTCTTGCCGAGAACAAGTTTATCTCAGCGCTGGAGAGGGCGCGATCCGAGTGGGTAAGCGACTGGGCTGATTCAAATGCTGTGGCCGCTTTGGATCCGCAGCAAGCCGAGGCCGTCGCCTCCGTCCACGACCACACCCTCGTGACCGCCCGGGCAGGCAGCGGCAAGACCCGCACGCTCATCGCACGCGCGGCGTTCCTGGTCCGCCACTGCCGCGTGCAGCCCGGCGAGTTGCTCATGCTGGCGTTCAACAGGAAGGCTGCCGAGGAGATGCGACGGCGGCTGGAGATCCTCGGCGTGTCGTGCCCGCACATCATGACCTTCCACGCGCTTGCATACGCCATCGTCCATCCGGAAGAGGCCCTCATTTACGATGACCCCAGCGAGGACGCGCCCCGGAAGGCCCGGGAGTTCGATCGCATCCTGCTGGACTTTGTGCAGCATCCGGCCCGCCGGGAGACCGTGCGACAACTCATGCTGGCCCACTTCCGCCACGACTGGGCCCGGCTGGAGGGCTTCGGTGCCGCAATGTCCCGGGAAGAGGGGCTGTCCTATCGCCGTTCGCTGGAGCAGGAAGCCCTGGACGGCACGCGGGTCAAGTCCTTCGGCGAGAAGCTCATCGCCAACTTCCTGTTCGAGCACGGCATCCCCTACGGCTACGAGTGGAACCGCATGTGGGGCGACCGCAACTACCGGCCCGACTTCACGCTCAAGGATCCCAAGATCGTTATCGAGTACTTTGGTATGCAGGGCACGCCGGAGTACGACGAGCATTGGCGTGACAAACGAGAGTATTGGGAGAAGCAGGACGGCTGGACACTGCTCGAATACACGCCCGAGCTACTCGCCGCGGGCGACCGGCAAGCGTTCGAGCGGCGGATGGCCAACGACCTGCGTGACCTTGGCGTTCCCTTCAAGCGGCTGAGCGAGGAACAGATCTGGAAGAACATCCAGGAGCGTGTCACGACCAGGCTTGCCGGCGTGCTCTCGACCTTCATCGGCCGATGCCGTAAAGCGCTCTGGACGCCCGAGGACCTGGACGCCCGCATCCGGGGCCATCAGGTTGCAGACGAGATCGAGTTGGCCTTCATCGGTCTGGCAAGCGAGGCGTACCGCTTCTATCTGCAGCGCCTGGCCAGCGAGGGTAAGGAGGACTTCGACGGCCTGATGGCGCGATCGGCCGAGCTCGTCGAGGCGGGGACCACGCACTTCGAGCGCAAGAGCGGCGCTGGCGACCTGCGGAGCATCCGATTCGTCATGATCGACGAGTACCAGGACTTCTCGCCCCTGTTCGACCGGCTGCTCGCAGCGATCCGCTTGCAGAATCCGGAGATTCAGGTCTTCGCCGTTGGCGACGACTGGCAGGCCATCAACGGCTTCGCGGGATCAGACCTGAAGTTCTTTACGGGGTTTGGGGACAGGTTCGATCCATCCGCCGAACTGCCCATCTCGACCAACTACCGCTCCGCGGCCAAGGTCGTCGAGGTGGGCAATCGCATCATGGACGGGCGCGGCACGCCGGCGAAGCCTGGGCCGGGCCACAAGCCCGGTCGGGTGATGGTGGCGGACATGGCAGACTTCAAGCCCTGGTCGGCCGAGTCGTCGTGTTGGAAGCAGGACGTCCTGACCCCCGCGGTACGGAGGCTGGTTGCCGGCCCGCTCGCCCGGGGAAAGACGGTCACGCTCTTGGCGCGCCAGGGGCTCCTGCCCTATTCGATCCTCGGCAGCGGTTCCAGAAACGAGAGCGATCTGGAGACGCTGGCACGCAACATCAAGCGAGGCATGCCGCAGGAACAGCAGCGGCAGTTCGACGTGAGCACCGCCCACAGCTACAAGGGCAAGGAAGCAGACGTCGTCATCGTGCTGGACGCGGTCGAGCGCCGGTACCCGAAGATCCACCCGGACTGGGTCTTCGCTCGCATCTTCGGCGACCACCCGGACACGATCGTCGAGGACGAGCGGCGACTCTTTTACGTTGCATGCTCGAGGGCGATTGAGGAGTTGGTCATCCTGACGGAAAGCGGCCGGCGATCGCCCTTCTTGGACGGATTGGCAGGATGCCATGGCTCTATTGACTGGCGAACGCTCGCCCCGCAGTGTCCGAGTGACGGCGACTGGGTCTTGCAGGTGGGCAATGGTGAGGGGATGGGCATTGAGCCAACGAAGACCCGCATCGACGCGTTCAAGGAATCAAAGTTCAGTTTCAGCGAGGGGTCGTGGCCGCACTGGTGGCTCCCGATTCCAAGGCGATATTCCATCAAGGCCATGTATGCTCGCATCGAAGCGGCAAGGTGGGTTCAAGGATGTGACGGCCTGGATATCCGCTTGTGCGATAGCAGTGGTGCTGTTGCGGCACGGTGGGTGCTGGTGGATGGCGTACTCACGCAAGTGGGGGATGGCCCGAAGGACTCGTAACGGAGCAGCGATGGCTGCCCCTCGGCTCACATCACCATCACGCCATTGGATCCCGGTCGGTGAGCAGCATCGTGCAAGCCGTCGGCGAAACCCCGGCGGGCCCCTTCCGGATAGAACCATCGGCACCCGCCGTCGACGTTCCGTAGCCCCGATCTGGAGGACTCTTCCATGCGCCGCATCCTTGCCCCGATTACCTGTGCTTCCCTGCTCGCCAGCCTCGCACACGCCGACCAGACCGGCTTCGACGAGTTCGAGTCGGGCTTTCTGGGCACGTCCTTCGAGTCCGGCGGCATCACGTTCTCGGACAATCTGCAGTTCCGCGGCGAGGACCCGCTGCAGTTCGCCGCGACCAACAGCACGGGCACGTTCACTGGCGACCCGGCCTTCAGCCCCGCGAACACGATGAATTCCGGGCTGTGGACGACGGGCACCGGCGCCTGGCTCGTGCGCAGCCACCAGTGGATCGCGACAACGGGCGAATCGGCCGACCACGCGTCGGTCGAGTTATGGTACGATTCGGGCGCCGATTGGGACGGCATCGAGGTGTATCTGGAAGGCCTCGTCGGCGACAACGTGGTGGTGTTCGACTCATTCACCCATCGCCAGACGGTGCCCAAGTACGAGCACGCGCGGCTCGAGATCGAGGGCACGCTCTTCGAGCGCATCCGCTTCATCTGCCGCGGCGTGGGCCCGACCGGCGACCGCGACGGCATCCTGGCCTGCTTCGACAACGTCGTCATCGAGATGGCCGCGTGCGCCGCCGACTTCGACGGGGACGGCGAGCTGACCATCTTCGACTTCCTCGCCTTCCAGAACGCCTTCGACGCGATGGATCCGCTGGCCGACTTCGACGGCGATGGAGAGCTGACGATCTTCGATTTTCTTGCGTTCCAGAACGCGTTCGACGCGGGGTGTGTATAGAAGTCGGTTTACGCCGTTTTCTTCCCGGTCAGCCGCTCGCTCGCCTTCTGGATCAGCACGTAGAACAGCGGCACGAACAGGATCGCCAGGAACGTGGCCGCCAGCATGCCGCCGATGACGCCGGTGCCGATGGAGCGGCGGCCTGCCGAGCCCGCGCCGCTGGCCGTCGCGAGCGGCACCACGCCCAGGATGAACGCGAGCGAGGTCATGATGATCGGTCGGAAGCGCAGGCGTGACGCTTCGAGGGCCGCCTCGATGATGCCCTTGCCCTGCTCTCGCTGGGCGACGCAGAACTCGATGATGAGGATCGCGTTCTTGGCGGCCAGGCCCACAAGCACGAGCTGGCCGATCTGGAAGTAGATGTCCTGCGTGTAGCCGCGCAGCGAGATTGCCAGCAGCGCGCCAAAGAGCGCGATCGGGATGACCAGTAGCACCGCGATGGGCAGCGACCACCGCTCGTACTGCGCCGCCAGTACAAGGAAGACCACGAGCAAGCCGAAGGCGAGCACCATGGGCGCCTGGTTGCCCGTCTTGATCTGCTGGTAGCTCTCGCCCGACCACTCGATGCCGTATCCCGGCGGGAGTGTCTCGGCGGCGATCTCGCGGAGTGTTTCGATGGCCTCGCCGCTGCTGACGCCGACGGTGGGGGCGCCGGTGATCTCGATGGCCGGGTAGCCGTTGTAGCGGCTGATGACGTTGGGCCCGGCGCGGAAGCTGGTGTTTACGATGGCGGCCAGCGGGACCATCTCGCCCATGCTGTTGCGCACGTAGATGCGTTCGATATCCTGCGGCGTGTTGCGGAACTCGGGCTCGGCCTGCACCTGCACGCGCCAGATGCGGCCGAAGCGGTTGAAGTCGTTCACGTACAAGCTGCCGAAATAGGCCTGCATGGGCTCGAAGACGTTGGCCAGATCAACGCCCAGCATGCGCGTCTTCTCGCGGTTCAGATCGACATAGACCTGCGGCAGCGAGACCTGGAGCGACGAACTCAGGCCGGTGAGCGTTGGTTCCTGCGAGGCGGCGTTGAAGAACTGCCCGCCGACCTCGGCCAACTCGGCGGTCGTCCCGCCGCCGCGCTGCTGGACCTCGAGGGTGAAACCGGCGCGCGTGCCCAGGCCGGGGATGGCCGGCGGGTTGAACGAGATCACAAGGCCGTCGCCGACGGTGGCCATGAGCTGTCGGCTGGCGGCGATGACCTCGTTGGCGCTCGTGCCCTCCTCGTGGCGTTCGTGGAAGGGCTTGAGCGAGATGAACAGGATGCCCGCGCTGCTGCTGGTGATGCCGCCGTTGAGGAAGTCGAACCCACCCAGCGCGGTAACATGGTCGACGGCCGGGTGGCCGCCGAAGAATTCTTCGGCCTGCTCGATAACGCCCTGGGTCTTGTCCAGGCTCGAGCCCTGGGGCAGCATGACGGCGGCGATGAGCACGCCCTGGTCTTCCTCGGGGAGGAAGCCGCCGGGCACCGTGCCCGAGAGTCGGTATGCGCCGAGGCACAGCACGCCGAAGATGGCCAGCGCGACGATCGCGTGGCGGATGCCCGCGTGCACGGCGTAGACGTAGCCGCCGGTGATGCGCTCGAACACGCTGTCGAAGCCGCGGAAGAGAACGTTCTTCTTGCCGTGGCTTGGCTTCAAAATCAACCGGCAAAGGGCCGGGCTGAGCGTGAGTGCCACCAGGCCCGAGATGGCCACCGACACCGCGATGGTGACGGCGAACTGCTTGTACATCTGCCCGGTGAACCCGCCAAGGAACGCCACGGGCACGAACACCGCGCTGAGCACGAGCACGACGGCGATGACCGGGCCGGTCACCTGCTCCATCGCCATGATGGTCGCTTCCTTTGGCGGCAGCTTCTCGTCGTGCATTAGGCGTTCGACGTTCTCGACCACGATGATCGCGTCGTCCACCACGATGCCGATGGACAGCACCAGGCCGAAAAGCGTCAGCGTGTTGATCGAAAAGCCCAGGGCGATCATGCCCGCGAAGGTGCCCACGACGGCCACCGGCACGGCCAGCAGCGGGATGAGCGTGGCCCGCCACGATTGCAGGAAGATGAACACCACGATGAGCACCAGCAACACGGCTTCGAGCAGTGTGTGCACGATCTCGTTGATCGAGTCGCTGATGAAGATCGTGGTGTCGTAGGGCACCAGCCAGTCGATGCCCGGCGGGAAGTCGTTCCGGGCCGATTCCATCTCGGCCCGCACGGCTTCCATCGTGCTCAGCGCGTTGGCGCCGACTTGCAGGTACACGAGCACCACGGCGGTGGACTGGCCGTCGGATCGGCTGACCAGCCCGTAGCTCTGGGCCCCGAGTTCGACGCGGGCGACATCTTTCAAGCGCACCAACGCGCCCTCGGGGGTGGCGCGGAGGATGACGTTCTCGTAGTCCTCCACCTCGCTCAGCCGGCCCCGAGTGAGCACGGGAAGGGTCAACTCGACCTCGCCACCGTTCTCGAGGCTGTTGGGACGCTGGCCCACGGTGCCGGCGGGGAACACGGCGTTCTGGTCGCGCAGCGCGGCGGCCACGTCCGAGACGGTCAGCCCTTTGAGCACCAGCTTGTCGGGGTCGACCCACACCCGCATCGAGTAGTTCTTGTTGCCGAAAACCTGGGCGTCGCCCACGCCGGGCACCCGCTTGAGGCGATCGAGCAGGTTGATGGTGGCGTAGTTGCTCAAGTACAGGTCGTCGTAGCGGTCGTCGCTCGAACGCAACGACACCACGCCCAGGATGTTCGTCGACGCCTTCACGACCGTCACGCCCTGACGCGTGACCTCGGCGGGCAGCTGCGGCTCGGCGATCGAGAGCCGGTTCTGCACGTCGACGGCGGCCAGGTCCTGGTCGGTGCCGATCTCGAAGGTCACCGAGATGTTGCACGTGCCGTCATTGCCGCTGCGCGAGCTGTAGTAGATGAGGTTCGGGATGCCGCTGAGCTGCTGTTCGATGGGGGCGGCGACCGACTCGGCCACGGTCTCGGCATCGGCGCCCGGATACACCGCGGTGATCTGGATGACCGGCGGCGTGACCTCGGGGAATCGCGCGATGGGCAGCACCGCGATGGCCACCGTGCCCGCGATCAGGATCAGCAGGCTCAGCACGATCGAGAAGACCGGCCGCTCGATGAAGAAGCGCGAGATCATGACGGCTCGCCCACGGGTTGGGCCGGCTCCACTGGCGGCTCGGCGATCGTCACCGGCGTGCCGGGGCGAACCATCATCAGCCGATCGGTGATGACCTTGTCGCCGGGCTCCAGGCCCCGCTGGATGACCCAGTGCACGTTGTCGTCCCACTCGCCGAGTTCGACCGGCCGCGGCTGGGCGGTGCCGTCATCGCTGACCACCATCACGCTCGCGCCTTGGGTGGACATCTGCACGGCGGCCTGCGGCACGCGGATGACGCCCACGCGCTGGATGTTGGTGACCGTCGCATACACGAACTGCCCGGGCTTGAGCAGGCCGTCGGGGTTGGGCACCTCGCCGCGCACCACGCTGGTGCCGGTGGTCTGGTCGACTTCAACGTCCAGGTAGTTGATGTGGCCGGTGTGCGCGTACAGGCTGCCATCGGCCAGGGTGACGCTGAACTCGATCTCGGTCAGCTCGGGCACGATGAGCACGCCCTCGGCTTCTTGCCTTTGGAAGCGGAGCATTTCCGACTCGGTCACCGAATACCGCACATAGATCGGGTCGATCTGCTGCACCACGGCGAGCAGGCCGTTCTGCCCCGCATCGACGTAGCTGCCCACGTCGCGAAGCGACCGGCCGACGACGCCGGTAATAGGGCTCTGGATCGTGGTGTACCCAAGCTCGAGTTGGGCGGCGTCGATCTCGGCCTTGGCCCGTTGCACCTCGGCGGTGGCGACGGACTTCTGCGTCTGCCAGTCTTCGAGCTCGTTGGACGTGCCCGCGCTGCTCTCCACGGCACGGCGGTAACGCTCGACCTGGTGGGTTGCACGCTCGAGCGTCGCCTCGGCGCTGCTGAGCCGCGCCTGGGCCTGCTCGAGTTGCACCTCGAACGGCTCGGGATCGATCTGGAACAGCGTCGAGCCCTTCTCGACGCGCTGGCCCTCGGTGAACTGCCGTTCCTGGAGGTACCCCGCCACACGGGCGCGGATCTCGACGACCTGCGAGCCCTCGGTTTGCGCGAGGAACCGCAGCGGCGCGCTCAGCGTCTCGGGCTCCACCACGTGCACGCTGACGGGGATCGGGTTACTCGGCGGCGCGGCGGCCTCGTGGCTGGGGCCCGACTCGGTCAGCGTCCAGAACACCGCGCCGCCGGCGAGCACCAGCACGAGGATGAGGGCGGGGATGCCCTTCTTCACGACGTGGCTGCCAAGGGAGCGGCCGCCCCCTTCCTGCGGCTTGCGACCCCCGGTCGCCGGGCTTTCCTGTTCCATCGGGCCTCCTGGAAGTCGTCCGGAGCTGTAACGTGGAACCGAAGTGTAGAATACTCGTTCAAAATGTCTATTCAAAATACGAATCGTCAAGATTCAGGGGATCCCACCATGGCCCGACGAGATCCAGACCGCCGCCACCGCCGCCCACCCTCGGGAGAGGCCCAGCCCGAGGGCACGCGCGAGCGGCTCATCGAGGCCGCGGGCGATGTCTTCGCCTCCAAGGGCTACCACGCCGCGACGGTCAAGGACATCACCGACCTGGCCGGCGCCGCCATCGGCTCGATCAACTACCACTTCGGCGATAAGGAGGGCCTGTACGCCCAGGTGCTCGCCCGCATCGGTTGTGCGGCCGAGGGCATCGTGCCGCCGGAGGGCTCCCTGCACGGAACGCCGCGGGAGCGACTCCGCCAATATCTCGTGCACATCATGACCACGATGCTGGGCCGGGAGAAGCCGGTGTGGGAGCGCGTGCTCATGGCCCGCGAACTGGCCGAGCCCACGGCCGCGCTCGATTCGGTCATCGAGACGATCGCCCGCCCATTGCACCAGGGGCTGGCGGAACTGGTCTCCCAGATCACCGGGCAGAAGGCCAGCACCCAGCGCGTCGCGCTGCTCACCTGCGGCATCGTCGCCCAGTGCATGTACTACCTGCAGCACGAGGCCGTGCTCGATCGCGTGCACCCCCAGCTCAAGACGCGGCCGAGCGCCAAGCGGCTGGCCGACACCATCGCCGATTTTTCCATCGCCGGCCTCGAGCGCATGACCGAAGGCAAATAGAAACGGCGGGCGTGGCCAGAGCCACACCCGCCGTCGAGTGGTGTCGGTTGCCCGTGGGGCTTACTTGTCCTCGTCCTTCACCTTGAACTCCGCGTCGATCACGTCGTCGTCGTTCTCGGCCGAGTCCTTGGGCTCGGCCTGGCTGGCGGCGCCCTCGCCTCCACCAGCGGCCTGGGCCTCGTACATGGCCTTGCCCAGTTCCATGCTGGCGGTCTCGAGCTCCTTGGTCGCGGCCTCGATGGCGGCGATGTCGTCGTCCTTGAGCTTGGACTCGAGGTTCGACAACGCGCTCTCGATGCTGCTGCGGACGTCGCCGCTGACCTTGTCGCCGTGCTCGTCGAGCGCGCTTCGGGTCTGGTGCAGCATGCTGTCGCCGCGGTTCTTGGCCTCGACCACCTTGCGACGCTTCTCGTCCTCTTCGGCGTGGACCTCGGCGTCACGCTTCATCTTGTCGATCTCTTCCTCGGACAGGCCGCCCGAGTTGGTGATCTTGATGTCGGCGCTCTTGCCGGTCTTCTTCTCGGTCGCGGTGACCTGCAAGATGCCGTTGGCGTCGATGTTGAACTCGACCTCGATCTGCGGCATGCCGCGCGGCGCGGGGGGGATGCCCTCGAGGTCGAACTGGCCGAGCAGGCGGTTGTCGGCGGCCATCTTGCGCTCACCCTGGCTGACCTTGATGGTCACGCTGGGCTGGTTGTCGGTGGCCGTCGAGAAGGTCTCGCTCTTCTTGGTGGGGATGGTCGTGTTGCGCTCGATGAGCGTGGTCATCACCCCGCCCATGGTCTCCACGCCCAGGCTCAGCGGCGTGACGTCGAGCAGCAGCACGTCCTTGACGTCGCCCTTGAGCACGCCGCCCTGGACGGCCGCGCCGATGGCGACGACCTCGTCGGGGTTCACGCTCTTGTTGGGGTCCTTGCCGAAGATCTCCTTGGCGATCGACTGCACCTTGGGCATGCGCGTCGAGCCGCCGACCAGCACGATCTCGTCGATCTTGCTCGCGTCGAGCTTCGCGTCCTTGATGGCCGCCAGGCAGGGCTCGCGCAGCCGCTTGTACAGGTCCTCGCACAGGCTCTCGAACTTGCTGCGCGTGATGGTGATCTGCAGGTGCTTGGGGCCCGTGTCGGTCGCCGTGATGAACGGCAGGTTGATGGTCGTCTCCTGCATGGTGGAGAGCTCGACCTTGGCCTTCTCGGCCGCTTCCTTCAGACGCTGGAGCGCCATGGCATCCTCGCGGACGTCCACGCCCTCCTGCCGCTTGAACTCGTCGGCCAGGTAGTTGATCAGCCGCTGGTCCCAGTCGTCGCCGCCCAGGTGGGTGTCGCCGTTGGTGCTCAAGACCTCGAACACGCCATCGGCCACGTCCAGGATCGAGATGTCGAACGTGCCGCCGCCCAAGTCGAAGACGGCGACCTTCTCGTTCTTCTTGCGATCAAGCCCGTACGCGAGCGCGGCGGCGGTGGGCTCGTTGATGATGCGCTTGACCGTGAGGCCGGCGATCTCGCCGGCGTCCTTGGTGGCCTGCCGCTGGCTGTCGTTGAAGTACGCCGGCACGGTGATGACCGCCTCGGTGACCGTCTCGCCCAGGTAATCCTCGGCGACCTTCTTGAGCTCCTGCAGGATGAACGCGGAGATCTGCTGGGGCGTGTAGCTCTCGCCGCGCACGGTGACGTTGACGAACTCGTCGGGCCCGCCGGTGACCTCGTAGGGCACGTTCTTCTCTTCGCTGGCGACCTCCTTGTGGCGTCGCCCCATGAAGCGCTTGATCGAGTAGACCGTGTTCTTGGGGTTGGTCACCTGCTGGTGCTTGGCCTGCTGGCCCACCAGGCGCTCGCCCTTGTCGGTGAACGCGACGACCGAGGGGGTCGTGCGGTTGCCCGAGGCGTTGATGAGCACCTTCGCCTCGCTGCCTTCCATAACGGCCACGACCGAGTTGGTCGTGCCCAGATCGATGCCGATGATTTTTGACATAATGGCCTCCTGTTCGGGCGGCCGGGCCGCCAGCGTGAAGACCAGTTGCAAGGGCGATGCCAAGCGATCGCACCGCGATGGGCCGGCGCCGAGGGGCCCTCAGAGGCCCGAATCGGTCCCGCGGGCGGGCTGGCCGGCCGGCGCACCCGACGGTTCTGCCGATGTGGCAGGCCCGGGCCGATCGTGGAGCGGGCCCAGGGCGTCGATGCCAAAGCAGCCACGCAGCACCAGCAGGCTGCACAGGAACAGCCACAGCCCAAAGAACACCCCGCACCCCACGCTGGGAGGGTTCATCGCGTCGATCCGCTTGCGGATCTTCCGCAGTTCCTCGGCTTCGCTTGCCATGGCTCAGGGTACGCCCGGCGTCGCCGGCGGGGGCGTGCCGTCGGCGGCGGTCCAGGGGCCATCGCTGGCCGTCAGGGTCTGGTAATCGGGCAGTGGGGGCAGGCCGGCCTTGAGCCGAAGGCGGTTCTGCTGGTCCAGGACGCTCTGTGCGTTGGTCCGAGTGTTCAACTGCGACGCCCCGCTCAGATGGACCGCGTCGGCGATGGGGTCGATGGAGGTATCTGGCAACTCGATGAGCACCCACAGCCGTGGGTCGTCGCCGGGCTTGATGCCGTGGTGGGTGAAGACGATGTTGCCGATGCGGTGGGCGGTGACGTCGGCGGGCCAAGCGGACGTAATGGCCCCGAGGGCGGCCGCGCGGGCGGTGTCGTCCATGGCGTCCAGCGACATGGCGGTGTGCGGGCCGATTGGGGCGTCATAGTCCTGGGCGTCGCCAAAGACAGTAAACATGACCGGGGAGTTGGGGCCAAGCAGGGCTGCTCCGTGCGTAGGCGGGGTGCTGGCTTGGATGGCGTTCCGCAGCTCGTTGGCCAGGTCAACGGTCTCCCACTCGAGCCGGGTGCTCGATGCCCAAGCATGCCCGGTGGCGTACGTCGTGGACATCGAGCTGGCCGTATAGAAGGCGCCGAAGATCATCGCGATGTAGAGCCCGATGACCGCCAGCACGGTGAGCACCGGGAGAGCCAGCGTTGCGAGCGAGGCCTTCCATCCCGCGACCTTGTGGCCCGCACTCACCGCGATGGTGGCGCCCACGCACCACGCCGGGAAGCCGGCCAACGGCCCCACGCACGGGATGATCGCCATGATCCACCCGCCGCTGCCAAAGGCGATGGCCTGGACCGTGCGGCTGAGGCCATCGGGTGTGTCGGTCCGCAGGAGCTTGAGCAGCCCGTGGGTGGTGGCCGCCCACAGGAAGAGGTAGAGCATGGGGGTGAGCAGGCCGGCCACCGTGCTGAGCGCCATGGCCCCGCCACCCCCGCTATTAAACAGCGACGCCCCCACGCATATCAGCCCGAACAGTCCCGCGACGAGGACGTTGATCAATGCGAAGCCCAGGGCCTTGCTTGTGCTGCCGATGGCCGGGGTGGCCTCGATCAGCTTGCCCGGCTGGCCGATGCTCGCCCCGACCGTGGCAAACCACTTCGAGAAGGCCCCTTTGTGCGAGTCGAGCCAGGGATTGGAAAAGCGTGTTGCCTCACGCTTGCCAAGCTCGTCGGCGGGCAGCAGCAGCATGTCGTCGGTGGTCAGGTGCCGGCCGCATGAGACGCAATCGAACTCGCCGGGCACCAACTCCCCGTGCTCGCCGGTGCCGTAATACGCCTGCTGGCATGAAGGGCAGCAGAACTTCACGGCGTTGGCGAGGAAGTCGAACTCGCTTGGCTTGAACGGCCGCCCGCACTCGGGGCACGGGCCGGCCTTCAGGTTCCAAAGCTCGTACTCGCAGCCGGGGCACTTCATGGGTTACGCGGCGCTCCCACGGGCGCTCCAAGACCGGACCTCTTCGCGGATGGACGCCCTGGAATACCAGATCAAGAGGAACGCCGGCCAGGCCAGCGCGACCATGGCGCTCAGCACCCCGACGACCAGCCCGAAGCCGGCGCCCAGCGCCGCAATGGCCTGCGGCGAGTTGCCCTGCTGGGCGGCCTGCTGCATCTGGCGCTGCATCGCGATGTACTGGTAGATCGCCCCAGGAGGGAGGATCACCACGGCGTAGATGACGAACGCCAACACCCAGAACCGGGCCGAGGAACGCCGCCGCAGGGTCTGGATACCCGCCGTCAGGTGCACCGCCGATAGCGGCAGTGACACGATGGACAGGATCAGGCCGAACACCCACAGCGTGTCGGTCACGGTCATCTCGGGCGGCAGCACGCTTTGGGGCACCAGCGGCATGGCGGCCATGAACATCACGCCGAAGAAGCGTTGCAGCAGCCCGATGCCCCCGAAGACACACAGGAGTACCCCCAGCCACGTCGGCCAACTGGAGCGCACCGCGGGGAACTGGCCTGTCGGGTGCACGGGCGGCGTGCTGGGCGCGGGCGACTCGTGCGGTTGCTGATCCATGGCGGCAACTCCCCAAGGGCGCCCAGGCGAGCGTGGTGATACAGGATACCAGCACTCACCGGCCAGCGGCGGCCCCGCCATGCACCGGCAATCGATCCCAGTGCACAATGCGAATCAACCCCGGCCTCTTGCACTCCCGGCACCAGCCGAACGTTGCCTTTGCAGCCGAGCGATTCGCACCGAGGCGAATGCCACCAAGGCTCGCGAGTGTCTGCGTCCGGCCGCATCTGGAGCAGCAGGCGTACCAGCCCGGGGCCAGTTCTTCGGGCAGGTCGGGCGGCGGCGTGGTGGCCAGCGCCGCCCGCACGCGCGGCCACGCGAGCCCGGCAACCGCCAGGCCCGCCACGAACGCCAGGATGATCCACGCCCACAACGGCATCAGGACAGCATACTCGGAAACAGAAGCCCCGCGTTGCACCCGATCAGATCGCGATAACTAGCCGCGGAAGTAAACCCACGAAGTTTTCAGGAATCTTTGAAAATACACTGCCTCCGCACTATCCTTCTGGCATGACCACTGCCACTCTCTCGGCCCCTTCCAGCACGACCGGCCCCGACACCCGGCTCGACGCCATCCGTGATAAGGTCCAGGCCGGCCAGCGGCTCTCGCTCGACGACGGGCTGGTGCTCTACGAGACCCGCGACGTCTGGGGCGTGCTGGCCCTGGCCGACCTCGTCCGCCGGCGCATCCACGGCGACGCGGCGTACTACAACATCAACCGCCACATGAACTACTCCAACGTGTGCGCCCTGAGCTGCAAGTTCTGCGAGTTCTACCGCAAGAAGGGCGACGACGGCGCCTACACGCGAGATATGGACTACATCGCCGACCAGGCCAGGGGCGCCATCGAGAGCGGCGCGACCGAGATGCACATCGTCGGCGGGCTGCACCCGTACCTGCCGTGGGACTATTACCCGCAGATGATGCGGACCATCAAGCAGGCAGCCCCCAACCTGCACATCAAGGCCCTGACCGCCGTCGAGATCGTCCACCTGGCCAAGATCGCGAAGAAGTACAAGAGGGATGATCGCCAGGCGGGCATCCGCTGGGTGCTGAGCGAGCTCAAGGAAGCCGGGCTTGATTCCCTGCCCGGCGGCGGCGCGGAAGTCTTCGACGACCGCGTGCACAACGAGGCCTACAAGGGCAAGATCCGCAGCGACGAGTGGCTGGACGTGCACCTGGTGGCCCACGAGCTTGGCCTGAACACCAACGCGACCATCCTGTATGGACATATCGATCAGAGGCGCGAGCGCTTGGTGCACATGGAGATCCTGCGACGCGCGCAGGACCAGGCGCTTGAGCGGCTTGGATATACGGGTGAGGACGGCTTCGTCGAGCCCGGACTGCCCGCGACCGCCAACGTCACCGCGCCGGTCATTACCTTGAGTCGAGAAGGCACACCCAAGCCAACGCCCGCCATGGCTGCTGGCAAGGCCGGCTACTTCCAGACCATCACCCCATTACCCTTCTTCCCCGACGGCAGCGAGATGGAGCACCTCTACGGCCCGACGGGCCTGGAGAACCTCCGCACCATCGCCATCGCCCGCCTGATGCTCGACAACTTCCCCCACGTCAAGGCGTTCTGGATCATGCAGACCCTGAGCATGGCCCAGCTTATGTTGGAGGCCGGGGCCGACGACATCGACGGCACCGTCGTGTGGTACGACATCACCAAGGTGGGCGGGGCGAGCACGCACCAGGAGACGACCGTGCTCGACCTGGAGCGCGCCATCCGTGAAGCCGGCTTCACCCCCGTCGAGCGCGACACGCTGTACCGGCGTGTGGAGCGGGAGGGGAAGGAATGGCGGGTGGTGGGGTGATGGTGTTCGCACTGGTGCTCGTGCCATGAAGCCGTTGAGCCGGCAAAGCGTTGCCGCAACCGCGATCGCGGCGACTGTGACCGTGGTTGTGATCGCCTTGAGCTTCCTTTTCAGTTGGACGCCCGGGGCGTATCGACTCCAGGTTGGCCATGCGTTCTTGGTGATGCTCTATGGGACGGCCTTGGCGTTCTGCCTGCCACTCGGCAAGCGGATCAAGTGTGCGGTAAGCCTTTCGGTGCTCGCGTCTATCCAGGTCGCGTGGATCGCTGCCGCCCTCTCGCTCGTATCGACGCTGTCGTACTCAGGGCCGGATCCCAATGTCTTGTCAGGCGGCTTGTTCGTGTCCGGAATCGTGCTCGCGATCCCGCTGATGAACGTGGTTCGCAGGCCATGGCCGCTCTTGCCGATGGGCCTGGGTGGGGCCGCGGGGGCAGCTATCGCGATGGCCGGCATCACGGCCATGTCGAGCGGAAACAAGGTGGCTTTCGCGGTCGTCCCGTTGCATGTTGCGCTTGCATGGACACTGTGCCTCATCGTGATCCGCTCAACCACGAGATACCGGCCGGGCTATTGCGCCCAATGCGGGTACAACCTTACTGGTCTCACTGCTCCAATCTGCCCCGAATGCGGCACCCCAATCCCCGATTCCCCGGCGATGCCTGCCCAATAACCCCCTCCAATCCAACCACTTCCAAACACAACCAACACCCTCTGTCAAGATTCCGTGAAACCCGGGGTACGCCCCGGATTCCGCGCGGATTCGACACCCAAAACTTCTACCATTGCGCAAAGACTGCGCGTGGGGCGGTGTGGCTCCACGGCGATCCGCCTGCCTCATCCCAACGGAGAGAGACGATCATGAAGTCCACCCTCGCCCTCGTGGCCCTGGCCGCCGCCGCCAGCACCGTGTCCGCCCAGAGCGACGTCGCCTACTGGTCCTTCAGCAACCAGGCCCTGCCCGGCGGCGGCTTCGGCTTCTTCGCCGACGAGTTCCCCTTTGCCGCCGAGTTCGGCGACCAGGAGGGCCAGGCCACCATCGAGCTGGTCGGCGGCATCCTCGACGAGACCACCGTCACCGGCGGCGGCGACGAGGTCCTGGCCTGGGTCCAGTCGTTCAGCGGCACCGACCTGGGCGCCCAGTTCGGCGAGCCCAGCGGCGGTTCCCTGGCCATCCAGGGCGGCACCGACACGCTCAACAACGGCAGCCAGATCGTCATCAACTTCGACGCCGCCAGCCTCGAGAACCTCTTCTTCGAGTTCGACGCCCGCAACACCTCCAGCGGCTTCCAGGACGTCACCATCGACCTCTTCGACGGCGGGACCTTCGTCTCGACCATCGAGGCCGGCCTGGTGCTGAGCACCTCCTTCGCCAGCTTCGACTACGACGTCAGCGCGCTCGATGGCGTGGCCGACGCCCGCATCGTCTTCACGCTCGACGGCGCGACCAGTTCCAACGGCAATATCCGCACCGACAACTTCTACATCACCGGCGACGCCGGCACCGGCGGCTGCCGCGCCGACCTGGACGGCGACGGCGAGCTGACCATCTTCGACTTCCTGCAGTTCCAGAACCTCTTCGACGCGGGCGACCTGGCCGCCGACTTCGACGGCGACGGCTCGCTCACGCTGTTCGACTTCCTCGCCTTCCAGAACGAGTTCGACGCGGGCTGCTGAGCAAACGATCCAGTTCGCATGAGAAAGCCCCGCCTTCGAGCGGGGCTTTCTTTTGTTCACTGTGCGAATGCACGCTTCATCCGCAACCCGCATCGAAAGCGTTCTGGAAGGCGAGGAAGTCGAAGATGGTCAGCGTTCCATCGATGTCGAAGTCGGCCCTCGTGTCGCCCGCATCGAAGAAGTGTTGGAAGGCCAGGAAGTCCAAAGGAGTGAGTTCTCCGTCGCGATCGACGTCGGCCGCACAGGCAGCTAGGCACGTGCGGAGGCGAGCAAGATAACCCGAGGGCCTGCCATCGAACCTGAGAAAGGATCCACCCACGACCAACTCGACACCCTTCCCGAGATCGATCCAAGCCAACGAGCGCACCGGGTCGTCCACGCCGCGATCGAGGGGCTGCCACCGGAGGCCGTCCCACGCCATCGTGCCGTGGCTCGTCAGTCCACCATCGAACGAGAACCACCCGCCGGCGACCAGCCGCGGGCCACCGGGCAGCGGTACGACCTCCAGCGAAGTCACGGAGGCGAGGTCGAGTTCGCCCACGGCCGACCACGCCGTGCCGTCCCAGCGGGCGATGCCGGCGGCCGGCAACCCACCGGCGTAGTCGAAGCTGCCCCCGACGTAGAGGGCCGGTCCCGACCCATCATCGAACTCCGCGAGAGCGTTCACGGGTCGGTTGGTCCCCGCCGTGAGGCCGGGCAGTGGCTCCCAGGCCTCACCGTCCCAGCGGGCGATGTACCAGGCCCGATCGTCGTTGACTCGGTCGAACTCGCCACCCGCGTAGAGCATCGGCCCCGCGCCGTGATCAAACGAGGCCAGCGCGTGCACCGAGCGGTTGGGCCCCCCTTCCGTGGCCGACCACTGCTGGCCATCCCATCGGGCGAGGCAACGAACGGGCAGGCCCCCGGCAACCCCGAAGTCGCCACCGACGAACAGCCTGTCGCCCTGTCCCTCATCGTGCACCGCCATGGCTCTGGGCGAGCCATCAAGCCCATCGCCCAGCGCCGCCCACCGCGTGCCATCCCACCGGGCGATCTTGCTGGCCTGCTGGCCGCCGGCGCGATCGAAGAACCCCCCAACGTACAACTCCGATCCATCGCCGTCGTCGTACGCCTCGATGACGTAGGCCTGGGCGTCCAGCCCGATCGCGCCGTCGGGTCCGGCAAGGGCGCTCCATCCCTGGTCATCGAGCCTGGCCACGCGATGCACCAGCGTGTCGCCGGCAGAAAGGAAGCTGCCTGCGGCGTACACCGCCCGGCCGGTTCCATCGTCCCACGTGGTGAGCGACGCAACCTGACGATCCACCCCCATCTGGTCGCCCACGCCGGTCCAGGTCTGGCCATCGAAGCGGGCGACGTTGCTCAAGCCGACGCCTCCGACGTTGTTGAAGAAGCCGCCAAGGTACAGCGCCGGGCCCGAGCCGTCGTCGTGCACGATCGCGTCACGCGCGAAGTAGGGGTGCAGATAGTCGTCCGCCGGCGCCTCGAGGGTCCATGATGCGCCATCCCACGTGGCCATGCGGGCAACGGTCTCGTGCGCAGGCGAAGAGAATTGGCCCACCACGCATAGCGTCCGGCGTCCGTCCAGGTTCAGCGAGGCGAGGTTCTGCAACCAGCTGCGTTCGGGCAGGGGCAGCGCCGTCCACTCGCCGTCATGCCATCGATACAGTCGCTGCTCGTAGCCCGGCACGAAGAAGTTTCCCAGCGCATAGAGCGCCTCGCCGTCTCCTTCGTCGTGAGCCGCAAACGACACGGATAGACCATCGGGGAGCCCTTCGCCCAACGCTTGCCACGCACTGCCGTTCCAGCACGCAACCCGGTGCGCGGGCGTGCCCGAAGCCTCTGTAAATCGACCACCGGCGTAGAGCACCTCATTAAGTCCATCATCGACCACCGCAAGTGTCAGGACGCGTTCGTTCAGCCCGCCGCCCAGCGGGGTCCAGGCGGTGCCATCCCAGCGGGCGATGTTGCTGGCCGACACGCCTCCCGCGTTCGTGAATCGTCCGGAGGCGTACAACGCGCCGTCGTACACCTCGAGGGCGAAGACGTAGCTCGCCCCCGGGCCCCCCATGCCCCCGCCCACGTCGCTCCATCGCTGGCCATCCCAACGCGCGATCCTCGCTGCCGGGACGCCGTCGACGGACGCGAACCCGCCCGCGACGTACAACGCTTCGCCCGTGCCGTCGTCGTACACGGCCATGTCATAGACAACTCGATCGGGGCCCGGCATGCCATCCGGCGCACTCGCAGCATCGCCCAGAGCGCTCCAGCGTTCGCCGTCCCATCGCGCGATGTTGCCCGCGAACGCCTCGCCCGCGAAGTAGAGGTCGCCGGCGACGTAGAGCCCCGGCCCAGTCCCGTCGTCCCAGGAAGCCAGGGCGTAGATGGTGTCCTGGCGAGACCCCAGAACGCCGCGCACGCCGTAACCAGACTGCCAGCCCGGCTCGCACGACTGGCCGGGCGCGAGATGCGCCGCGAACGCGCACGTCAGAGCCGAGGCAACGGCCATCCACCGATAGAAACTGGTCCGCATGCATCCTCCCCGTCCTGATCGCAGCCCAACGCCGCTGGCTTGCGCCAGGCGATGGCCCCTCATGGCCCCCTATGGCCCATGTACTCTGAGGGGCGCCGAGAGGTTGCATCGCGCCAGCATTCCGCGTGTGGAAGCCGTTAGGGAGTCCCAAGCACGATCGCCGCGCACTGCCCGCCCAAGGCATGTGTACAGGCGAGCACCCGCCGGAGTTCCACCGGCCGGGCCGGGGCGGCCGCGGCCGACAGGTCGCCCCGCGGCCGGCCGGGCTGCACCCGCGCGGGCAGGGTCTGGTGACGCAGCGCCATCGCGGCGGCGGCCACCAGCAGCGAGCCGCCCGCGGCCATTGTCTCGCCCACCTGCGGGCTCACCCAGCACAGCTCGACGCCCGCCGCGCGATCGCCGAAGACCTGCCTGAACGCGCGGGCCTCGGCCTCGTCCAGGGCCGCCTCGCCCGCCCCGTGGCAGAAGACCGCGTCGATCTCGTCGGCCCGCGTGCCCGCATCGCCAAGGGCCAGCGAGATCGCCCGGGCCAGCGCCTCGTCCAGCCCGTCGGCCGATCCGCCCGCCCGAGCGCCCAGGCCGGCCATGATCGGCTTGCCTTCGACCAGCGGCGCCACCGCCTGCGCCGCGCCGAAGCCCAGCAGCAGCGCGATGGTCTCGGCCCCGCGCGCGCGTGCCGCCCCGGGCCGCTCCAGGAAGCACACGGCCGCGCCCTCTCCCGGCACGCTCCCGATCGCGCCTGGGTCGAACGGCCGAACGATGCTCGCCGGGTCATCGATGCCCGCCGCCCCCACGCTGGTCTCCGCGAGCCGCCCCGCCAGCCGCAGCCGCTCGATGGCCAGGTGGTTCACGCGGCTGTCGCCGCTGCCGGCCAGGCTCGCATCCGCATCGCCCCGCTCGATGACGCGCATCGCCTCGCCGATCGACAAGAGCCCGCTCGCCTCGCCCGCCGTGATGGTGTTGCTGGGCCCCTTGGCCTGGTGCAGGATGCTCACGTGGCAGGCGAGCATGTTGGGCAGGTACTTGAGCATCCACAGCGGGGTGAGCTGCCCCATGCCGACCCGGCCCCACCTGCCCATGTCCCACTCGCCCGCCTCGTCGGCCGCCGCGTGCATCGCCCGGGCGAGCTCGGGGATCTCCGGGGCCATGAGCGCCGCCCCCACGTGCGTGCCCAGCCGCGCGGGCGGGTAGGCCCGCTCGCCGCCGTCGTCCTCATCTCCGAGCGAACCCAGCCCCGCCGCCCGGGCCGCCTCATTGGCCGCCACGACGGCAAGCTGGATATCCCGCGCCATCACCCGCGCGAACTTCCGATAGTGCCTGGGCAGGTGGTCCTTCATGCTCAGGGCCGGCGCCTCGGCCGCGTACTGGCACGAGAAGGCGCTGGCGTCCAGGGCCCCGGGGCTGCCGATCGCCACCCGCCCGGCGCACAATCCCTCCCAGAACGCCTCGGCCCCCAGCCCAAGGGGGCTGGCGACGCCGATGCCCGTGATCGCGATGGGAGTTGCTGGCGTGCTGGCCATGGGCCCAGTGTATTGCCCGACCGCCTCCGGCACCGCCGCGGGTGACCGGCGATGACCCGCCCCTCAGCGCGGAAGGCCCACACTGCCGATACGGTCTCTCGTGGCCGCCACTTCCCGACAACCCGCGCCCATCTCCAGGTTCGACACCGGCTGGCCGCTGGTGGTCGCCGGCCTGGCCCTGGTGGCCGCCGTGGTGCTCATCCCCGCGTGGGAGCAGCTCGAGCAGACCCGCTTCGAGCGCGACAAGCTGCTGGCCATGGACGCCCAGGGCAGGGAGCGCATCAGGAGGCAGGCCCGCTACCTGGCCGCCCTGGAGCGCGGCGACGAGGCCCTGGTCCGCTCGCTGGCCCTCGACCAGATGCGGCTCGTCCCCGCCGGCCGCACCGCCGTGCTCGAGCCGCCGCCGCCGGGCCCTGTTGACATCTTCGAGCCCCTCGAGCCCGCCCCGGTGACGATCCAGGCCGTCCGCCCGACCGACTCGACGCTGGCCCGCCTGGCCCGCAGCGACCGCCTGCGCCCGTGGCTGATCGGGCTTGGGGCGCTCATGGTGCTGGTGGGGGTGGTGTCGGGGATGGGGTCGGGGGTGGGGTCACGGAAATAGGCAAAGCGATAGATGGGCAAATGCGCAAATGAGAGCGTCGTGACCTCTCTTCATTTGCCCATTTGCCCATCTATCGCTTTGCCTCTTCCTCTCACCCCGCCTGACGCTCGCCCGCCGGCCCCTGCGCGATGATCGCCGCGCGCTGGCCTCCGCCAAACCGCACGGTGAAGTACGCCGGGTTGCCGTCCTTGGTGCTGGTCTGGGCGGTCACCAGGTAGGTCACCATGCCGCTGGCCCTCGAGAACGAGCCGTCCTCGAAGCGCCGCTTCTTGGCGTTGAGCAGGAACTGGTAGGGCCCATCGGCCCCCTCCTGACGCAGCACCTTGTACGTCACCGCGCTGACCGCCTCGGGGTGCTCGCAGTCGAAGGTGAAGCGCAGCGTGCCGCTCTCGAGCAGCCGCGCGGCGGCGAACACCGCCTTGGGGTCGGGCGTGGTGCGGGCGAAGCCGCGGACCTGCACGACCATGCCCGACGCGGTGGAGCGCATCGAGCGGGCCGCGCTGCGATACTCGGCCCCCTTGGCCTCGCACCGGGCCTTGAGCGCCTCGTACTCGGCCTTGAGCGCATCGGCCTGGGCGTGCAGGGCGGTGAGGCTCGCCAGCTGCCCGGCCTCCAGGCCGATGGTGGCCCCCGCGAGGGTCCACACGGGCGCGTGCACGCCCACCCAGTCGATGGCCTCGGGCAGCTTCTCGGGGACGGTGGGCATGGTCGGTCTCCTGTGCGAGTGGCTCCGCACGGGTTATCGAACGCCCCGGCGGCCGGCTCCAGCCAAAACCTCGCCGGGGCCAAGAAAACCCGCCCGATGCGCACAAACTGCGCCCTGGAACCAAAAACCCCCCTGGCGCGGCCGCCAGCGGGGTTCGGATCCCGGATCGGTCACCTCGGAACCGGGATCCGAGGCGACGAATCCTGGATCCGACACGACCGAACCGGGATCCGTGGCGACGAATCGCGGATCCGTCGTGACCAGACCCCGATCCGAGGGGACGGATGCCGGATCCGACGGGACCGATCTCGGATCTGTCGTGATCGAACCCGGATCCGGCGGGACCGATCCGGGCTCCGTCCCGGCCGATCGCGGATCCGAGGGCTGGGATCGGGCATCTGGAATGGGTCTGCCGGGCCGATCGGGCCCGGGTGCGTGGCGGTGCTGGTGGGGGGTGGCGCCGCAGGGCGGGCGCTCGGGGCGCCGCTATCGTCCCTCGTGCCAAGGACGCCGGGTCAAGCCGCACGGCTCTCGCTGCATCGAAGTCGCCGCACGGTCGTGACGCTGTGCACGCTGTTTCTCATTTCGCTCGCGCTCTCATACCTGTTGGGCGTCTTGCTCGAGCGTTACGGCAGGGCGTTGCCTCATACCAGACAGGTACTCATCTACAGCTCAGACATTGCGATGCACCGGAATGAACCTCTCTTGGCCGAGTGGCTCGTTGATCACCCAAGCCTCGATGATCGCACGCCCGAGTTCGTCTACGTAGACCGGCAGCCGTGGAGCATGGGGCGATCGCAGGTGGCCGGGCCAAACATGGAATACAGGGTGCTTCAAACGCGCGGCGGCTCCCCGTTCTGGAGCGTGCAGAACCAACTCTGGTGTTACCCTGGTTCAGCTTTGTTACCGCAGGAAGTGGCGGTTTGGAATATGCCCTGGGCCGGGCGACCGCTCTGGCCCGGGTTGTTCGGCAACGCGTTGGTCTATCTCATCATACTTGTTGCGTGGAGCTACGTGCTTGCGGCTCGATTCAAGCAACGCATGAATCGCGACCAGTGTGCGCACTGCACATACCATTGCGACACCCTCCAAACCTGTCCCGAGTGCGGGCGGGAACCCTATCTGCGTTACGCGCATGGCCTATGGCGAATCCACAAGCCATCGGCTCAGGCTTGATTCCTACCCTCCCCCGTGCCCCTCACCTCTCGCCCCCGACACCGCCTCACCCGCCCGCGAGTTCCCGGCCGTGCTCGCCCCGCTTTGAGACGCATCAGTTCCCCTCGCGCAGCTCGTTCTCGAACACCCGCGCGATGATCGCTCGGTATCGCGTGAGTAGTTCCGCGTCCGCCGGCTTCGAGTCGATGCGACGCTCGTAGGCCGCGTCCACGGCTTGGGCGAGTTGGGCGAGGTCTTCGGCGCCGAGCGTGTCGACCCACGGGAAGGGATGGAAGTACAGCATGCCCGGCGTGGTCTCGATGGCCCCGGCCAGCCACCCGATCGCGGCGTCCACGCCCGCCCGCTCCATCTCGACCATCGCCCGCTTGTTGACGATGTGCTGGGTGGCGCTCTGGCGCATCGGGTCGGCGTGCTAGCGCACGCCCGAGGCCCCCAGGGCGGCGTCGAGCTGCGCCGCGGCCGTGGCGAGGTCGCCCCCGGCGCCCCCCCCGTGCGCCCGCACCACACCCCCCCCCCCC
>JBITAF010000084.1:0-7895 GCA_044440025.1 Phycisphaerales bacterium JB060 | reverse complement strand
GCCCGCAGCGTCGCGGCGTGTGCCTGAGCGTCAAGACCATGACGCCCAAGAAGCCCAACTCGGCCCTTCGTAAGGTCGCCCGCGTGCGCCTGAGCAACGGCCGCGAAGTCACCGCCTACATCGGTGGTGAGGGCCACAACCTGCAGGAGCACTCGATCGTGCTGGTTCGCGGTGGACGCGTGCCCGACCTGCCCGGCGTGCGCTACCACGTGGTCCGCGGTGCTCAGGACAGTCTGGGTGTCGACGGCCGCAAGCAGGGCCGCTCGAAGTACGGCACCAAGAAGGGCAAGTAAGCCCGCTGCGTCGGCCGGCGCGCGAGAGCGTGTGGGTGCGACTTCCGTTTCTTTTCACAAGGCAAGTAATCCCGCTCGCTGGCCTCATCGGGGCGGGGTGAACACACGGTCGGCTTCGTGTCGACGGATGAGCCAAAGGAGTCTCGCATGGCCGGTCGTATTACTGCGTCCGAGGATCAGCTTCGTCCCGATCCTCGCTACAACGACATCACTCTGGCAAAGTTCATCAACTGCGTGATGCGCGACGGCAAGAAGACCCGCGCCACGCGTGTGGTGTACGACGCGATGGACCTGATCGACGAGAAGCTGAAGAAAGAGAACAACCCCGACGCGCCCGAGGACGCCATCACGCTGTTCCTCATGGCCATCGACAACGTCAAGCCCTACGTCGAGGTCCGCAGCAAGCGCATCGGCGGCGCCAACTACCAGGTGCCCCAGCAGGTCAAGGGCCGCCGCCAGCAGAGTCTCGCCTTCCGCTGGATCATCACCAGCGCCCGCGGCGAGAAGGGCCGCCCGATGGCCGGCCGCCTGGCCGACGAGCTCTACAACGCCGCCCGCGGCGAGGGCAAGGCCATGACCATCCGCGACCAGACCCACCGCATGGCCGACGCCAACAAGGCCTTCGCCCACTTCGCGTAAGGCCGCCTAGCGACTGTCCCCCGTCAAGGCCGCGAGCATGCTCGCGTTTTTTTTCTGCGCGTAGCCTTTCTCTATGGGCATTCCATTCGACCGCTACCACCGCCAGAAGCTGTTGCCCGAGATCGGGGGCCCAGGGCAAGCATGCCTGGCACGCGGGCGGGTACTCATCGTTGGCTGCGGAGCCCTTGGCTGCGCGCAGGCCGACCTGCTGGTGCGCGCTGGCGTGGGGCACGTACGGATCGTCGATCGTGATGTCGTCGAGCCCACCAATCTTCAACGCCAGGTGCTGTACGCCGAGGCGGACGTGGGCAAGGCCAAGGCGCTGGCGGCGGCCGACCGCCTGCGTGCGATCAACTCTGGCGTGACCATCGAGCCTATCGCCGCCGACGCGACCAGCGAGAACATCGAGGATCTTGCCGAGGATGCCGACGCGATCCTCGACGGCACAGACAACTTCGAGACGCGGTTCCTGCTCAACGACGTCTCGGTGAAGCTAGGTGTGCCGTACGTCTATGGCGGTGTCATCGCGGGCCGGGGCATGGCGGCTACCCTCGTGCCGGGCGATGGCCCGCACGCCACGCCCTGCCTGCGGTGCCTGCTGGCCGAGGCGCCGCCGCCCGGCAGCGTGCCCACATGCGACACGGCCGGGGTGCTCGGGCCCGCGGTATCGATCGTGGCCGCCCAGCAGTCGGCCGATGCGATGAAGATCCTGCTGGGCCGGCTCGACCTGCTGAGCGGCACGCTGCTGGAGTTCGACCTGTTCGGCAACTCGCGCCGGCGCCTGGAACTCGCGGCCATCGCGGGCGATCGGTCCGCGTGTTGGTGCTGCGGGCAGCGGCGTTTCGACTTTCTCGAGGGCGGGAGCGGCAGCTCGGCACAGGCCCTGTGCGGTCGCGGCGCGGTGCAGGTATCGCCCGCTGCCGGAGCGGTGGTAGTGCTCGATGAGCTGGTCGGCCGCCTCGAAGCGCATGGCCCTTGCCGGCGTGTGGGGCCACTGCTGAAGGCCGAGGCATCGCAGGGCGATCGCCAGTTCGGGCTCACGGTGTTCCCAGATGGCCGGGCGATCATCAGCGGCACCGAGGATCCGGCCGAGGCGAGATCGATCTACGCCAGGCTGATCGGCGCGTAACAGCTACCGGCCGGCATCGGCGGTGAGCACGGCCTTGCAGAACTCGCGGATGCGGGCTGGGTCCTTGGCGCCGGCAGACTCCACGCCCCTGGAAACGCTGACGCCCCAGGGTCGGGCCGCCTTGATCACGCCCGCGACATTGTCGGGCGTGAGCTGCCCGGCCAGGATGACGCGAGCCTGCGAGAGTGCGATCGAGCGGCTGAGCTTGGGGGCGAGCGATTCCCAATCGGTCCCGTTGGGCGCCTCGACCAGCACGGCGGACACCTCCTCGATGCCGGCCCAGTGCCGAAGGTCGGCGTCGATGGTGCTCGCGTCGTAGCGCACGGTCTTGATGGCGTCGGGGCCGATTCGGCGGACCAGGTTGTTCTTCTCCTTGCCGTGGAGCTGGCTGTAGGGGGCCGGGCAGACGGCCTCGGTGTCCAGGAAGTCGTCCAGCGTGGGGTCGGCGTAGACGGCCACGGCGGTGGTCATGGGTGGCAGGGCGGCCAGGATGTCGGCGGCCATGTGGGGCTCGACGTGGCTCGACGCGCCGGGGCGGAAGTCCAGGCCGATGGCGTCGGCGCCGGCGTCGGCGGCGACTTCGGCGGTCTTGAGGTCTCGCACGCCGCAGATCTTGATCCGGGTTCTGGGCATCAGTCTGGCTCCTTCGAGAGGGCATCGAAGTCTGCCTGGGCGACCTTTCGGAGTTGCTCGTCCTTGAGTTCCACCAGCGCTTGACGCAGCAGATCCCGGGCGCGCGAGCGGTCGCTCAGGTGCTCGGCCAGCACGCGAGCGAGCAGCACGCGGACCATCGGGGCTTCGGGATCGCTGGCGTGCCCCTTCAGGAAGTCCTGGTAGGCCGATGCGGCCAGGTCGTACCTCGACTTCTGGTAGAGTGTATTGGCCAGGTCGAGCTGGACGTCTCTGGGGAGCTGGGCCGCGGCGGGCTCGTGATCCTCGGTGAGTTTACGATACATCGAGGCCGCGGAGCCGGCACGTCGGTCCTTCAGGGCGGTCTCGATTCCTTGACGGAGATTGGCCGCGGTTTCAGCGGGAGTTGGGGGCTTCTCGCGACGCGGCGGCCGTGACGGCGTATTGGCCAGTGGTTTGTCCCACCCGGCACCTCGCACGGCCGAGCGGATGCCACTGCGTCGGCGGCGTTGGTTGAACGCCGTGAACAGGTCATAGGGCTCCCGGGGGACCAGTCTCGTTGCGAGCAGCACAAAGGCGACCGCGAAGCCGTACGCGTACCCGGCCAGGTGCGCCTCGACGGCGACCCCACCGGCACCGGCACCGAACATGAACAGGTCCTTGGCAATGGCCAAGGCGATGAACACCCACGCGGGGAGCACGAAGACGCCAATCAGGATGAAGAAGAGCAGCACGCGCACGCCCGCACGCGGGAACATGACCAGGTATGCCCCCGTGCAGCAGGCCACGGCCCCCGAGGCGCCGATGACCCCCACGTCCTTGAAGAGCGCGTGTGCCAACCCGGTAGCGATGGCTCCCACAAGGTAGAAGGCCGCGAAGCCGATGTGTCCCAGGCGGTCTTCCACGGCTTGGGCGAACACCCAGAAGAACAGCATGTTGCCGATCAGATGCATCGCCCCGCCGTGGAGGAAGGCATAGGTGAGCCATGTCCACCAGCCGCTGGCCCCCGGTTCAAGGACGAACCTGTCGACCGGGCCCTCGGCCACCGTGGGCAGGTTCTTGGTGACGGCCATCTGGGTGAGGAAGGCCAGCACGTTGATCGCCAGCAGCGCGTAGGTCACCACCGGGGTTCGGCGGAGAGGTCGGTCTGTGCCCAGGGGGATCAGCACGGCCGATGGTACCGCAATGGTGTCCGCGCCGGGCGGGCTCGCCGGGTTGTCTGCATGAAAGCCCCGTGAACGGACGAGACCGTGCGAACCTCGCCACACCAGCCCGGCTAGACTGCCGCCGCAAGCCCGGCCGGCCGGGCCCCGCACAGCCCCCGATTTTCACACCCCCCGCAGGAGGATCGCAGAAGATGCCCGAGTTCAGCAAAGGCCTGGAAGGCGTTGTCGCCGCCGAGACCGAGATGTCCTTCATCGACGGGCAGCAGGGGGTTCTCGAATACGTCGGCATCGCCATCGGCGATCTGGCCCGGTCCTCGACCTTCGAGGAGACGGTCTACCTGCTGTGGAACAAGAAGCTGCCCACGCAAGCCGAGTTGGATGCCTTCACCAAGGGCCTGCGGGCTCATTACGACCCGCCTGCGGGCGTGCTCGAGCTTGTCAAGGACATGCCAAAGGACGCCCAGCCCATGCACGTGCTGCGGACTCTTGTGAGCTCGCTGGCGCTATTCGACGAGAACCCCAACGCCAACGACGTGCCCGCCGCCCGCGAGAAGGCCCTGCGAATCCTGGCCGCCACGCCGGCGATCGTCGCCGCCTTTGACCGCCACCGCCGCGGCGAGAAGTTCGTGCCCGCTGATAAGTCCCTGGGCTTCAGCGAGAACTTCATGTACATGCTCAATGGCGAGAAGCCCACCGCCGCGATGGCCCGAGCCTTCGACATCTGCATGATCACCCACGCCGACCACGGCTTGAACAACTCGACCTTCACCGCCCGCGTGGTTATCTCGACCCTGAGCGACCTTTACAGCGCCATGACGGCGGCCATCGGCAGCCTCCGTGGCCCCCTGCACGGCGGGGCCAACGAGGGCGTGATGGTCATGCTCAATGAACTCAAGAGCGTTGGCGAGGCCGAGGCCTACGTGACGAACAAGCTCAAGAACAAGGACAAGATCATGGGCTTCGGCCATCGGGTCTACAAGTCCAAGGACCCTCGCGCCAGCGAGCTCCAGACCCTCGCCAAGCAACTGGCCGAGGACACGGGCAATATGGACCTGTACGAGAAGAGCCACGCGATCGAGAAGGTGATGGAGCGAGAGGTTGCCAGCAAGGGCATCTACCCCAACGTCGACTTCTACAGCGCCACCACGTACCACTGCATCGGCCTGAAGCTCGACCTGTTCACCCCCATGTTCGCCCTCAGCCGCCTGGCGGGCTGGGCCGGCCACGTCATCGAGCAGCTCGAGGACAACCGGCTCTTCCGGCCCACGACCAACTACGTCGGTCCGCACAAGGTCGAGTACACGCCCATCGAGAAGCGATAAGACATCGTTTCGATCGAGTTCGAGCCCCTCGTACGATCGAGGGGCTTTTTCGTATCTTGATACATAGCATGGCCCATGCTGAAGAACCTGCTCACGGCCGTGGCCCTGACCCTGCTCACTTCTTCCGGATTCGCGCAGGAACCCGAGCCCGAGGCGTCGCCGCCCAAGGCCACGTTCCTGCGCTACCCCGACGCCCCCAGCGTCACGCGGCACAGCGTCGAGATCGACGGGCAGGCCATCCACTACGAGGCCACCGCCGACACCATTACGCTCGTCAACGACAAGGACGAGGCCACGGCCAACCTCTTCTACATCGCCTACCGCAAGATCGACGGCGGCGCCGACAGCGCGAAGTTCCCCGACCCGGCCCAGCGGCCCATCACCTTCAGCTTCAACGGCGGGCCGGGATCCAGCAGCGTGTGGTTGCACCTGGGCATCTTCGGTCCGCGTCGCGTTGCGTACGCCGACGAAGTAGGCAACCCCGGACCGCCGCCCTACGCCGTGATCCCCAATGCCCACAGCCTGCTCGACCAGAGCGACTTCGTGTTCATTGATCCGGTCTCCACCGGCTACTCGCGGGCCGAAGAGGGCACCAGCGAGAAGCAGTTCCACGGCCTGGAGAGTGACCTCGATTCCGTCGCCGACTTCATCCGCATGTACCTCACGCGCGAAGAGCGGTGGGGCAGCCCCAAGATCATCGCCGGCGAGAGCTACGGCACCACGCGCGCCGCCGGCCTGGCCCAGCGTCTCCACAGCCGCCACGGCATTGCCGTCAGCGGCGTCGTCCTGGTCAGCCCCGTGCTCGAGTTCCAGACCATCCGCTTCGGCGAGGGCAACGACCTGCCCTACGTCATGATCCTTCCCAGCTACGCCGCGACGGCACACTACCACGAGGCGTTGCCACGGAAGTGGCAGGAGCGCCCGGTCGAGGACGTCATCGCCGAGGCCCGCCGCTTCGCGCTGGACGAGTACCTGCCCGCGTTGCTCAGGGGCGCCGGCCTCGACGAGGCCGAGCGCAGCCGCGTCCGTTCGACGATGAGCGAGCTGACCGGCCTGAGCCCGCAATACCTCGAAGACGCCGACCTGCGCGTCAGCCTGCCACGCTTCGCCAAGGAACTGCTCCGCCACCGCGGCAAGACCGTGGGCCGGCTGGACGCCCGCTTCCTGGGCATCGACGCCGACCACGTGGGCGAGGGCTACGAGTACGACGCCAGCTACGAGGCCATCCGCAGCAACTACACCGAGGCCCTGAACGCCTACGTCCGCGGCGAGCTGGGCTACCAGAGCGACCTGCCCTACGAGATCCTCACCGGCGTGTGGCCCTGGGACTATGGCTCGGCCGGCCGCGACCGCTACGTGAGCGTGGCCGACCGCCTGCGCGACGCGATGCACCGCCAGCCTCATACCCGGGTGTTCGTGGCGATGGGCCACCACGACCTGGCGACCCCCTTCTTTGCCGCCGAGACCACGCTCAACCGCATGAAGCTCGACCCCGAGTACCGCGATCGCATCGATACGGCCTACTACCCCGCCGGCCACATGATGTACGTCCACCAGCCCTCGCTCGAGCAGCTCAAGGCCGACCTGGACGCGTTCTACGAGAGCCTGCCATAGTCGAGGCCTGACCGGGATTGATCGCCGCCGGCCTGGTGCGACGATTGGGATTCACGGAGGTCGAATCCCATGCCCGAATGGCCCATCCTGATCCTGATCTTCTGCGCCCGATTGCTCGACGTGCCCATCGGCACGGTCCGCATGATCATGGTGATGAACGGGCACCGCTATGCCTCGGCCCTGCTGGGCTTCTTCGAGGTCATCATCTGGATGATCGCCGTGGGCAAGGCCATCCAGTACATCGACAGCGTCGTGGCCCTGGTGGCCTATGGGGCGGGCTTCGCCGTGGGCACGCTGATCGGCATGAACATCGAGCAGCGCCTGGCCATCGGCTGGCGCGTCATCCGCGTGATCAACCCCAGGCCCGAGCTGCTGCTGGCCGATCGGCTGCGGACCGGCGGGCTGAACCCCACCCGGGTCGACGGCCGGGGCGGCACGAACGGTGGCAACGACGGGCCAGTGGAGATGGTGTTCCTGGCCGTCAGGCGCAAGATCGTGCCCGACGTCATGGAGAAGGTCGCCAGGATCGCCCCGGAGGCCTTCGTGTCGGTCGAGCGGGCCGAGAAGGTCAGCGGCTTCACGGGCATCACCAGCGTCCGCGGGGCGGACAAGCCCTGGCGGTTCGGGATGCTGAGAAAGTAATCACACGCTCCGCGCGGGCGTGATGATGCCCCGGCACTCGCCGAACCCGATCCGCCGGAAGCCCACGCGCTCGCAGTAGCCCTTGATGATGACCTCGTCGCCGTCGGCGAGGAACTTGCGCTCCTCGCCGGTGGGCAGCGTGATGGGCGTGCGGTCCGTCCCCGGCACGAGCTTGGGGGGATTGGCAAAGGCGTCGCCGTTCCAGGTGAGTTCGAGCAGGCAGCCGCGGCTGTCCCTGGTCTTGCCGCTGACGGTGCCGCTCGCGAGCAAGTCGCCCGGCTGCATGTTGCAACCGTTGCTGCTGTGGTGGGTCAGCATCTGCGCGAGGGTCCAGTACATGTCCTTGAAGTTGCCCCGGCTCAGCTTGACCGGCCCCAGACCCTCCTTGCGCATCCGCTCGCTGGAGAGATACACCTCCAGCGTGATGTCGAACCCTCCGGCGGCGCTGTTGCCCTCGCTC
>JBITAF010000083.1:0-79029 GCA_044440025.1 Phycisphaerales bacterium JB060 | reverse complement strand
CCCTCTGCCCCTCTGCCCCTCTCTCGCTCTGCCCATTTGCCCCTCCCCCGCGTATCCTGCCCCATGCCCAACTTCCGCTACCAGGCCGTCGACGCGAACGGGCAGGCCGTTGCCGGCACGCTCGCGGGCGCCAGCGAGGCGGCGATCCTGGGCGAGCTGGCCGAGCGGAGCCTCGTGCCCGTCCAGGTCACCGCCGAGAAGCCGCGGCCGTCCTTTAAAAGGAAGGGCCTGGGGCCAAGGCAGCTCGCCACGGCCTACCAGCAGGTGGCCGACCTCTTGCGCGCGGGCGTGCCGCTGATGCGGGCCATCACGCTGCTGGCCCGCGGCAAGAGCAAGCCAAGGCGGGCGGAGATCTTCCGCGGCCTGGCCGAGGGGGTGAGCCGCGGCGAGGAGCTGGCCGACGCGATGGCCGCCCAGGAGGGGGTGTTCCCCAAGACCCACATCGCCATGGTGCGGGCGGGGGAGAAGGGCGGGAGCCTGGAGCCCGTCCTGGTCCGCCTGGCGGGCATGGTCAAGGCCCAGGCCGAGATGCGGGCCAAGCTGTTCGGGGCCCTCGCGTACCCGGCGGTGCTGGTGTTCGTGGGCGTGGGCGTGCTGGGGCTGATCTTCGGGCTGTTCCTGCCCATGTTCGGGGATGTCCTCGAGCAGGTGGACCCGATGCCGCCCATCACCGTGGCCCTGTTCGCCGTCAGCGCGGCGGTGACCAGCAAGGGGCCCATCACCGCCATCGTGCTGGGGGTGCTGGGGTTCACCATCTGGCGGCTGAGCAAGCGGCCGGATGTTTCCAGGGCCATCGCGGTGGCCCAGACGCGGGCCCCCGTGCTGGGGCCGCTGGTGCGGTCCATCGCGGTGGCGAGATTCTGTAGGACTTTCGGGACGATGCTGGCCAACGGCGTGCCGGTTCTCGCCGCCATGCGCATCGCCGAGGATGCCGCGGGCAACGTGCTCTTAAAGGAAGCGGTGGCCGAGGCCAGCGAGGCGGTGAAGGCGGGCGAGCCCCTGGCCGGCCCGCTGGGCGTGAGTGGTTTGTTCGACGAGGACGTGATCGAGATGATCGCGGTGGGCGAGAGCGCCAACAACCTGGCCGACGTGCTGGAAACGATCGCCGAGACGATCGAGACGCGGGTCGAGCGGCTGCTGTCCACGGCGGTGGCGCTGGTGGGGCCGATGATGCTGCTGGGGCTGGCGGTGGTGGTGGCCTTTGTGGCTATCGGACTGATCTTGCCGATGCTGGAGCTCAGCGACGTGGGCTGATCGGCCGGCGGTGGTCGCGCGCGGCGGGTTTTCGCCCGGGCGGGCGTTACGCCGGTCGGTAAGCTAGCGTAAACTAGTTCGCAGGGCCACTCGGCCCGGTGCGATGGATCGATCAAGGAACTGGGGCGGGCCCTGGCCCGGGCCGAAGGGGTGACGGAACGATGCACATGACGACGGAGTGCCGCGTACACAATCGCAAGTCCATGGCTCGCAGGCGTTTGCAGCGTCGGGCCTTCTCGCTGATCGAGATCATGATCGTGCTGGCGATCATCGTGATGATCAGCGGGCTGGTCGGGTTCGCGCTGCTCAGCCGCCGCGACGAGGCCCAGGTGAACGAGGCGGAGATCAAGATCAACACCCTCAAGGGCGCCCTGCTGGACTTCAACCGCCGTTATGGCCGCTACCCGACCGAGGACGAGGGGCTGGCGGTGCTGTGGAGCAGCTCGACGGTCGATCCGGAGCTGGAGGACCAGTGGTCCGAGTCGATCAGCGAGGCGATGCCCAACGACCCCTGGGGCAACCCCTGGGAGTACAACCCCGACGGCCTGCGGCGTGAGGGGTACTACGACCTCTCGAGCACCGGGCCCGACGGCGAGCCGGAGACCGAGGACGACATCCACGCCTGGGACGAGGATGAGGAGGGTATGTCGGGTGGGGGCGGCCTCTCGGCGCCGCCGCCGCCGGCCGGCTGAGTCGCCCGGTTCGCGTTCCCGTAGCAATGCCAAGGTCTGACAGGAGAGCCTGTAAGGGGAGGTGTCCGGTCCATGCACCGCCGTCGCGGCTTCACGCTCATCGAGGTGCTGGTGGCCCTTGGGCTGCTGGTGGTGATCACGTCGCTGGTGTTGCCGGTGGCCCTGACCAGCACCGAGGCGGCCCGGGCCCGGACGGCCGAGCGGATCCTGGCCCTGGCGCCCGGTGTGGCCCGTGGCCAGGCCCAGCGCTCGGGTGGGCCGGTGGCCCTGGTGCTCGCGCCCGGCGCCGGAGAGGGCGACCCGCTGCGGCTGCTGATCGTGCGAGAGCCCGACCCATCGGGCGGCGGCGCGGCCGACCTGAGCGCCGATCCGCGCGACGTGTCGACCTGGCCCCCGGTGGCCGAGCCACGCGAGCTGCCCGAGGGCACCCGGCTCTGGGAGGGGCGGGTCGACGAACTCGAGGCGTTCGAGGCGCAGGCCGAGGCCCGGGCGATGGGCGCGTCGGCCGAGGATCCGATGGTCCCCCGCGCGTTCACCGAGGGCGACGCGGAGGCGTCGCCGGTGGGCATGGGCGAGCCGGTGGAGGCGGTGGTGCTGGCGTGGTACCTCAGCGACGGGTCGGCGATGGCGGGCCGGGCCACGGTGGTCCGCCTGGCCGATGGGCGGGTGGTGCGTGCGCGTGTCGAGCCGTTGGTGGGACGGCTGGTCTTCACGCCAGCGCCCGAGCTCGAGGAGGGCGCCGCGCCGCGGGTTGACGAGGACGGCGTGCCCCTCGAAGGGGACGCCCTGGACGATCCGGCGGAAGCTCTGGCCGAGCCGGTCACGGCCGGCGAGCCGGGGGAGATGGAATCCGACGCGTTGGCGTTCGACAGGCCCGAGTTCGAGCGGCCGGAGTTCAACCGGCCGGAGTTTGCCAGTCCGAAGTTCGACACGATGGAGTTCGAGTCGCGTGAGTTCGACGCCCTGGAGTTTGACGCGCTCGAGTTCGATCGTCTGGAGTTTGACGACCTAGGCGAGCCCGCCAGCGACGGGGACCGGCAGGACGAATCGCAGGAGCAGGACGAGGGGGATCGCGCCAATCCCGAGCCCCCGCAGCCGAGATAGGCCATGGCAGCGAGCACGCGGCGGAGCCGCGGAACAACCAGGGGACAGGGACGTCCACGCCGGCCGCGGCGCTCGGGATTCGTGCTGCTCGATCTGGTGCTCGCGCTGGCGATGTTCGTCATTGGCGGGCTGGCCGTGCTGAGCCAGCTCGATTTCGGGGCCCGGCGGATCATCGACGCCGAGCACCGCATGGGGGCCGCCGGCGTGGCCCGGACGGCGCTGGCGCTGCTCGAGCGCGGGGCCATGAGCGACGGAGAGCTGAACGGGCCGGCCAGCGAGTGGGCGTCGCCGATCACCGACGCCGTGGGGACCGAGCCGCGGGCCGAGTGGGTGTGCGAGGTTGCCCTGGAACCCAGCGAGTGGGCCGGGCTGACGCTGGCCACTGTTCGGGTGCGTCGCGTGCCGGCGGGGGGCGAGGGCGTCGGCGCACCGGTGCTGGCCACGCTGCGTCAGCTTGTGCCGATGGAGCCGGCGGGGGGTGAGCCTTGAGCCGCGTGCTTGGTCATGGCGGCGCGCGCTTCGGCGGCTTCACGATGCTGGAGGTGATGATCGCCATCGGCATCCTTGCGATCTTGAGCGCGGCGCTGATCACCTTCACCTTCGGGCTGGCGGGGCGACGCGATCGGCTGGTTCGCGAGGGCGAGCGTGCGGCGATGCTGGCGCGGGTGCTGGACCGCGTGGAGCGGGTGGCGGCGGCCTCGTCCGAGCGGGCCCGCCACGGCGAGGATTGGTTCGAGCTTTCCGGGCGGGGCGTGTGGCCGGCGGCCGGGCGCGCGGGCGTGCCGGCGGGGCCGGTCGGGTACTCGGGCCGGCTGGGCTTCGACAAGGACGCGGGCGAGCTGACCTGGACCGAGACCAGCGACGCGGGGGAGACGGTCGAGCTGGTGGTGGCCGACATCGAGGCCGTGCTGGTGGATCGGTTCGACGACCTTGTCACGGCTTCGGGCCGCGAGCCGCCGCTTCGCGTGTTCGCGTGGCTGGCGCCGGTGGACCGCCAGAGGCAAACGCCCGAAGCCGGGGACGCGGCTGGCGGCGGGCCGGGGGCCGAGATGGACCAGGCGATGGAGCTTCCGGGGCTGGAAGAGCTTGAGCTGCCCGAGCGCCCGGCGGACTTCGTGTACGTGGTGGGGGGGGCGATGGGGCGGGTGGCCCGCTCTGGCGACGCTCGAACGGATGATCTGGGGGGCGGGCGATGAGGCGAGCCGTCCACGAACGCGGGGTCGCGGTGCTGGTGGTGCTGGTGGTGATCGCCATCGGCGCCCTGGCGGGCACGGTGGCGTTGCTGGCCGCCCGGAGCGCGGGCGAGGCCGCGTCGGCGTCGGCCGGGCGTCTTCAGTCGCGGCTGACCATGCGGTCGGGCGTGCTGGCGATCGAACAGATGGCACGGGACCAGCGGGAGGCCGTGCTGGGTGGGGCGGAGCTGGTGATCGATGAGCCCCTCGAGCTGTATGAGGAGGGCAACCGGACGGCTATGTTCCGTCTGGATGCCGCGATCACGCCCGATCCGGTGTCGCTGGACGCCCTGCTGGACGTGAACACCTGCACGGCGGCGATGCTGGCCCGCCTGCCGGGCATGGACGAGACGCTGGGTGCGGCGGTGGCGGGAATGCTGCCGGTGCGTTCGCTACGCGAGTTGCTGGGCGTGGAGGGGATGACCGTCGAACTGGTATTCGGTGAGTACGACGAGCGGGGGGATCTGGTCTCCGAGACGCCCCCGCTGGCCAGCCTGCTGACGGTGGGTTCTGCCGACCCGCTGTACGTGGTTGGTGTGGGCGGCGCTCAGGCCGGGGCCCGGCGGGTGGATGTGTCCCAGCCGTTTGACGACTCGATGCGGGACCGCCTGGCCGGGGTTCTGGGCGAGCAAGAAGGGCTGGAGCAGGTGGCGTCGCTGCTGGAGGGACTGGGCTCGCCGCCGGGTTCGCCAAGCGAGCTTGCCCGGGGATTGGGCCGTCAGATGTCGCTATCCACCTGCGGCCGTGTGCTGGACGTGGTGGGCTTCGGCGAGGGGCCGGTGCGTGGGCGTGTGGATATCAATCGGGCGCCCGTGGAGGTGCTGGCGGTCCTGCCGGGGCTGGACGCGGAGAAGGCCGAGCGGATCGTGGAGGGCCGGCGGAGCCTGGGACCCGAAGCGTTGCGCGACCCCCTGTGGCCTCTTCGTGAGGGGCTGGTCGATGAGAGTTCCATGCTTGAGGTTCTCGATCGGGTCACGACCAGGAGCGTGCGTTGGGTGTTGCGTGCCGAGGCGGGCATGGCGACGGTGCGCGAGCGGTCCGTGGGCATCGACTCGCTGGAGGACGCGCAACGCGCGCGGGCGGGCATGGCTGTGGCCGACGAGGATCGGCTGCAGGATCGGGTTGCCATGGACCTGCTGGTTGATTTTTCTGGGGATCGCCCGGTGGTGATCCCGTTGGGGGATGTCAGCGTTGCCGGGGAGTTGGCGGCGGTGTCTCAGGTGCTGGCCGGGACGGATCAGGATGATCAGGATCCGTGGGAGGATTCGGAGATGGGGGTGGCCCCATGAGCGGCGCTCGGCTGGCGATGGAGTGGCACGCGGGCTGGTTGACGGTGGTGCCCGTGGGCAGCGAGAAGGGCCAGCCCCGGGTTGGCGCCGGATTGTGTGCCAGGCTTCCCGAGGACGTGGCCGCGGATGATGCCGAGGCGGTGGGCCAGTGGGTTGGCGAGCAGCTCAAGCAGGCGGGTCTGAAGGGCAAGCAGGCGGTGTGGGTGGCCGGCCGGGGGGATCTGCTGCTCAAGCGGCTGAGCCTGCCCAAGCCGCCGAGCGAGGGCCAACTGCCGGCGATGGTGAAGCTGCAGATGAGCCGGGCGATGCCGGTGCAGGGCGGCGACGCGTCGACGGACTTCGTGGTGCTGCGCGAGGAGGGTGGGCAGGTCGAGGTGCTTGGCGCCTCGGTGCCAGCCGAGCGGCTTGCGTGGATGCGTTCGATGCTGTCGTCTGCGAAGCTGAAGCTGGGTTCGGTCGTGCTGCGGGCCCAGTGCTCGGCGTGCATCGCGGGGCTGCCCGACACGGGACATGCGCGGATCGTGGTGTCGCCGGGAGCGGCCTCGGTGGAGATCGCGGTGGTCGAGCCGGGCGGGGTGGTGACCAGCCGCGGGGTGGACGCGGCATGGCCCACGGGCGAGCAGGAGGGGTTCGTTCGCCGGATCGCGGTGGAGGTGAAGCGGACGTGGATGGGCTACCGGGCGGCGCCGAACTCGCTGCCGGTGCAGGACGCGGTGGTCATCGGTGGGAGTGGGCTGTGCTCGTCGATCGCCTCGGAAGTGGGCGAGATCATCGAGGTGGACGCTTCGGCGTTGGGCGCCGAGTCGTTCGCGGTGCTTGGCGATCAGAGCGGGGCCGACCCGACGCGGTGGCTGGCGTTGTCGGGTGTGGGCGTCTCGGCGTGCGACCGGCTGGACCTGCTGAACCCAAGACGTGCGAAGGCCGAACGCTCACAGTCGCGCGAGCGGGTGTTGCTGGGTGCGATGGCGGTGATCGCGCTCGTTGGCGGCCTTGGGGTGTATGGGTATATCCGTCTGGGTGATCTTCAGAGCGAGAAGGATCGGCTGAGCAAGCAGGTGTCCAGGCTGCAATCCGAGTACGAGAAGATGGTGCTGGACCGCACCAGGCTGCAGCACCTGCAAGCCCTGAAGGAGACCCGTCCGCAATGGTCGGGGCACCTGGAGCGTGTGATGGGGCACGCGGCTTCTTCTGGCGTACGCATCGAGCAGTTGTCTGGCGCCTCACGCGGTGGGGTGTGGTTCGGCAGCCCCGATGGGGCGCGGAGCTATCCGTTTACGTCCGGGGAATATCGGCCTGCGGTGCGCGGGGGGCTGACCCTGCAGGGCGTGGGCGAGCACCGCGAGATGGCGGGCATGGTGCGCGGGCGTCTGGTTGACGATCCGATCTATCTGGTGCAGACACAGGGCCCCGACGCTGGCCTGAGCTTCAAGCTGGAGGTCGACACCGCGACGCGTCTGGCGCGCGATGGGGCGGACCTGGAGTCCGACGCGGGCGCCGGCGATCGGACCGACGCTGGGGAGGGGGAAGGCTCATGAACCCCCGCGTCGTCCGGCTGCTGATGGTTGTTGGCGGGTGTGCCGTGCTAGCCGGCGCCGGTTGGTGGGGGTACGCGCGTTTCTTCGAGCGTCCGGCGGCGGCGTTGCGAGCGGATATTGACACGCTGCTGGGCGAGAAGAGCGGATTCGAGACGGCGTTGCTCCAGGAGAGCCGGGTGCGGCGCGAACTCGACGCGATCGTCGCGGGGGCGGTGCAGGGCGATCGCGAATCCCTGGAGCATCGGCTGCGGACGGCGAGCGCGACGCTGGCATTCGAGGCCGGGCTGACCAAGCTTGAGGTGAACTCGCTGCCGCCGAAGGCACTGGCGAACCCTGCGGGACAAGCGCGCGGCGTGACGCCCCGCGCGTTCCAGCGGACGCTGCGTGACCGTGTGGACGCGAGCGAGGCGCGGGTGCTGATCTCGGGGGAGGGCACGCTGGAAGCTGTGCTGCGGGCGTTGGCCCTGGCCGATGCGCAGCGGTGGACGCTGGGTGTGGACTCGTGGGCGATCAAGCCCGTGCGGACGGAGGAGGGCAGGCCTGCGGTGTTCTCGCTCTCGATGACGCTGACGGCGTTGGTGGTCGAGGACGAGGGTTCGCTTGCTGGCGAGATCCCGATCGACCCGCTGGACGAGCGGGTCCAGACACAGCTCGCATCGGTTGTCGCGGCGGACCCGTTCCGGACTGAGGTGCAGCCCGAGCCGGTGGTGGTGCAGGCGCCCCCGCCGCGCGAGCAGGAGACCGCGCCATCACCGCCACCGCCGGCGCCTGGAGATGGGTGGCGTCTGGCTGGCGTGATGGGCGGGCAGAGCGGCCGGTACGCGATCGTGGTGCATACGAGCGGCCGCCGGCGGACGCTGGCGCTGGGCGAGGAGGTCGGTGGGCTGCGGCTTGCCGGCGTGCTGGGAGAGGTGGCCACCTTCGAGGCCAATGACGAGCGATTCGAGGTGCGCAATGGCGAACTGCTCGCCGCCGCGCATGGAAGGGAACGGCGATGACCGTGGACACACTACACCAACTGAACGACTCGAACGCGCCAAGGCGCAGGAACTCGAAGGCGAAGGGAGACGGGCGCATGAGTGCGAAGGCAACTGGGCATATGGCGGCGGCGATGCTGCTGTCGTGCGGCATGGCGATGAGCGCGCGGGCGGCCCAGGAGCAGGCACCTGCCTCGCAGCCGGCCGAGCCGAAGGCCAGCGACCCGGCGCCCACCGCCGGCGAAGCGTCTGCTACGCCCATCCGGTTCAGCTTCGAGAATGCGCCATACTCGGAGGTGCTTGGGTTCTTCTCGCGTGAGTCGGGCGTGCCGATTATCTATCAGGCGTCTGTTCCCGAGCAGGGCATGACGTTCGTGAGCGGCGAGGCGTACTCGTTTGACACCGCGCTAGACATCCTCAACCGCTTCCTGCTGCCACACAAGGCCCGGCTGACGCAGCAGGATGAGTACCTGTACTTCCGCTCGCTTGGTGATGCGGCGCGGCAGCCGGGGGAGATCTACCAGGGTGAGCTGCCCGGCCAGGTGCGCGACGGTGAGATCGTGACGCTGGCGGTGCCTCTGACGAACATCGACGCGGCGGACGTGGCCGAGCAGCTCAAGGGTATGGTTGCCGAGTACGGGTCGATCGTTCCTGTGGCCTCGCAGAACCTTCTGGTGCTCACCGAGACGGGTGAGCAGATCCGTCGTATCCGCGAGGTCGTGCGGCTGGTGGACAGCCAGCCGCCCAGCGACTCGGACTATCGCGTGTATCCGCTGCGGAGCTCGCAGGTCAATGAGGTGATTGGCACGCTGCGTTCGCTGGTGCCCGAGTACGAAAAGACGATCGTCAAGCAGGGCAATCGCCACGACGTGATCGACGATGTCTCTCAGCCGCCGGTGCGCTTCGAGCCCAACGAGCGGTCGAACTCGATCATCGCGATCGGGCCGACGCGGCGATTGGAGACCGCGGCCCAACTCATCGAGATGCTGGACGGGGGCGAGGGCGGTGTGGCCGATGGTCGCCGGATGGCCAGCTTCGTGCTCGAGACGGTGACGCCCCAGGAGGCGGCGCGGCAGCTGGATCGCTTGTTCTCCAGTGTGCCCGGCGAGCGGCGGCCCACGATCATCCCGATGGAGACGCAGGGCAAGATCACGGTGGTTGGCAGCGCGTCGCTGGTGATGCAGGCAGAGGCATTGCTGGGCGAGCTGGATCCGGGGCTGAACGACCGCGCGGATGAGGCCAACCAGACCACCGTGGTCGAGCTTGAGCGGATGGACGCGGCGACGCTGGAGCGGACCGCCGACCGTCTGCTCTCGCCCCGGCAGCGGCAGGTGCTGCGGTTTGCGCCGCTGGCGGGCGGTCGCTCGCTGATCGTCACCGGGCCGGCCGCCGACGTGCGGGCGTTCGAGTCGCTGGCCGAGACGCTGGACAGTGGCGAGGGCGTGACGCGCGACGTGCGCACGCTGACGGTCGGCCGGGGCGACCCGCAGGCGGTGGTCGATCGCGCGATGGAGCTCTACGCGCTGACCGGGATGGACGAGCGCGAGCCGGTGCGCGTGGACGTGGACGCGGCCCGCCGGACCGTGACTGTGGTGGGGCAGCGCGGTGGTCTGGATAAGTTCGTGGAGTTCATGCGCCAGAGCGAGTCGGGCGTGGTGGTGGAGCGCGAGTCGCGGACGTACACCATGTCTTCGACGAGGCCCAGCCAGGTGGCCCAGCGGGCCGAGCGCGTGGCCGAGGCGATGCTGCGTCCGTCGGACGGGACGGCCTACGACGCGCCGCAGTTCGAGGCGGTCGACGAGCTGAACCAGTTGATCGTGCGTGCGGGCGAGGGCCAGTTCTCGGTGATCGAGGCGGTGGTCGCGCAGCTCGACAAGCCGGCGGGGCAGTCGCGGTTCGTGACAGTACCCGTGCGCAACGCCACGCCGCAGCAGTTGCTCGATCGCGTGCAGCCGGTGTATGAGACGGAGGCAGCGCGGCGGGAGGATCCGTCGCTGAATGACGTCTCGCTGACGCCCGACGCGGCGGCGGGCGCGATCATCGCACAGGGGTCGGCCTCGGCAGTGGCGTTGTTCCAGGAGGTGCTGCAGCAGGTGCAGCAGCTCGTGCCGCCCGCCCGGACGACGAAGATGCTGGACCTGGAGTTTGCCAGCGCCGAGCAGGTGCTGCCGACGCTGCAGGGTTTGATCGAGGGCCGCGAGCCGGTGGATCCTTCGCGCGAGGCGCCGGCGCCCCAGATCAGCGTGCTGGAGCGGACCAACACGCTGGTGGTGAAGGCCGAGCCGGCGCAGCACGCGATGGTGGCCGAGCTGGTGGCGCGTCTGGACACGCCCGAGCCGATGGACCTGCCGCCGCTGAAGCTGCTGCAGCTTCGCACGGCCAACGCAGGGAACATCGCGCGGATGCTGAGCGATCAATACCGCCAGCGTCCGCAAGCCGACCGTATCGCGCGGCCGGTGGACGTGCGTGCCGATGAGGCGACGAATACGCTGATCGTGTCGGCGCACGAGGAGCTGCTGGCGGATATCAAGTCGTTCGTGGACGAGATCAATGAGGAGAGCCAGCAGGGGCCCGAGCGTGCGCCGCTGTTGTTCCGCTTGTCGGTGGCCAAGGCGACCGACGTGGCGGACGCGATGAACCGGTTGTATCCCGAGCCGGCGATCCCGCGTGATCGGCGTGGCCAGCCAATGCCGTGGCTGCAGCAGCCGCGCGAGGTGGTGGTGTCGGCCGATGAATCGAGCAACTCGCTCATTATCGACGCGCCGGTGGAGATGCACGAGTCTCTGCGTGAGCTCGCGTCGCAGCTTGATCAGGTCGAGGTGCCACCGAGTGCCGAGTTGCGGACGTATCGTGTGGTGAACGCCGACGTGGAGACCATCAAGCGGGTGCTTGAAGGTATGGAACGCCAGGGCAACCTGAGTGCGCCGGCCCAGGCTGGCCGACAGAGCGTGCGGGTGACGATCGAGGCCGAGCCGCGCAGCGGAACGCTGATCGTGGCGGGCGACGAGGTCACGTTCGAGCGTGTCGAGGCGATGCTGGAAGACCTGTCGGCGGTGCCCGTGGAGCGTGAGACGGCGATCGTGCCGATCGCCAACGCCGACGCGCAGGATGTCGGGGATCGGGCGCTGTCGATCTATCGGGCGCAGGTGGCCGGCGTGCCGGGCGCGGGCGAGGTCGAGCTGTCGATCAACGAGTCAACCAACGCGCTCGAGATCGTGGCCGACGCGCAGGCGATGGAGCGCTTCCTGGGGGTGATCGATCTGTTGCAGGACCAGGCCGGCCCGCCGCGCGAGGCGCGGCTGATTCAGCTCCAGCAGGCCCGGGCGTCGGACGTGATCGAGTTCCTGCGGGACCTTGTGGGCTCGAGCAACTCGCTGCGTCAGCAGGGCGGGCCCGAGCCGGTGTTCGAGGCCATCGAGAGCACGAACGCGATCCTGGCGGCGGCGGTGCCGTCGCAGTTTGGCATCATTGAGCAGTTGGTTGCGGATCTCGACCGCCAGCAATCGGCGGGCCGTCAGCCGTTGCGGATCTTGCGTCTTCGTACGACCGAGGCGGGCAACATCGCCGAGATGCTGCAGGAGAGCTACCAGCGACGCACGCCCGAGGAGCGCGCGCGGCAGCCGGTGGATATCCGCGCCGATGCGGCGACGAACACGCTGCTAGTGTCGGCGCATCCGGAGATGATGCCCGAGATCGAGTCTGTTGTCTCGCAGCTCAACGAGGCGCGAACGATCGACGACGAGGATCGCGAGATCCGCATCTTTCCCCTTCAGCACGCCCGCGCCGAGGAACTCGCACAGACGATCGACGAGATGTACCCCGAGCCTCCAATGCCGCGTGATTCGCGCGGCCGGCCGCGTCCGGACCTGCAGCAGCCCAAGGAGGTGGTGGTCCGTGCCAATCGGACGACGAACGCCCTGATCGTCGACGCGCCGTCGCGCCGCCTGGCGGGCTTCGAGCAGATCGTCAACTCGCTGGATCGGTCGGAACTGGCCGGCGATGTGGTCGTGCGGACGTACCAGCCGCAGCGCGCCGAGCCGGAGGCGATCGCCAGCGCCATCCGCGATTTGGCCGGCAGCGGTGCTCTGGGTGGAAGCCCGCGCACGCCGTTGACGGTGTCGGTCGAGCCCAACACGCGCACGCTCATCGTGAGCGGACCGGGCGAGGTGTTCGTGCAGGTGGAGGCGTTGCTTGAGGATCTGGACGGATCGCCCGCGCGGCCCGAGTCGACGGTGAAGCTATACAAGTTACAGCACGCCAGGGCCGATCGGCTCGAGCCTCTTTTGCGTGACCTGCTGACCACGCGGCTTCGTGAGCAGCAGCAGGTGTCCGGCGGGCTGGGCGTTTCGGACGTCGCCTCATTACTGACCGTGAGCGCTGAGCCTGCGACGAATACGCTGATCATCTCGGCGCCGCCGGTTGCGCAGGAGCTTGCGCAGAGCCTGGTCGATGCGCTGGACACCGACGAGGTTGGCGCGGCGGCGCCCGTGGTGCGCGTCGTGCCGCTGAGTTATGGCCGGTCGGACCAGATCGCCCCGCAGCTCGAGCGTGCGATCGACGCGGTGGTGTTGCCCAGCGGCGGCGAGGTTCGCGTGAGCTCGGTGGGTGGGGCGAACGCGCTTCTGCTCACTGGTTCGCAGGGCGACCTTGAGCTGGTGGGTACGCTCGTCGACGACCTCGATACGCCGCCGTTTGATCCCGAGGCGGTGGGGGTGCAGACCTTCGAACTGCAGCACGCCGACGCCGAGCGCGTGGGCCCCGTCATCGAGCGACTGCTCGAGCAGCAGCGAGAGAGCAACCCGTTCATCCTGCGCGAGCTCATGCGGCGGGATCCGACGGCGGCGCAGGTGACGCCGGTGCGCGTCGAGGTCGACAGCGGCACCAACGCCCTGCTGGTGAGCGGGCCGTCGAAGATGGTGGAGCTTGCCCAAGAGCTCATCGAGCGATTGGATCGGCCGTCGGCCGAGAGCGGCCGCACGCTTCTGACCTTCACGCCCGCCCGAGCCCAGCCGCAGGCGTTGGTCGACGCGGTGTCGAGCGTGGCCGAGCAGACGATCGAGCGTGACCGTCAGGGGCTGGAGATCTCGGCCGACCCGAACACGGGCACGGTGCTCGTTGTGGGCGGCGAGGCGGCGGCGGTGCAGGCCGTGGAGCTCTTGCAGCGCTTTGACGACCGTGCGCCGGCGACGCCGGTGGCCGACGTGACGGTCATCACGCTCGCGAACGCCTCTGCGGCGAATGTAGCGCAGACGGTGGAGTCATTGCTGAACGATCGCGGCCGCTGGCCGGCCGAGTTGGTGCGGGCCGAGCGTGCGGGGCTGGACGTGCCGCGCCCAACGCTTCGTGCCGACGTGGCGTCCAATCGTATCGTGATGAGCGTGCCTAGCGCGATGATGCCGATGGCCGGCAAGCTGATCGAGGCGATGGACGCGGCCCCGGACGGACAGGGTGAGCGGGGCGTTCGGCTCGTTCGGCTGACCCAGGGCGACGCCGATTCGGTCGCCGCGGCGGTGCAGGATGCGTTGCGGGCCGGGCTTCGGCCGGGCCAGCCCCAGCCGACGGTGCGTGCCGAGACGGGCAGCAACAGCATCGTGATCTCCGCGTCGCAGTCGCAGATCGAAGAGGCCGTCGAGCTGATCAATCAGATGGACGTTCAGGTGGAGCCAGAGGCTGTGGGTGTGCTGACGCTGCGGCTGAAGCACACGCGGGCCGAGACTGTCGCGCCCATCCTGGAGACCATTCTACAGCAGGAGTCGGTTGTCGATCTGCTGCCCTGGTGGGCCGTGAGCGACTTCGCGGCGCGGAACCCCGACCAGGCGGTAAAGCCGGCGATTCGCGTAATTCCAGAGCCGGGCAGCAACACGGTGGTGGTGGCAGCGCCGCGACCGATGCTGGAGCTTGCCGAGCAGGTTGTCGCCGAGCTCGATTCGGCCGAGGCCGCCGGAGACACGGACCGTCGCGTCGTTCGGTTGATCCCGCTGCGGAATGCCGATGCAGCCGAGGTGTCGCAGAATCTCGCGGGCGTGCTGAGCGACGAGGGCGGGGTGGAGCCGCCGACGATCAAGGTCGACCAGGGCAGCAACACGCTGATCGTGCGGGCGACCGAATCGCAGATGGCCGAGATCGAGGGCCTGGCCCAGCAGATCGACTCGGCCACACTCAGCGGCAGCCGGCAGATGCGGCTCATCCCGATCGATCGCTCGCGTGGCGACGCGGCGGTGGTGGCGCAGACTCTGCGGCAGCTCCTGGAGCAGCAGGGCGGCGTGCGCGTGGAGGTCATCGGGGTCGACGAACTGATGAAGGAGGCGGGCAAGCCCATCGGGCCCGGCAGCGCGCTGCCCGCGCGTCGCGATCCACTGCATGAGGCCGTTATGTCGGCCGTGCTGGCGGGTGTGCAGCAGGAGCAGGGCGAGAGCGAGCCGCAGAGCCAAAGGCAACCCGAGTCTCAGGCTGAAGCGGAAGTCCAGGCGGATGGCGTCGAGGTGGAGGATCAGGGCGCGCTGGATCGTGGCCCGACGATCACCATCGCGGTGGATCCGGCGACGAACACGCTGGTGGTGGTTGGCTCCCCCCGAGTGACGGATCGGCTGGCGTCACTAGCCGAGCAGATCCAGCAGCAGATGCCGCGCGAGGCGACCCGGACGCGCGTGATCCGTCTTCCGAGTTCGGCCGATGCGAACGCGATCGCGCAGATCGTCCGGCAGACGGTGCAGCGCGTAGGGCGAGCAAGCACGGAGAACCCGTCGGGTTTTACCGGGCGCCCTGACGTCGTACCCGATCCGATAGGCTCTTCACTCATCGTGTGGGCCAACGACACGGACTTCGAGGTGCTGGGCGAGCTGATTGCGGCAGTGTCGCGCCTGGAGGCCAGCGAATCGCTGACGCTGAAGATCTATCCGCTGGTGAACATCGACGCGGATGACGCGGCCGATTCGATCAACGATCTGGTGAGCGCCCAGCCCACGGGGCAGCAGGCGCGTCGATTTCGCCGCCAGCAGACGCCTGCGAGGGCTAGTGATCTGACGCTGCTGGGTCCCGATGGCCAGCGCATCGAGGCATCGATCGACCCCGATACAGTGCGTGTGCTGGCAGACCCGAGCGGCACGCGGCTGGTCGTGACGGCCCCCAGCGATGTGCTGCCCCTGATTGATTCGTTCGTGAGCCTGATCGACCAGAGCCCCTTGGCCGATCGGTTGGCGATCCGACGCTACGAGTTGGATAATGCCGAGGCGCAGCAGCTCTCGGGTGCGTTTGCTGACCTCTTTCGCGCACAGCGTCGCGGGCCCGGTGGCAACTCGATCCCCGAGCCGAGCTTCGTGGCCGACGATCGCACCAACGCGTTGCTGGTGACCGCATCAAGCGATCAGCACCAGGAGATCGAGCGGCTGCTGATCGACGCCGACGCGCCGTCGCAGGATGACGGGCTCGAGTTGGCGATCCTCCCGCTGCAGAACGCCGCGCCGCGAACGGTGGCGCAGGTGATCAACCAGGTGCTGATCGGCAACGACCCGGGCCGTCGTGACGCGATGAGCGTGTCTGCCGACGACGACGCGGGCATGCTGGTGGTGCGGGCTGAGCCCGAGTTGCTGGCGGAAGTGCGCGAGCTGGCCGAGCAGTTGGATTCGGCGAGCGTCGAGGGCGCGCCGATCCGAACGATCAAGCTGGAAACTGCCGACGCACCGACGGTGGCGCAGGCCATCCAGAGCTTCATGCGCGATCGTGCTCAGGCGGCCGGGCGGGGGCGACGCGGGCAGACCCGCGTCAACGTAGTGGGCGAGCGCCGCAGTGGCACGCTTATCGTGGCCGCGTCGGACGAGGACTTTGCGCAGGTCGAGGAACTCGCTGCGGCCCTGGATATGCCCGCGGCGGCACGGGATCTTCGCGTGCAGATCGTGCGTGTTCAGAATGGACGAGCGCAGGATCTGAACGAGGCTGTTTCGGACCTGCAGGTGCAACTCTACGACGAGCGTGTGTGGGGAAATCGGCGTGGGAACGATGCGCCGCCCGAAGACAAGCTGTACACCAGTGTGCACGAGCCGAGCAACAGCATTATCGTGGTCGGCCAGGGTGACACGATGGATCTTATGCTGGGGCTGATCTCCGACCTTGACCAGGAGCGCAGCGACGTCACTCGCAAGATCGTGCAGACGGTGCCCATCAAGGACGGCGACCCGGACGCGATCGCCCAGATCATCCGCCAGGCGTTCCAGGAGACGGATCGTGGTCGGTGGTGGATGACCTCGCAGGCGGCGGTCAACGTCACGGTTGATCGTGCCCGCGGATTGCTCATTATGGTGGGCGAGAAGCCGAAGGTTGATCAGGCTGTTGAGTATGCTCAGGTACTTGCCTCGACGCCGGGTATCGAAGACAGGCCCATCGAGGTCATCGAGCTTCGGCACGCGAACGCCGATCGTGTGCAGCGGACGTTGCAGCAGTTCTTTGCGCAGCGGTCGAGTGCCCGTGGTCAGCGGCAGAGTGATGTCACGATCATCGGTTCGCCCGATGGAAATGTGCTGATTACGACCGCGAGCGAGGACGACATGTCGCTGTTGCAGGACATGGTCGCTCAAATAGACCAGCCAGATCTGCCACAAGGGCGGAGCATCGAGGTGTTCTCGTTGCGATCGATGGAGCCGCGCGAGGCCAGCGAGGCCATCCGCAGCATGATACCCAGCGCGGGCCGCGAGGACGCCATCCGCGTGACGCCCCAGCCCAGCCGCAACGCGATCATCGTGTCGGCCCAGGACGAGCAGTTCCCGCTTATCCGGGCACTGCTTGAGAAGATCGACACCGATGCTGCGCTGCCCTTCGTGAGCGTGCAGTTGAGCGAGGCGCGGGCGACGCAGGTGGCCCAGGACCTGCGGAGCGCGCTGCCCGACGGCATGAATGTGGAACTCACGGCGGTCGATCGCACGAACACGGTCATCATCTCTGGTGGCAACGAGGAGTCGGTCGCCTGGGTACGCGAGCAGATCGCCCAGTTCGATGTAGCGAGCGCGCCTCCGGCCACCGAGTTCCGCCGTGTGCAGCTCGAGCACGCCCGTGCCGTCGACGTCTGGCTGACGCTTCGTGAGGTGATTCGGGCGCAGCCGCGGGAGCGGGGTGCCGCTGTGCCGGGTGTCGATTACGTCGACAGCCAGAACGTGGTGACCCTGACCGCCGCACCCGACGAGATGAGGCAGCTTCTGCAGATCATCGACGAGCTCGATGTGAAGACTGGCGGTGAGCGGCAGACCCAGTTCGTCAAGCTGCGATTTGCCGAGGCGAACCTGGTGGCCGAGGCGTTGAAGCTGTTCTATGGCCCGCGCGCCATCGAGGCCAAGGACCAGGGCGCCCGCGACGTGAGCATCCTGAGCGATGCCGTCACGAACACCCTCATCATTGCCGCTGGCGAGGAGCAGTGGGAGGGCATCCGCAGCCTGCTGGACCAGTTCGATACCGAGGCGTATTCGACGGGCCGGCAGCTCAAGGTTATCCCGCTCAACAACGCCGACGCGCGCAACGTGGCCGACGCCCTGAACGAGGGCTTCCGGGCCCCGCTCGAGCAGCAGATCCAGCGCGAGCAGGCCCGCAGGCAAGGTAACCAGCAGGGCGACCGCCGCCAGGTCTCGCCCGATCTACCTACGGTGCTGATCGATCCGGGCGAGACGCCTGTCGTTTCTGCCGAGGTGGAGACCAACTCGCTGATCGTCTTCGCCAACGTGCAGGACCTGGAGCGGATCGAGACCATCGCCAAGTCATTGGACGGTGAGGGTGCCGGTCGGTTGCCCGATGCCCGGGTGATCGCCCTCGAATCAGGTCGCGCATCGCGCATTGCGCAGGCAGTGCAGCGGATCTTCATCGATCCGCTCGGCCGCCGCGGCCCGCGCACACCGGTGGTATACGGCGATGACGCGAGCAACATGGTCGTGTTCCGAGGGTCGGAGGCCGAGTTCACGCAGGTTCGAGCGTTGGTGCAGACGTTGGAGACCGAGGGCTCGTCGGCCGACGTTCGAGTGCGGACGCTCATGGTGAAGGGCATCCCGGCGGTTCGGATGCGCGAGACACTGCTCAACGCGTTCCGTGTGCGTGCCCAACAACTCAACGAGGGCCTGGGTATCGAGGTCGATCGCGACAGCAACGCCCTTGTCATCGCCGCGAGTGAGCGTCTTTTCGAGGAGATGAAGAAGGTCGTCGACACGCTCCAGGGCGAGCTCGCGGGGGATCAGGATGGGGCAGAGGGACTCGACCCTGCGGGGCCAATGGGACTGGGCCAGTCCATTCGCATCATCGAACTCGCATCTCACCTGCCACAGCAGATGGTGCAGATCGCCAACCAACTCGGGCTGACCCGTCCGATGCAGGCGGATCGCCCTGGCGTGGTGAGCGAGCCCATCAATATCATTTCCCTGCCGACGCGCAATGCGGTGGCCGTGGTGGCTGGCGCGGCCGATGCCGACCGGGTTGAGCAGCTTGTCCGTGCGATCGATCAGGGCGGGATCGAGGGAGCGCAGTCGATCTCTCTGGTGCGGCTGAAGACCGCTTCGGCCGATCAGGTTGCGCGTGTGGTTCGCGAGATGCTGGCGCCGCGGGCCGAGCAGGGGCAATCGGCCACCGCCCAGGCATTGGCCGAGCAGGTGCGCCGGCGGAAGATGGGCGCAGGCGAGAGCGGGCCGGAGTTCGATCTGACCGTGCCGGTGCAACTTGGGGTGGACAACGGGTCAAACTCGCTGCTGATCGCTTCATCGGCCGCGAACGTCAAGGCCGTGGAGCACCTGGTTTCCACGCTCGACACGCTTCCGGTGGGCGAGGCTGTGGTGGCCCGGATCTTCCCGCTCAGCAATGCCGATGCAAGCCGCGTGCAGACCATCATCGATGGGCTGTTCCGCGAGGGAGAAGCGATCCGCCGAGTGCCCGGCACGCAGCGTCAGGGCGTGCCAACCACGGCGACGGGCCAGGCACTGGCCGGTGACGTCGCGATCGAGGTCGATGCGCGGACCAACTCGCTGATCGTCGTTGGTCGCGAGGACGGCGTGGCCTTCGTGGAGGTGTTGCTGGCCGACCTGGATAGCGAGGAATCGGTTGGCTGGATCGAGCCGACGATTATCACACTCGAGCACGCCGACGCCGGCGATGTGGCGGACCTGATCTCCGAGACGCTCGTCGACGGTGTGGCCGAGGCGCCCCAGGCCGCGGGCCTGCGAGAGCAGGTCGGCCGCCTGCGGCTGGTGCAACAGGGTAAGGATCCGCTTGAGGCGGACGCCCGGTTGGACAGCGATCTATTCGGCACGCTGAGCGGGCTGACCATTTTGCCCGAGCCCAATAGCAACCGGCTGATTGTGGTGGCAAGCCCGGCCAATCTGCGAATCGTGCGGGAGTTGGTGGGCATGCTGGACGTCGAGTCGGCGGCCGCGAGCAATCGGGTCCGCTTCTACGCGCTCGAGCGAGCGTCGGCCGATCGTGTGGCCGACCTGCTTGAAGACATCTTCGATGATCGCCGCCGTGCGGGGGTTGATCGCGAGGAGGACACTGTCATCGTGCGCCCGGACCTGCGCACAAACACGCTTGTTGTGTCTACCAGCCAGCGCAGCTTCGCGGTGCTCGATGATCTGGTCGATCGGCTGGACCGCGAGGAGGCCGACCAGACGGTTGGCCTGCACACCATTGACGTCGCCGGGGCCGACGTGGAGCAACTGGCCCCGCGGATCGAGCGGCTGATGCGTGACCGCATTGAGGCGGCGACACGCGGCGGGCAGGCCGAGTCGGCGCAGGACGTGTTCTCGATCGAGCCAAGCCGGTCGACAAACCAGCTGCTCGTGGTCTCGAGTAACGAGAACCTGGAAGTCGTGCGGGGCCTGATCGAGAGCCTCTCTCAGGAGGGCCAGCGTCAGAGCGAGGGCCAGGAGTTTGCGCTGATCGGGCTGGAGCGCGGCACCGCGTCACGCATCGCCGAGTCGATCCAGACGCTCTACGTTCAGCCCGAGTTGGACAAGCGGGGCGACAACGCGGTGAGTGTCGTGGCCGAGAACCGCAGCAACTCCATCGTCGTGAGCGGCACCACCGACGACATCGCGCGGGTTCGCGATCTTGTGCAGAAGCTGGACGTGGCCGAGGTCGTGAGAAGAACGTACCTGCAACGCGTCGAGCTGGAAAGCGCCGACGCCCGCGAGGTGGTGCAGTTGCTCCAGAACCTTCTCTCGGGTCAGAGCGTTGGTGGTTCGGCTGGTGAATCGGCCTCGATCATCGAGTTCCGTCGGCAGATCCGTGACGAGATGGGGAACGGCAACGGGCAATACGCCATCACCAGCGCGGCGATCGATGACTCGGTGCGCAGCCAGATCGCCATCGAGGCGGACGAGCGCACCAACGCCGTGACGATCATCAGCCCGCCCGAGGTCATGGACCTGATCCTGGGCTTCATCGACGAGGTCGACCGCAGCGAGGTGGACGATCGCATCCTGAAGTATTTCAGGCTTCAGAACGCCGACGCCGAGCAGATGGCCGTCGTCCTCCAGGAGTTGTTCAGCCTTCAGCGGCAGGGCGACCAACTCATCCTGGTGCCCTCGCGACGCAGGCCGATCGAGGACGATCAGCCCTTCGAGCAGCAGCTCACGCCGGTCTCGACCGAGCGCGAGCGGCTGGCGATCACCATCGACTACCGGACCAACACCATCATCGTGTCGGCGACGAAGGAGTACGTCGATCTGGTCTCGGACGTGATCGAACGCCTGGATTCGATCCAGGCCACCGAGCGCGAGGAGGTGGTGTACTCGCTCCAGAACGCACAGGCTGACCAGGTCCAGGACGTGCTCCAGGGCTACTTCCAGACGCAGGCGGATCGGCTTCGGCAGCTCATCAGCGATGAGGGCAGTGAGTCATTGAGCCGTGTGCTGGACCGCGAGGTCATCGTGGTGGGCGACCCGACGAGCAATAAGGTCATTGTGTCGGCCTCCCCGCGGTATATCAGCACGGTGAACGACATTGTCAGCGAGCTGGATGCGGCGCCGCCGCAGGTGCTGGTGCAGGCACTCATCGCCGAGGTCACCCTCGACGAGAACGCCAGTTGGGGCCTGGACTTCGACCTGTTCGACTTCGGCGGCGACATGTACGACTTCGGCATGAGTGCGGCGGGCACGGGTGTGGCGACAGCGGTGGGGCTGCCCAACCTCTCGCTTACCTCGGCAGACTTCGGGCTGGCCGTGCGGGCGTTGGAGGGACAGGGCCGCCTGGAAGTTCTCAGCCGGCCTGTCATCCAGATTAACAACAACGAATCGGGCAACATTCTGGTCGGTGACGACATCGCCATCATCGAGAGCGTCGATACATTCGAGAGCGGGCGGACGCAGGCCAACGTGACGCGGCGAGACGTGGGTATCTCGATGCTGGTGCGCCCTTCGATCAGCTCGGACGGCTTCGTCCGGCTGGAGATCGCCCCGGAGATCTCGAGCCTCTCGAGCCAGCAGACCCAGATCAGCGAGAACTTCGCCGCTCCGGTCATCAACAAGCGCGAGGTGCAGACAACCGTCACCGTGCGGAACGGCGAGACCGTGGTCATCGGTGGTCTGATCCAGTCCTTTAACGACAACCGCAATACCAGTGTGCCGGTCTTCGGCGACCTGCCGGGCGTGGGCTGGCTCTTCCGCACGCGGGAGAAGACCAACCGGCGGACTGAACTGCTGGTGGTGCTGACGCCGCGGATCATCCCCGGTGGTCGTGTGGGCGTGGCCGAGGCCCGCCGCGTGACGGGGAGCGAGATGTTCCGTCACACCGGCGCTTCGAGCAAGATGATCGAGCGTTCGGACGTAACGGGGCTTTCGATCGAGCAGTTCGACCCGCGATACTTCCCCGAGGAGATCATGATCGAAGAGAACACGATGGGCCCGCACATCGAACCGTACCCAACCTACCCACTCGATCCGCAGGGTCTGGAGGAACGTGAGTGATCGCCAGAGTCCGTCGTGCATCAGCGTTGGGTGGAGTTGCCCTCGGCCTTGCCTGCGGTTTCACGGTGGGCTGCGCCACCGGAGGCGAGGCGGCGATCAAGGAGTTCGAGCCACCTCCGCCCGATGTCATGCCCCGGCATGTTCTGATCGCCAAGCGCGCGGAGGCGGATGCCGATCTGGACAGTTTCATCGACGGTGTGTTTGTAGACATCTACTTCTTTAACAACAATCGGGATACGCCCGATGCCGACCAGCCATTCCACCGGGCCGGCAGCCTGTCGTTCAAGCTATACGGGCCCGAGCAGGAGCTTTTGTGCGAGGGTGAGTTCGGACCATCCACAATGGTCCAGTCGGAGACCCTTGGCGGATTCGGTCCGGCCTACAGCCTGCTGATCAACTTCACCTCTCGCGGCTATGAAGATGTTCGGGATCGCACCCCGGCCCGCCTCGATATCGAGTTCACGCCGACCGCGGAGCCCGAACAAAAAGCGTTCGGATCGACCCAGCTCCGTCTTGGCCCGGTGTTCTAGAGCTGTGCTGCGAGCGGCCCGGTCGATGGGCCGACCGATCTTGAGCCCTTAGCGCAATCTTCACACGTTCTTTGGGGGCCATGAATGCCCCGGCGTGAGTGTTGCGCATTCCATTGCTCCGAATACACACGACGCCCCGAACAGCCGCGGGCAAAGGAGATTCTGGCATGGCAACGACGTTTCGCAAATGGGCCGTTGGTCTGACCGCCACCGTGGCTGGCGCTTCGGCGCTCATGGCCGCTGGCCCCCAGATCGACAGCAAACTCCCCACCTATCGCGCCGTGAGCGGTGTGTCGGGCAACATCAAGAGCATCGGCTCGGACACGATGAACAACCTCATGACCCTCTGGGGCGAGGAGTTCAAGGACTTCTACCCGGCCGTCCAGATCGAGGTGGAGGGCAAGGGTTCCTCCACGGCGCCCCCCGCGCTGATGCAGGGCCAGGCCCAGTTCGGCCCGATGAGTCGGGCGATGAAGTCCTCGGAGATCGACGAGTTCGAGAAGCGGTTCGGATATAAGCCCACGGCCCTGCGCACTGCCATCGACGCGTTGGCCGTGTTCGTCCATAAGGACTGCCCCCTGGACGAGATCTCGATCCAGCAGCTCACCGACGTGTTTTCGGTGGCCGGTGACAGCATGACCTGGGGCGACCTGGGCGTCACCGATCGTGCCTGGTCCACCCGGCCGGTTAGCCTCTACGGCCGCAACTCGGCCTCGGGCACGTATGGCTATTTCAAGAAGGTGGCCCTCCAGGGCAATGATTACAAGAACTCGGTCAAGGAGCAGCCCGGCTCGTCAGCCGTGGTTCAGGGCGTGGCCGAGGACCGCTTCGGCATGGGCTACTCGGGTGTGGGGTACGCCACGGCGGATGTGAAGATGCTGCAAGTCTCGCTCGATGGTGGCGACTCGTTCCCTCCTTCGGCCGAGTACGCCAACTCGGGTGAGTACCCGCTGGCCCGCTTCCTGTACCTGTACGCCAACGTGGACCCGGTGAAGGGCATCGACGACCCGATCCGTGCCGAGTTCATCAAGCTGGTGTTCAGCAAGCAGGGCCAGGAAGTTGTCCTCAAGGATGGCTACTTCCCCGTGTCGGCCAGTGTGGCCCGTGAGGACCTCAAGGCCTGCAAGCTCGATCCGAAGTTCTGATCGCCGGCGTTCCCGTCCGGTTGATCTGACATGACTGCGCCCCAAGCCTTGACGGGTTTGTGAGGCGTCTTTCATTTGGGATGCCCCCCTTTCATATCCGGGCCACCGCCGCCCGCCAGAGCACACGATGGCAGATAGAAAGAACCCCAAAGCACGAGCCGGCCAGCACGTGGGCAACCGCCCGGTGCGTCGCCGCGTCGTGCTCATGGATCAGCTTTCGGGGTACGTGATCCAGACCGGCGGGGCCCTGGTGCTCGTGGCGGTGCTGGGTATCTGCCTGTATCTGGCCTATGTGGTCGTGCCGTTGTTCTCGCGTGGCGAGGTCGGCCAGCGGCTCACCAGCGACACGGCGATGCGATCGGGCATGCCGGTGCTAGATCCATACGGCCGCGGCGCGGCGTTCGTGTCGCCCGATGGCACGATCCAGCCCTTCGCCCTGGCCAGTGGCGAGCCATTGGCCCCTCCGCTGCCCCTCTCAGAGGACAAGACGCCATCGGCGCTCGCCGTGGTACGCAACGGTTCCTTGGTGGCGGCGGGGTATGAGGACGGCACCGTCCGCCTGGGTAGCATCTCGTTCAATGAGACAATCCTGCAAACCCAGCCGCCCAGCCCCGAGCAGACCTTCTGGGCCGACGATGGCGCCCTGTACGAGATGGTCACACCCAACCGTGCACGCCGCTCTCAGATCGAGGTCGAGTTGGGCGAGCCGGTCGAACTGAGCGAGGGCCGGGGCGCGGTGGTTCGTCTGGATTATCGCGTGGACCCCACAGGCCGCACGGTGCTGCTGGTGGCGCGTGAGGACGGGACCGTGCTGGTCAACACTGTCCGCACGATCCGTCCCCTGGGTGGTGGTCCGACCAGGACCAGGCTCAGCTCCACGTCCTTCGCCGTCGATCCGGCCACGCTCGAGCGATGGCTGTTCGTGACCTCCGATGCCGACCATGTACTGGCCGTGGGCGAGGGCGGCCAGATGCGTCGCTTCAGCCGGACCGGCGACGGGTTTGCGCCTGCGGAGACCCTCGACGCGGCCAACCCGGGGCGGACGGTCACGGCCGCGACGATGATCCTGGGCGGGCGCAGCGTGCTGCTGGGCGACGACGCCGGCACGGTGTACGCGTGGCATGTGGCAACCGGCGAGTTGGATGGTGAGGCCGGGGTGCAGCAGTTGGTCATGGCCCACGAGTTTTCAGGATCGGATTCGGCGATTGTCGACATCGCCCCGAGCCAGCGCGACCGGTCGATCGTCGTGCTTGGTCGTGATGGCTCTGTCCGTGTCCGCCACGTCACCAGCGAGAAGATCGTCGCCGATTTCGACTCGGGACTTGAGAATCCTGTCCACGCCCGTCTGGCGCCCAAGAACGACGGCGTCTTCGTGCTCGATGCGTCGGGCCGCGGCACGATGCGTGCCCTCGAGCCGGGCTACCCGGAGTTCTCGTTCAAGGCCTTGTTCGGCCGGGTTCATTACGAGGGCCAGATGGACCCCTCGTACGTCTACCAGTCGTCATCGGGTGACGACGCCGCCGAGATCAAGCTGAGCATCATGCCGCTCATCTTCGGCTCCCTCAAGGCGACCGTCTTCGCGATGCTGTTCGCTGTACCGATGGGTGTGCTGGCGGCGGTGTATACCAGCGAGTTCCTGAGTCCGACCGTCCGCAAGGTGGTCAAGCCGGGCGTCGAGATGATGGCCTCGCTCCCGTCGGTCGTGCTGGGCTTCGTGGCGGCCATCATCGTGGCGCCGTTCGTGCGAGAGTGGCTTCCCGCGGTGCTGGTGGGCCTGGCGACGGTCCCGATCGCGGTGCTGACGATCGCCCACTTATGGCAGATGCTTCCCTCGCACCTGCGCAAGCGTGCCAGCGCCTGGCAGCACATGGCGATGGTGCTGCTGACCTGTGGCGTCGGCGTGTTGATCGCCTGGGCCATCGGCCCATTGTTCGAGCGGATGCTGTTCTCGCCGCCCGAGGGCGTGGCGCAAAACGTTCCCGTCGACATCCGACGCTGGCTGGCAAGCGAGTACGGGCAGGCCTGGCCCGGTTGGTTCGTCGTGCTGATCGGGCCCGTGGCGGTGGTGCTGGCGGTGCTGCAGTCGATGTTCCTGAGCCGCCGGCTCGATCGTGTGGTCTCGGGCCAGACCGACCTGGCGATCGCCGGCGTCATGCTCGTACGGTTCATCGCCATGCTGGTCCTGACGCTTGTCGCCTCGCTTGGGCTTGCATATTTGCTCCAGGGGCTGGGCTTCGACCCGCGCGACAGCATCTTCGGCCCGTTCTCGCCGCGTAACACGCTGGTGGTCTCGATGATCATGGGGTTCGCGGTGATCCCCATCATCTACACCATCTCCGAGGACTCGCTGCGGGCCGTGCCCGATTCGCTCCGCACCGCCTCGCTGGGCGCGGGCGCCACCCCCTGGCAGACGGCCGTCCGCATCGTCATACCCGTCGCGGGCTCGGGCATCTTCTCGGCGTGCATGATCGGCTTCGGCCGCGCCGCTGGTGAGACCATGATCGTGCTCATGGCCACGGGCAACACGCCCGAGATGAGCTGGAACATCTTCGGGGGCTTCCGCACGCTCTCGGCCAACATCGCCGTCGAGTTGCCCGAGGCCCCGATGGGCAGCACCCATTATCGCGTGCTGTTCCTGTGCGGCTTCGTGCTGTTCCTGATGACCTTCGCGGTGAACACGGCGGCCGAGGTCGTCCGCCAGGTGGTGCGAGCAAGGACGGCCGGGCTATGAGCGACGAGAAGGGCGTGCAAGACTTCGGCGGCGTGCCAGCCCGGCCCATGCCCGGCGGCGGTGCCGTCCCGACGAACAAGCCCGGGGGCATGCCCGTCGGCCGCCGCGCCACGCCGCCCAGCGCGCTGGGCGAGCCCATGATCTGGCTCACCGGCGGCGCCCTGGTCGTCTCGCTGGTGATGATCATCGGTCTGGTTGGGATGATCGTCACCCAGGGCCTGACGACCTTCTGGCCTCGGCCGGTCGAGCAGGTCACGCTCAACGACGGCAGCGTCTTCCTGGGCGTGCCCACCGACAGCGAGAACGATCCCGCGCAGACGCTCTACCGCACCGGCAATCGGGATATCGGCGGCGAGCCCTTCCGCTGGGTCGCCCAGAGCGACATCACCAGCATCGAGCGTCCCGAGCACGCCATCATGCTCGAGCGCGAGCAGTGGAGCGTGTGGCTGGGCGTGCCCGAGCGTGCCATCCTGGTCGATGAGGCCGGCGAGCCCCAGGTCGTGGCCGAGGGGCCCGAGGCGGTGGCCGCCTTCATCGAAGAGAATCACGATGAGGCGCGCGCCCGCCGCCACGAGATCGAGGAACTCAAGAAGCACGGCCTGGGCAGCATCAACAAGCGCATCGAGGCTCTGCGGCTGGACGTCCGCGAGGCGGAGATCTCCGCCGCCCGGGTCGACCGCCCGGCCAGTTCCTGGGGCGTCGCCCTGTTCGCCGGCGTCGTGGCGCTGGGTCTGGGCGCATTCGTGGGCGCCTGGTGGCTGGGGCAGGATCGCAGCACCGACGACGCCCCGCGGCTCGGTGGCCCGAGCAAGCCCGTCCGCGTGGCACGCGTGGCGGCCATCGCGGCGGGGCTCGCGTTGCTGCTGGCCGCGTGGCTGCACGCGCCCTGGCAGAACCGCGTCATGTCCGAGGCACGGCTCGCCGAGATCCGGGCCAGCGCCGCCGAGCAGGAGGCCCAGCTCCAGGAGCGGTACGACGGGGTGCTCGAGCGCATCGCCGCGCTGGAAGCCCAGGACGAGCGCGTGCGGCTGGAGGTCGTCGACCCGCTGACCGGCCGGTTCGCGCCAGCCCGGCAGATCGAGCCGGACAACCCCATGCGGCTCTCGCAGATCGTTCGCGTGGTCGACACCAACGCCATGGACCTTGGCGACAAGGTGGGCGTGTTCCTCTCGAGGTGGTGGGAGTTCCTGGCCCATCCGCCGCGCGAGGCCAACACCGAGGGCGGCGTGTTCCCGGTCATCGTGGGCACGGTGATGCTCACGCTGCTGCTGACCATCACCGTGACGCCACTGGGCGTCGTCGCGGCGCTGTACCTGCGCGAGTATGCGCCCCAGGGCGTGGTCACCAGCACCATCCGCATCGCGGTCAACAACCTGGCGGGCGTGCCCAGCATCGTGTACGGCGTGTTCGGGCTGGGCTTCTTCTGCTATACCGTGGGCAAGTACGTGGACGTGGGCAGCGATCCCTCGCTGCGATTGCCCGCGCTGTGGTGGTGGGCGGTGCTGGGTGGGACGATCGTCGCGCTGGTGGCCGCCTACGCGTCGGCGGTGTGGAGCAAGCCCATCCCCGGCAAGGAGCCCTCACGCCGGAACAAGGCGCTCAAGTGGGTCTCGCGGGCGCTGTGGCTCTCGGTCTTCATCGCCGCCGCGGTGCTGGTGGTGCGCACGCCGTACTTCAGCGGCTTCTTCGAGGCCCGCGCCGCCGACGGCTCGCCGACCTTCGGCGCCCGCGGCATGCTGTGGGCCGCCCTGACACTCGCCTTGCTCACGTTGCCCGTCGTGATCGTCTCGACCGAGGAGGCCATCGCCTCGGTGCCCAACTCCATGCGCGAGGGCAGCTATGGGTGCGGGGCCAGCAAGTGGCAGACCATGCGCCGCATCGTGCTGCCCGGGGCGATGCCCGGCATCCTGACCGGGGCCATCCTGGCGATGGCCCGCGGTGCGGGCGAGGTGGCGCCGCTCATGCTCGTGGGCGCGGTGAAGCTCAACGAGGACCTGCCCATCAGCACCAACGCCCCGTTCCTGCACCTGGACCGCAGCTTCATGCACCTGGGCTTCCACATCTACGACCTGGGCTTCCAGAGCCCCGATTCCCAGGCCGCCCGCCCGCTGGTGTGGACCACCACGCTGCTGCTGCTGGTCATCGTCGTGAGCCTGAATCTTGTCGCCATCATCATCCGGGCCCGCCTGCGGGCCCGCCTGAGCGGATCAACGGTGTAACCATGCCCTACGCTAATGCCTCGATGACCACCACCCCGACCGACGAACGCACCCAGCGGGCGTCGGCCCGAACCCAGGGCATGCCCTCTATGGCCGATCAAGCCGTCAAAGACGAGAACGCAAGGAGCGCGTACAGCGTGATCGAGGCGATCCGCCGCGGCGACTCGGTCCAGCCGGTGCTCCACCCCGAGATGGAAGGGCTCGAGGGCGTGATCGATATCGACACCTTCAATCTCTACTACAGCCAGACCCGGGCCCTCTTCGATATCTCGATGGCCATCCCCAAGGGAAACGTCACCGCCCTCATCGGCCCCTCGGGCTGCGGCAAGAGCACGCTCTTGCGGTCCATCAACCGCATGAACGACCTTATCGCCGGCGTCCGCGTCGAGGGCGACATGAGCCTGAACGGCTCGCCCATCTACGCGCCGCACGTCGACGTCATCGGCCTGCGCAAGCGCCTGGGCATGGTCTTCCAGAAGCCCAACCCCTTCCCCATGTCCATCTACGAGAACGTCGTCTACCCCCTGCGCATCGACGGCGAGAACCGCAAGAGCGTGCTCGACGAGGCCTGCGAGCGGGCCCTGCGCTCGGCGGCCATCTGGGACGAGGCCAAGGACCGCCTCAAGCAGAGCGCCCTTGGCATGTCGGGCGGCCAGCAGCAGCGCCTGTGCATCGCCCGCGCCGTCGTGGCCGACCCAGAAGTACTCCTGCTCGACGAGCCGTGCTCGGCCCTCGACCCCATCGCCACCCTGCGCATCGAGGAGCTGATCCAGGAGATCGCCGAGCGCTACACGGTGCTCATCGTGACCCACAACATGCAGCAGGCCATGCGCGTGAGCGACTACACCGCCTTCATGTACCTGGGCCGCCTGGTCGAATACGGCCCCACCAGCGGCATCTTCCGCCGGCCGATCCTCACCGAGACCGAGGAGTACGTGACGGGCCGGTTCGGCTGAGTTGGCGTTTGGCCCCAGCGTTCGCGGGCCTTTGTGAGAGGGTCGGTGCAAGCGGAAAAGGATCGCCTGGGGCGAGCCGAGCAGGGCTATCGACCGGGCGTCTGGTCGCGGGACGCCAGTTCCCGCCGATTTGATCTTGCATGATCACTGGATTTCGGTCATAATGTGCCTATGCGCACACCCATACTCCGGGCCGCCCTTGCCACCCTCCCCGCCGCCCATGCCGCCCACGCCACGCCGGGCGACTGCCCCGTGGTGCGACTGAGCGGGGTCGAGGGGCTGGCGCAGAGCTTCGGCAGCGTTACGCTCAACGACCGTCACCTGATCGCCGGCGACGGCGCCGCCCTCTCGCTGTGCCCGGGGGGCGATCCCCTCGGCTGTCGGGCTGGAGCCATATTCACCTTCGAGCCGTTCAATGGGGGCTGGGTGGCCAGAGATACCATCATCCCTCCGGACATCGAGTTCAATGATGGGTTCGGCCTTGGCGCGACCCTCGACTCGCGAAACCCCGATCGATTCGTGACACTGAGCGGCAGGCGGTTCCTCGGCGACCGCGTGGGCCAAGGCCACGTCTTCGAGTTCGATGGCGAAGAGTGGCGCGAGGCCTCGCGCTTCGAGTCGCCCGCCGGCCATCCGCTGAGCACCTTCGGCTTCCGATCTGCACTGCACGGCGACACGCTTCTCATCAACCAGTCCGCCCGCGTGCATCGCTACCGCGACGTGGCTGGCGAATTTGAGTACCAGGACACACTCACCGTGCCCGATGGCATGGTCGCTTCGCCATCGCCGGCCTTCGGCCGCGGCGGCATGGCCCTGGACGACGACTGGGCCTTCATCGGTGCCCCAATGGATAGCACCCACCGCACACAGCACGGCGCCGTGGCCGTGTACCGGCGCGAGGCCGACGGCTCGCTCACCTTCGCCCAGTACCTGCTGCCCCCGGCCGAGACGACGGGGGACCTGCCGGAGTACTTCCGATTCGGTAGCGACCTTGGCTTCGATGGCCGGACGCTGGTGGTGGGCGCGCCGCTGGCCGACCGCGACTTCGAGTCGCAGGGCGTGGCCTTCGTCTACGAACTCGAAGGAGGCGTGTGGACCATGCGCCAGGAGCTGCGCAGCTCCGAGCCGGGCACCATCCCCGGGCACTTCGAGCAATTCGGCGGCGGCATCTCCATCGAGGGCGACACCCTCGTCGTCGGGTATGCTGTGAACAACAACCCCCTGCGCCGTACGCACCTGTTCCGCAGTGCCGTGGACGGTACCTGGCGCGAGGCGGCCATCCTTACGCCCGGCGATGCCGCCCCGACCCCCGCGTGGGGCTTCGGCTACGAGTCTGCCCTGCACGGCAACACGCTGGTGGTCGGTGCGAGCAAGGAGGGCACGACAGGCGCGGCGTACGTCTTCGACCTCTCGTGCATCCTTGACGCCTGTCCCCCCGACCTCGACGCCGACGGCGCTCTCACCGTCTTCGACTTCCTGACCTTCATGAACCTCTTCGACGCCGGCGACGCGGACGCCGACTTCGACGGCGACGGCGAGCTGACGATCTTCGACTTCCTGGCGTTCCAGACCGCCTTCGATGCGGGGTGTGCGTAGGCTGGGGGCGTCCGGGTATCGAGCCCCTGTCATGCCGCAAAGGAGCCCCACGCGGGGCTCGTTCTGTGCGCGGCCGTCCGCCGGGTCTCGCGTAGCCGGGGCGCGTTCCTGGTGGCCCCCTGCACGGCTCAGATCAAGCCCGGAAAGCCTCAGATCAAGCCCGGAGCGTCTCAGATCAAGCCGGGAAAGCCTCCGGTCAAGCCCGCAGAGGCTCAGATCAAGCCGGGAAAGCCTCCGGTCAAGCCCGCAGAGGCTCAGATCAAGCCCGGAAAGCCCCAGGCCAAGCCCGGAGAGGCTCAGATCAAGCCCGGAAGGCCCCAGGCCAGGCCCGGAGCGGCTCAGATCAAGTCTGGAGAGGCTCAGGTCAAGCCCGGAAAGGCTCCCTTCGAGGTCCTGCGCGCCGATGACCGTGCCCCGGGCCGGGGAGAAGCTGTCCCGGCGGGCGGGACACGTTCTTTTCGTGGTGGGACACGGGCCTTGCCGGGGGTTGACCGGTGGCCCGGGGGCGGTGCCCGGTCGCCTCAGCGCGATGCCCGGTCGCCGGCGGGGGGCGACCGGTGGCCGGCGGGCGAGGGCGCACCGGCTGGAGCCGGGGCCGGCATGGGCCGGCATGGGCCGATGGTCCTCTCGGACGCTCGAATCGGGCCGGAAACCGGGCGCCAGCCCACGCGGCCCGAACCCACCCATTTCGGCATGGACGGGGTCGGGGTCCAGCGCTCGATCGACGCCTATGGCCGGACCGCCCACATCTGCCGACCCCCTGCCCGGTCGCCGGGCGCCTCCCCTCCTTGAATACCCGCCTTCGGCCTCCGGTTGGTGCCCCCCAGAAGGTCCAAAGAACGTATCCGGTTGGGCCGATTGGATAGACTTGATCGGTTGAGTCCGGGGCACGGCCTCGCGGTGTTTGGCGCGGGGTGGGGGCCCCGGGAAAGATGGGACTTCGAGGGTACACCCTATGTCCGACGGACCCCGTGCCGTACGCGCCTCGGTCAATGGCTGGAACGCCCAGTTCCTCGACCGGGCCTACGCGAGCTATCTCGAGAACCCCGAGTCGGTCGAGCCCGACGTGCGGGCGTTCTTCCAGGGCTTCGAGCTGGGCGGAGGTGGCGGCGCCCCGCCCACATCGGCGGGCCCGGCCGGGGCCGACAGCGAGTTCCACGCCAGGGTCGACGACCTGGTGTTCGCCTATCGGGACATGGGGCACCTGGCCGCGAAGCTGGACCCCTTCGGCCGGCCCAACGAGCCCGTGGCCTGCCTGGACCTGGCCGAGCACGGGCTGCGCGAGTCCGACCTGGGCCGGCCCATCAACGCCGACCGGCTGGGGATGGAGGGCCCGCTGACGCTTGGCGAGGCCATCGATCGGCTGGAGCACACCTACTGCGCCTCGATCGGCGCCGAGATCATGCACGTGCCCAGCCGGGCCGAGCGCGCGTGGCTCATCGAGCGGTGCGAGCGGCACGGCGGGTCGATCGCCTTCGACGCCGGCCGGCGCGTGCACATCCTGCGGCAGCTGCTGCAGAGCGAGATGTTCGAGAAGTTCCTGGGCCGGCGCTACCCGGGCGACAAGCGCTTCAGCCTGGAGGGCAGCGAGACGCTGATCCCGCTGGTCAACGGCGTGCTGGAGCACTACAGCGAGCACGCGGTCGAGGAGGTCGTCATCGGCATGGCCCACCGCGGCCGGCTGAACGTGCTCAACAACGTGCTGGGCAAGAGCTACGAGCAGATCTTCACCGAGTTCGAGGACACCTGGGAAGAGGACTACACCCAGGGCGGCGGCGACGTGAAGTACCACCGCGGCTATTCGAGCGAGCGGCAGTTCCCCAACGGTCGCGCCCTCCATGTCGCGCTGAGCAGCAACCCCAGCCACCTCGAGGCGGTCGGCCCGGTGGTGCAGGGCCGCACGCGGGCCAAGCAGCGCCACCGCGGCGACAAGGACCGCGTGCGCGTGGCGCCGGTGGTGATCCACGGCGACGCGGCGGTGATCGGCCAGGGCGTGGTGGCCGAGACGCTGAACTTCTCGCAGCTGGAGGGCTACGCCACGGGCGGCACGATCCACATCGTGGTGAACAACCTGATCGGCTTCACGACCTCGCCCCGCGATGGCCGCTCGAGCCGCTACTGCACCGACGTGGGCAAGATCGTCGGCGCGCCCGTGCTGCACGTAAACGGTGAGGATCCGGACGCCTGCGTGATGGCGGCCCTGCTGGCCGTCGAGTACCGCCAGACGTTCAAGAAGGACATCTTCATCGACATGCAGTGCTACCGGCGCTTCGGCCACAACGAGCAGGACGAGGCCAGCTTCACCCAACCGGTGTTGTACAGCCTCATCAAGAAGAAGAAGAGCGTGCTGTGCGCGTACGCCCAGCGTCTGCTGGACGATGGCGTCATCACCGACAAGGACATGGAGCAGATCCGCCAGCAGCTCGACTCGGCGCTCGAGCAGGCCCAGGAGGCGGCCAGGCAGTCGCCGTACGACCCGACCATCGACCCCGGCAGCGCGCGGTGGGTGGGCATGACCCACAAGTACAGCTTCGAGGAGAAGTCCACCGCCGTGGCGATGGACACGCTCAAGGAAGTCTGCAATGCGCTGGGCACGGTGCCCGAGGACTTCAAGGTGCACCGCAAGCTCAAGAAGCTGCTGTCCGAGCGCAAGAGTCTGCCCGAGTCGGGCGATATCAGCTACGCCGACGCCGAGAGTCTGGCCTACGGCACGCTGCTGCTCGAGGGCGTGCCGGTCCGCCTGAGCGGGCAGGACAGCCGCCGCGGCACGTTCAGCCACCGCCACGCCGTGCTGGTCGACAGCGAAACGGCCAGCAGCTACATGCCGCTGAACAACATGCGCGCGGTGGGCGAGCCGGGGACGGGGCTCGAGCCCCTGCAGCCCGGGCCCGACGGCCGGCTGGCGCAGGCGAAGTTCTGCGTGTACGACAGCCCGCTGAGCGAGTTCAGCGTGATGGGCTTCGAGTATGGCTACGCCCTGAGCGACCCCAACATGCTGGTCGTGTGGGAGGCCCAGTTCGGCGACTTCGTCAACGGCGCCCAGGTCATCATCGATCAGTTCCTGACCAGCGCCGAGCTCAAGTGGGACCGCTGGAGCGGGCTGGTGCTGCTGCTGCCCCACGGCTACGAGGGCCAGGGCCCCGAGCACTCCTCGGCCCGGCTGGAGCGGTTCCTCAAGGCGTGCGCCGACGACAACATCGAGGTGTGCTACCCGACGACGGCCGCGCAGACATTCCACATGCTTCGTCGGCAGGCGCGGCGACCCTTCCGCAAGCCGCTGGTCGTGATGACGCCCAAGAGTCTCATCCGCACGCCCACCAGCAAGATCGAGGAGCTCACCCGCGGGCGGTTCATGGAGATCCTCGACGATCCGCGGTTCGCCGCCGGCACATCCGGCGGGGCGGCCAGCCGCAACGGCAAGGAGGGCGCCGGGCCCGACCCCAAGGCCGTCCGCGAGGTCGTGCTGTGCAGCGGCAAGATCTACCGGGAGCTGGCCGAGCGTCGCGAGGCGATCGGTCGCGAGGACATCGCCATCATCCGCATCGAGCAGCTCTATCCCCTGCACCACGATCTGCTCGGGTCGGTGCTGGAGCGCTACGGCAAGGCCGAGCGTGTGAGCTGGGTGCAGGAAGAGCCCAGGAACATGGGCGCCTACCTGTTCATCGCCGACAAGCTGCGGCAGCACCATGCCGATCGCCTGCCCAATGGCGAGATCCGGTACGTCGGTCGCAAGGCCAGCGCCAGCCCGGCCACGGGCAGCAAGCGGCGCCACAAGGCCGAGCAGGAGCAACTTATCAGCGAGGCCATCGGCCCGCTTGACAAGGACGACGACAAGCAAGCCGACAAGTCCGGGCCCAAGCTGGTCCGCGCGTCGGCCTAACCTCCACCCTCTATTTTCTCGACAGGTCGCAGGAGCGCCGCAGATGGCAACCAAGATCGTGATCCCCGAAGTGGGCGAGTCCATCACCAGCGGTGTCATCGCCGCGTGGAGCGTGGCCGACGGCGACTACGTCGAGCGTGACCAGACGGTGCTCGAGCTCGAGACCGACAAGATCACGATGGAGGTGCCCGCGCCAGCCGCGGGCGTGCTCAAGCACGGCGCGGCCGAGGGCGACGAGGTCGAGGTCGGTTCGAGCGTGGGCGAGATCGACGAGTCGGCCAAGAAGTCCGGTGGCGGATCGGCCGAGAAAGAGGCACAGCAGACTGGCGACGAGCAATCCGACGAGTCCGAATCCAAGTCCGAGACCAGGGCAAGCGCGGGCGAGGGCGAGAAGCGGCAGGAGACGGGCGACAAGGGCAAGGCCGGCGGCGCGGCTACGGCGACGCAGGCCAAGGCCGCCACAACCGATCGCGTGCCGCACCCGAGGGTCGATCGCGGGCAGCCCGGCCAGGCCACGCCGCTGGCCGAGAAGGTCGCCGGCGAGCACGGGATCGACCTCGGCTCGGTGAAGGGCACGGGCGCGGGTGGGCGCATCCGTGAGCAGGACGTGCTGGCGTATATCCAGTCGGCGCCACGCAGCGACGGCGCGACCAGCAACGGGTCGTCGGGTGGCGGTGCGACGAGCAGCCGCGGCGTGCATCGCGAGAAGATGACGCCATTGCGCCAGCGCGTGGCCAACCGGTTGGTCGAGGCCCAGCACACCGCCGCGATGCTGACGACCTTCAACGAGGTCGACATGACCGCCGTCATGGACCTGCGCAAGCAGTACAAGGAAGACTTCGAGAAGAAGCACGGCGTGGGCCTGGGCTTCATGTCGTTCTTCGTCAAGGCCGTGGTGCAGGGGCTCAAGGCCTTCCCGCTGGTCAACGGCTTCATCGCCGAGGACGACAGCGGCAAGCCCGTCATCCAGACGCACGACTACTGCGACGTGGCGATCGCGGTCGCCAGCCCCAAGGGACTGGTGGTGCCCGTGCTGCGCAACGCCGAGCAGTTGTCCTTCGCCCAGATCGAGAGCGGCATCAAGGAACTGGCCACCAAGGCCCGCGACGGCAAGCTCACGATCGACGAGATGACCGGCGGCACGTTCACCATCACCAACGGCGGCGTGTTCGGCAGCCTGATGAGCACGCCCATCCTGAATCCGCCGCAATCGGCGATCCTGGGCATGCACACCATCAAGAAGCGCGCCGTCGAAGACCCGAACAACCCCGGGCAGATCGCGCTGCGGCCCATGATGTATCTGGCCGTGAGCTACGACCACCGCATCATCGACGGGGCCGAGGCGGTGCAGTTCCTGGTGACCATCAAGAACTGCATTGAAGATCCCGAGCGGATGTTGATGGACGTGTAGCGAGGACTCCATAGAACAACAAGGCCCGGGCGCAAGCTCGGGCTTTTGTTTGGCTCGACGGATGGGACGGATCAGATATTCGCCACGATAAACGCGAACCAAAGCAACACCGCCGCCTGCACGCCCGCCGCCAGGTCGTCCAGCACCACGCCCCACCCCCCGGGCCTGGCTTGCAGCGCATAGGCGGGCCACGGCTTGACGATGTCCGTGGCGCGGAAGAAGACGAACGCCAGGATCAGCGTGCCGAAGCGGCCCCAGCCCGGGTCGACCACTGGCATGAGCGCCAGGCAGAGCGCCATGCCCGCGACCTCATCGGCCACGACCTGGCTGGGATCCTTGCGGCCGAACCGCGCCTCGGCCTTGTCGCCCAGCAGAACGCATGCCAGCGTGAAGATGGCGACCACCAGCAGCATCACCAGCCGCATCACGGATGCGTACGCCCCATCGGGCAGGATGAGTAGCAGCAACATCGCCAGCACCACCGGCGGCAGCGAGCCCCAGGTGCCAGGGAATGGCCGCATGTGCCCCAAGCCAAAAAAGGTAACCCATCGCAGGTTGCCGTCGGGTTTGGTGATCACGGGGATTCCTGTGCCTGGTCGGGCCGGCCGGCTCGGATGGCCCGGGTGATGTAGGGGACGGCCGACGCCGCGGTCACGAGGGTAGTGCCCCAGGCCGCCAGGGTAACGGCCCAGCCCGCCCAATCGGGCCGCTGGCTGCCATAAAGCCCGGCGATGAGCAGGCAGCCGGGGATGGCGACGGATTGAATGATCATCTTGGCCTTGCCAGAAAATGAGGCCGAGAAGTCAATACCCCGGGCCTCGAACACCCCGCGGATCGATGTGACAAGCAGTTCCCGGCCCAGGATGACGACTGCCATCCATCCTGTAAATCCAGCAGCCATAACGAGTTGCCCGCTCTCGGAGAACTCGAACGTCGGCGTGGCCAGCATAACCACCGTGCCGAGCACCAGTAGTTTGTCGGCGAACGGGTCCATCACGCGGCCGAAGACGCTGACGGCTTGCCACTTGCGGGCGAGGTAGCCGTCCAGCGCGTCGGTGAGTGCCGCAAGAACAAAGAGCCAGACGGCGGCCAACAGGGCCGGCTGGGGTCCGGACGATCCATACAGTGGCGGAGCCATCGCCAGCAGCGCGACCAGGGCCGCCGCCATGGCGAGCCGGCCCAGGGTCAGGGCGTTGGGGACCTGTCGTTTCCAGGTTGGCACGGCCACGGGGCCAGCATAGGGCGTTCGGAAGCGTCCACTTTCGCGCGCAAGGTGCCGGTACTGGTCCCGATTCTGGTGGAAGGTGGATGGCCGCTGATCTACTGTGCGTCCTTCTTTGCTGGCCGGTCGGATGGCACCGGCCGGCCGCTCGACACGTGGGCGTGTCGAGCGTTTGGTTCACTGCCTGGCGCTGCCTATGGACATGATCGTGCATCCCGTGCTGCTGTTCCTGGGGCTGGCCATTGGCGGCGTAGGTGTGGCGTTGTCGGTCCCGCGCCGCAGGTTCCAGGCGAGCCTGATCGGCGGCATCATCGCCGCGACGGGCGTGGGCCTGCTGATCGTGGCGATGGGGACGGCCTCGCTGGCGGCCGAGGGCGGGCTGCCCAGCCCGGCCTTCCACGTGCTGTCGATCATCGCGCTGGGCGCGTGCCTCCAGGTCATCACGCACCGCCGGCCTGTCTATGCGGCCCTGTACTTCATCCTGAGCATCCTGTCGACGGCGGGGTTGTACATCCTGCTAGCGGCCGAGTTCATGGCGTTCGCGCTGGTCATCATCTACGCCGGGGCGATCCTGATTACCTACCTCTTCGTCATCATGCTGGCCAGCCAGAGCCAGATGGAGGGGCAGGAAGAGGGCATGGCCGACTACGACGCGGTGGGCCGCGGGCCTATCACGGCCACGATCGCCAGCTTCGCCCTGCTCGCCACCCTGACGGTCATGCTGTTCACCGGTGTGAAGCAGATCGAACCGCCCAGCCAGGAGCAGGCCGCGGCGGCCCAGGTGGCGATCCTCGAACAACTGCCCGGCAAGATCGAGAAGGAACTCGCTCGTGAAGACCTCATCGAGCGCGGCGATCGGGTGATCGGCCTGGACGAGCGTGGTTCAAGTGCGATCGTGGAGACGGCCGGCGGGGGAACGCGGCAGGTCGCCCTCCCCGATACGGTCGCGCCCACGAACACCGAGGGCTTGGCCTTCAACCTGCTGGGTGAGTATCCCGGCACGATCGAGATTGCCGGCGTCATCCTGTTGATGGCCATGCTGGGCGCCGTTGTGCTAGCGCGGAAGTTCGCGCAGATCGATGAAGAGGCCAAGGCCGCCGCCGCGGCCGCGCTGCATGAGGGCAGGCCCGACCTCTCGGGCAGTGGGAAGGGGAAGACCCATGGTTGACCTGCTGCTCGCCCAGTCCGCCTTCCCGCTGCCGATGAGCCAGGGGGTGCTCGCGCACTACCTGTTCGTCTCGGGCGCGATGTTCACGCTTGGTCTGGTGGGTTTCCTGACCCGCCGGAACCTGATCATCATGTTCCTGTGCACGGAGATGATGTTCCAGGCGGCGGGCATCGCGCTGATCGCCTTCAGTCGGTTCCACCTGAACTACGACGGCCAGACGTTCGTGATCTTCGTGCTCACGGTGGCGGCGGCCGAGGCGGCCCTCGCACTGGCCCTGGTCGTGTTCCTCTTCCGCAAGCGAGACTCTCTGAGCGCCGAGGCGTGGTCGGAGCTCAAGGGATGAGCATGATGCCCGCTCTGACAACCGTCCTGGCCGCGGCCGATGGGCCGTTCATCGCCGAGGGCGCCGCCCCGATGTGGGTGGGCCTGATGGCCGGGCTGCCGCTGCTGGGCGCCGCCCTGTGCGTGGTGTTCGCGTGCTTGAACGTGAAGAGCAAGCTGCCGGGGTACACGACCGTGGCCCTGCTGGCCGGCGGGTTCGTGACGGCCCTGCTGGCCTACTTCGGCGGCAACGGGGGCGACAGCTACGGCGTCGCGACGATCTTCCGCTGGATCCACGCGAGCATCGGGGCGGGCAGCGAGACAAGCATCGTTGCGAACATCGCGTACTACATGGACGGCCTGTCCATGCTGTGGATGCTGTTCGTGACCGGGCTGGCGACGGTCATCGGCCTGTACTCGACCGAGTACGTCGAGCACGACAAGGGCCTGGGCTACTGCCGGTTCTTCTTCGCGTTCAACCTGTTCGTGTTCAGCATGTCGAGTCTGGTGATGGCCGACAACCTGCTGCTGCTGTTCCTGGGCTGGGAAGGCGTGGGCCTGTGCAGCTACCTGCTGATCGGAGTCTTCTTCTAGAAGCCCGAGGCGGTGGCGGCGGACAAGAACGCCTTCATCATGAACCGCATCGGCGACCTCGGGTTGCTGATGGCCATCGGCGCCACCTTCGTCGTGTTCGGCACATTGGAGTTCCGCCCGCTGTTCGAAATGATCAGCCAGGGCGTGGATGCCAACGGCGACGCGATCGCCCACAGCTGGGTGGTCGTGGTCATCCCCCTGCTGTTCACCGCCGGCGCGTTTGGCAAGAGTGCCCAGATCTTCCTGTATACATGGTTGCCCGACGCCATGGAGGGCCCGACCCCGGTCTCGGCCCTCATCCACGCGGCGACGATGGTGACCGCGGGCGTGTACCTGGTGGCCCGCATGTACCCCTTGTACGCGGCCGACGACGCGCACATCGCGCTGAGCGTCATCGCCTGGTCGGGTGCCATCACGGCGTTCTGGGCCGCGGCGATCGCCTTCGCCCAGTACGACATCAAGCGCATCATGGGCTATAGCACCATCAGCCAGCTCGGCTACATGTTCGCCGGCCTGGGCGTGATGACCACCACCGGCGCGGTCTTCCACGTGCTGACCCATGCGTTCTTCAAGGCCACGCTCTTCCTGTGCTGCGGCGCCGTCATGCACGGCTTCGCGGGCCAGCTCGACATGCGCAAGCTCAGCGGCGTGGGCTCGATCCCCGGGTTCAAGATTACCGCCATCGCCATGCTCATCGGCTGCCTGAACCTGGCAGGCCTGGCAGGCACGGCGGGCTACTTCAGCAAGGACATGATCCTGGCCGAGGCGTTCGTGACCTCGGGCGAACTGATTTTCGCGCCCTGGGCGGTCGGCCTGCTGATGCTGCTGACGGCCTTCATGACGGCGTACTACACCTTCCGCGTGTTCTTCCGCGTGTTCGTCGGGCCCGTGAAGTACGAGGCCGGAGACGATCATCACGGCGACGCCGAGGAAGAGCACGCAGCGGAAGAGGCGCACGGCCATGGTCACGACGACCACGGCTTCCATCCCCACGCGCCGCGGTTTGCCATGAACGCGGCCATCGCACTGCTGGCCATCGGCAGCATCGCCGCCATCCCCCTGTACTTCATCAACGCCGAGGACCACGGCTGGGCGGGCTCGATGGTGCACGAATCGTCGGCGGCCTTCGCGGCCCCAGAGGTGCACCACGACGACCCCGGCGAGCCGCACGTGATGCTGACCGCCGAGGTGGTGCCCGTGGCGATTGGCGCCGCGCCCGAGGGCGAGGACGGCTACCACGGCGACAACCTGGGCCTGGGCATCGACCCGCACAAGGCGATGTACTTCGTCTCGGGCGTCATCGGCGTGCTGGGCATCGCCCTGGCGGCGTTCTTCCATGGGCCGAAGGGGATCGGCGGCCTGTTCCTCGGTAACCGCACCGACACGAACAGCCCTCGGATGGACTCGGTGGCCCGTGGCTTCGGCCCGCTGCCCCGGTTCGCCGAGCGGAAGTTCATGGTCGACGAGTTCTACGACGCGGTCATCGTCAAGCCCTTGCTCGTGTTCAGCCACGTGTTCCACGCGTTCGACAAGCTTGTCATCGACGGGCTGGTCGACCTCTCGGGCTCGCTGCCCCGCTGGCTGGGCTCGCTGCTGCGACCGTCGCAGGACGGCATGGTGCACGGCTACGCGACGGGCATGGTGGCCGGTTCGGCGGTACTGCTGGTTCTGGTGGTCCTGGTGGCGTTGCTGTGATGAAGGGGATGGTCTGACGTGAGCCTGCTCTATCTGCTCATTCTGATTCCCCTGCTGATCGCCGGCGTGATCGTTTTTGCGCCGTCAAAGCAGGCCCGGGCCATCGCGGGCATCGGCTCGCTGGTGCCCATCGGGCCCATGCTGGTGGCCCTGTGGAAGTTCGACTGGACGCGCGGCGGTGACCTTCAGTTCGTGGGCAGCTACGACTGGATCGCCGACATGGGCCTGCGCATCGGCGTGGGCGTCGACAGCGTGTCGCTGCTGCTCATTGCCCTGACCGTGCTGCTGGGGCCCATCTGCGTCTTCGGCAGCTTCTCGGCGGTCAAGGACAATCCCAAGGTCTTCTTCGGCTGGCTGACGGGCCTGCAAGCCGCGATGGTGGGGGTGTTCGCCGCCACCGACCTGCTGGTCTTCTATGTGTGCTTCGAGTTCACGCTGCTGCCGTTGTACGTGCTGATCAACCTCTACGGCTCGAGCAATCGCAAGCGGGCGGCGACCAAGTTCTTCCTGTACACGTTCACGGGCTCCATCATCGCCCTGGCGGGCTTGGTGTACGTGGTGTTCCACCACCGCAGCCTCGAGGGCGTGTGGACGTTCGACATCCCCACGCTGGCGACGACGGCCATGCAGATGCCGGTGGGGGCGCAGGCCCTGGTGCTGCTGGCGCTGATGCTGGGCTTTGCGGTGAAGGTGCCGCTGTTCCCGGTGCACACCTGGCTGCCGCTGGCGCACACCGAGGCGCCGACTGCCGGCTCGGTCATCCTGGCCGGCGTGCTGCTGAAGCTTGGCACTTACGGCATCTACCGCTTCGCACTGGGCTTCGTGCCCGAGGCGGTCATCGCATACGCCCCGCTCATCGCGGTGCTGAGCATCATCGGCATCATTTATGCCGGCTTGATCTGCTGGGTGCAGAAGGACGTCAAGAAGCTGGTGGCCTACTCGTCGGTGAGCCACCTTGGCTTCTGCGTGCTGGGGCTCGTGGCGCTCAACAACGTCGGGCTCACCGGCTCGGTGCTGTACATGATCAATCACGGCCTATCGACCGGGGCGCTGTTCCTGTGCATCGGCATGGTCTACGAGCGGTTCCATACCCGCTCGATGGACGAACTGGGTGGGCTGGCCAGCACGATGCCAATCTGGTCGTCGTTCATGGTGTTCTTCGTGATGGCGTCGGTGGGCCTGCCCGGGCTCAACGGCTTCGTCAGCGAGTTCATGTGCATCATCGGCACGTTCCAGAGCTCGCCGGCGTGGGTTCTCGAGGGCCGGGCCGGGGCCGCCGGCGGTTCGCTCGGGCCGTGGTTTGCCTTCGCGGCGGGCTTCGGCGTGATCGTCGCGGCGATGTACCTGCTCTACATGACGGGCCGGGTTGTCTGGGGCACGCCTAAGCAACCAGCCGGGCATGACGCCGAGCACTCGGAACTACCCACGGATCTCAATGGCCGCGAGATCAGCCTGCTGACGGTGCTGGCAGTCGCCTGCCTGGGTCTGGGTGTCTATCCGACCCCGGTGATTGAGGCGATCGAGCCCTCGGTCGAGCGCACGCTGGCGCCGTATCAGGATCTGCTGCAGGCCCGTGCCCAGGAGTTGGGCCTGGAGCACGAAGCGACCGAGCCCGCCACTCAGCCCGTTGCCCAGCCTCAAGAAGGGGGGCACTGACCCGCCATGGCCGAGAAGATCGCCCTCATCTGGCCCGAGATCACGCTGTTCATCACCACGTGCTTGGTGATGATCCTGGGGTTGTCACCAAGCAAGCAGTGGCGCTCGCTTTGCATGCCAGCCTCGATGACCGGGGTGGCCGTGGCGGGTGTGCTGGCCGCCCTGGGTATCGCCAATGGTGCGCCCCAGAGCGACACGATGCTCCCGAACATGCCGGGCTTTGTGAAGGTTACCGTGGCGGGCGTGGGGCTACTGCTTATTCTGCTGCAGAGCGGGCTTATTGATCGGAGGGAAGAGGCCCTGGTGGCCTCGGGCCGAGCGTTCAGCCCATTGCGGACCAACCGAGCCGAGTATTTCTCGCTTGTGCTGTTCTCGCTGACCGGGCTGATGCTGTGCGCGTCGGCTGGCGACCTCATCTGGCTGTTCCTGGCCCTCGAACTCACGAGCCTACCGACGTACGTGATGGTCTCGATGAGCAGCTCGCGCGGCCGAGCACAAGAGGCCGGTGTCAAGTACTTTTTCCTGGGAGCGCTTGGGGCGGCGACGTTCCTGTATGGCTTCGTGATGCTCTACGGTGGCACGGGCACGCTCAAGCTCGCGCCGATGGCCGGGGTCATCGCTAGCGAGGGCATCAACAACATCACCATGATCGGGCTGCTGCTCTCGATCGCCGGGCTGGCGTTCAAGATCGCCGCGGTGCCCATGCACTTCTACACGGCCGACGTGTACCAGGGGGCGGCATCTCCGGTGACGGCGTTCCTGGCGTTCGTGCCCAAGACGGCGGGCTTCGTGGCGCTGCTGCTGATCTGCTCGGTGGCCGGCTGGACGCACGGGGCCAGCGGCGAGGGGCTCCCCGAGGCGCTCCGCGTCATGCTCTGGGTCATGGCCGCGGTCACCATGACCGTGGGTAACGTGCTCGCGTTGCTTCAGAACTCGGTCAAGCGGATGCTGGCCTACTCGTCGATCGCGCACTCGGGCTACATGCTCGTTGGCCTGCTGGCCGGGCCGGGCGACGGCACGTTCGCCTCCAGCGGGGTGGCGGCGGTGCTGTTCTACCTGGCCGCCTATGGCGTGACCAACACGGGCGCCTTCGCGGTCATCGCGTGCCTCGAGAAGCGGGCGGCCGACCGTGGCGAACCCATGGAGGTCGAGGACTTCGACGATCTGCGCGGGCTCTGGCGCCGCGAGCCGGCGCTGGGCGTGGTGCTGGCGATCGTCTCGCTCAGCCTGCTGGGTTTCCCGCCGCTTCTGGGGTTTATGGCCAAACTGCCGCTCTTTACCTCGGGCATCGCCGCGGGCGAGATCGCCCTGGTCGTCGTGCTGGGCGTGAACTCTGCCATCGCGGCGTTCTACTACCTTCGGATCGTCAAGGCCGCGATGATCGACGATCCTAAAGGCGGTGCGGCCGACTCGCCCGATCGTCCCGTCCACCATCCCGCCTACGGCCTGCGGTTCACCACGGGCGCCATCTCGGCGGTGGGGGTCATTGGGCTGGCGATCCTGGCCGGCCAACTCGCCGGGGGGGCGACGAGCGCCTCGGTGTACGCCGAGCCTGTGGTGGGCGATAGCATCGATGGCCCCATTACCGTTCAGGACCAGCCCGAGCGCGAGCCCCATGTCTGAGGTTCAGGCCTGGGCGACCTTGCGAACGACAAGCCGCTGGATGAATAGCCCCACAACGCCGAGCACCAGCCACGCGATGAGCCATGACTGGATCGGCGTTTCGTGCGCAGGAACGGGCGTGCCCGCGGCACTCTGGATATAGATCGCGCCGAGCGGCCAGATGGCGGCGCCCATAAACGCGGTGGTGGCGCTCGCGACGCGGCCCGGCCAGAGGCCGCCGCACATGGCGCCAAGAAGACCGGCCATCAGGACCGAAACGAGCGCGTACCCCTGGTACTGCTCGGGCACGCGTTGCCACGCGGTGGCGGCGCGGTCCACGATCGCGTCGAGGCCCGAAGTCCCGGACTGGTCGCTGCTTGCCGGCGCCGGGTCGGTGGCCTGAACGTCCCATCCCGCGGCCAACTCGCCGGCGGTCTGATCGAACGCGATGGGCTGAACCGCAGCAGTTGTCGCGGGTTCAACGGATTGCGAACCCGTGGTGGACGGTGGGAGGTGGGGCGTCAGCACGATCGCCAGGCCTGCGATGGCTGAGGCGGCCGTCAGGCCAGCGGCTGCGGCGATGACCAGTCGCATGGCCACCAATGAGATCACCACACCTACTGCGGCCCCGCCTGCGGCGGTGATGAGCGAGCCGGGAATGCCGGCAACGGTGGGGATGCTGGCGTGGCTCGCGATGGTGAACCCGGCAAAGAGGCCGGCGGTGCCACCGGCTGCGGCAAACGCGAGGCTGACGGCGCGAGCGCCGGCGGACCAGAGCATGATGCCAACAACGATGGCGATGCCCGCCACCAGCGAGGCGTCACCCGAGCCGCCTATCTGGATCAGGCGTTCGAGGAAGCCTTCGGATTGTCCGAGTCCGGAGAGCACGTGCTGCCTCCCTCTCCTCTGACACGTCCCATAAGGGCTGTGTCAGGTTCCTCCCCAGGATACGCGTCCTTCGCAATAGCAGATCGGTGGATGAGGGAAAAGTCACCTGCCGTTGGCGGCCCGTATCTTCGGAGGGTGTGGGCTGGCGCGAATTGGCTGATTGCTCTCCGGGCCGATGATGGCTATCGGTCGGCTGCAACCGATCGTGGGTGCCGGGCGTAAAGAATCTGGAACCCGGGTCGGCCAGGCCGACCCACCTGACTGGGCCGCCGACCCCCGCTTGTCGGCTGCAAGGGCCTACGGGTGAGGATCGCGAAAAGCCGCAGCAAGCCGGTTACCGATCGCGAGGGTAAGGGTTTGTTTGGATGTTCCGTCAATGGGTCCACCCATAGGGATGGATTGATTGTGAGGTTTCCGTGAGGTACGAAGGGGTGTTGTGCCCAGCGAACTCGGTTATGGCGACCAGCGGTGTGGTCGGAAGGCTGGCAGACTGCCTAGTCTCGCCGGCAGTCGTCTGATATGCTTGTCGGCTTTGGTCCGCGGTTGGATGCGACGCGGGCCGGCCTGGGATGGACCCCACCGCATCCAGTTTGGCAGGCGAACGGCGCGGTGCCTCGTCCTGCCATGGCCCTCCCGGCCCTGGGAGTGGTCCGCTGCGTCGCCCGCGGGTGAGCGCGGCAATCGCGGGATCCACCCCGGATCTCGCGAGCAATGCCGGCCACAAGCCCACCCCGGCCGGCCAGGAAGCCCCGAATAAACCACCGCGTGTCGCGGTGTCGCAACAGCTAGCGAGGAGCGGTCATGAAGCCCAACCGCCGTGCAAGGACCCGCCCGTACGTTCGTCGTCGTTCACAGGTGCAGGAGGCGCATGGCGCGGCCTCTCGCCTGGCGAGCCTGGCCGGCCGCGCGAGCCGGCCTGACGTCGAGCCGTTGGAGCCTCGCCAGCTTCTGTTCGCATTGACGATTGACCCCTCATCGGTGGATCCGAACACCGGCGTGGGCTTCGCTCAGGCGTACTTCGGCTACACCATCCCGTACTTGCAGTTCGGCGAAGAAATCGATATCGAGGAGGACGAGACCCTCGAGGAGAACTTCGACGAGGCCGGCGAGGTGGGCTCGGTCATCAACTCACAGACGTTCTTCGAAGAATCGCTGCTGTTCGTCAGGCACAACATCAGCCCGCGGTCGGATTTCGCGCTGGTGGCGCCCCCCGGGGCCGACCCCGACGATGACCAGCGGCTGGTGCAGGCGCTGCTTCAGGAGGGCGAGCAGTTCAGCTTCTCGTTCCTGGATGATCCGGATCGTCGCGACCTCTTCCGGGCCATGCGCTCGTTCTCGATCGACTTCTCGGCGGCCCCGGGCAGCACGCAGGGGCTCGACCTGGAGAACACCCGTGTCAGCCTGATCCTCCGCGGTGAGGTCATCGCCTCGTTCGAGGGCCGGGACGAACTGGTTAACTTCCGCACCGGTGGTGGTGGCCCGAGCGACGGTCTGGGCACCTTCGTGTTCGTGGCTCCCCGGGCCATGTCGGGCGAGCCGCGGCCTGCGTTCGACACCATCCGCTTCGAATCGATCGGCGGCCCGAGCGATCCGTTCCGCTTCGACAACATCACGGCCCAGGTGCCCCCGGGCAACTTCAGCGATCTCATCGAGACGCGCATCTTCGGCGCCACCGTCAGCCTGGCCGGCACGGCGGGCACCACGGTGGAGTTCTTTGACCTTTATGGCCGGCCCATCATCCAGACCATCGCGCTGGGAACGCCCGACAACGCCACGCTGCCCATCGTCGACATCAACGACGACGGCATCCCCGACTTCAACGACGGCATCGGCCGCATCGTGTTCACCAACGCCGACGAGGCCACCACGCTGACGATGTTCGGCGGCATTCTGAGTGCGGGCGACCCCGAGCCGGATGCCGAGTTCTCCCAGAATGGCTTCAACTTCACACTGGTCACCGACCAGGGAGCCGGTGCGGACGACTTCGAGGACGCGGGCTTCGGCTTCCGTCAGACGCCCGGCTCGGAGGACGAGGTCGATGGCCTGCCACCGGCGGCAGGCTCGCTGATCGTCGGATCCCCGATCCTGCGAGGGCTGACGGCGTACAACCCGACCGCTGTGCAGGAGCCGGGCTCGTTCATCAATCCCGACCAGGGCATTTTCGCGCTGGGCACCCAGAACGTGGGCTCGATCAACATCCACGGCCTGATCTTCGGCTCGTCGGTGTTCAATGGCGCCGTCGATCAGCTCAGCTTCGGCTCGCTGTTTGGGTCTGTGACGGTCAAGGGCGACCTGGGCCGTCTGGTGGTCGGCAGCGATGCCGGCTACTGGACGGGCGACGAATCAAACGCCACGACCAAGACCGGCGCACAGCTCATCGTCGAGCGCACGCTGGGCCAGGTGCACGTGGGCGGCAACTCGCTGCTAGACATCACCGTCGTGGGCGAGCTGAGCTCGACCACCCTCCGCTCGCCGCGTGACGTCACGCGGTACTTCGAGATCGAGAGTCCCCAGCGCATCACGCTCGACTCTGACACACTCGCGGTCGTCCGTTCGATGCTTGGGGCTGGGACGATTCAGACGTCGGCGCTGGCCAACAGCGGCCAGCTTCCGCTCATCACGCCCGTCCGGGCCAACGCCTTCTTCGGCGCCGAACCGTTCCGCAACGATGCGATCGGCAGCGCGGAACTGATCAGCAACGCCGGCAGCCAGGTGCAGGTCATCGGCGATCTGGGCTTCGGCGACCCGATCAGTGCTGGCGAGGACAACGTCGACGTGTTCGGCGTGGTGCTCGATGGCACCCGCCCGCTGACCGTCGAGGGTGTGCCCAGCGACCCGAGCTTCGAGATGCGCCTGGTCGACGCGCGGGGCCGCCAGGTCGCCGCCGCCGACGCGGGCGAGCAGTTCACCAACACCGGGCGATACTTCTTCGAGTATGAGCCCGAGTATGCGGGCGTCTACTACCTTGTCGTTGCCGCGACGGCCGATGGCTCGCCCACCAATGGCGTGTTCTACGCGATGAACGTGAGCGGCATGGCTCCGGTGACGCTGGGCGCTTATCGAACCGCGTCGGGCATGGGCTTCCCCGCCGGCGGTGTGGCCGAGGGGGCCGATCCGAGCAGCACCACCGTGTCGCTCAACGTGCTGTCCGGCTCGACCGGTTCGATTCGCGCGGGCACGCAGTTGGTTGGTGGTGGCGGCGGCGAGACCTCGGCCGATGGCGGCATCAACTTTACCGACGATGGCTCGCAGTTCCCCGAACCGGCCGATCGTCGTGCCGACCTGTCGGGTGGCAGCTTCACCATCGCCGGTAGTCTGTACGAGATCTATGCCGGTTCGGACATCGAGACCCAGAACTCACCGCTGGTGTTCCAGGTTGGCGGGGATCTGGGGTACGTGGTGACCGGTCAGTCGCCGATCATCGGCAACGGGCCTGCCGAGGGCGACCTGTTCGCCCGCGCGCCGATCACCTTCAATGTCGGTGGCACGATTGGCTACGTGGATGTCTCGGGCACCGGCGGGTTCAACCAGGACACCGACGCGCTGCCCGAGTCGAGTGATATTGGCAGCATTACCTTCCGCTCGGGGACGTCCGGTGGCAACGGCGATATCGGGTTCATCCGCTTTGGCTCGCACATGGCCAGCGACGCGATCAACGTGATCACCTCGCCCGGCTCGACGGTTGGCGGGTTCGTGGTTGCTCAGGATGCCGACGCGGCGCTCGGACCGTTCGAGGGTATCGACGCGCTGACACGTCCCAGCGGCCAGGGCATCAACTTCAACCTGGGCGCGGGCAGCGATCTGCGTTTCTTCGACACGCCCAATATCACCAACATCCTGGGCGTTGATTCACAGATCGATCTGGTGATCGGCGAGTCGGTCGAACTGGTCGACGACGCGGGTGGCCGCTTCACCATCGGGGTCAACGGCGTTGGGGCACAGGGCACCGTGGTCGGCGCGCTGCGTTTTATCGGTGTTGACCGCTCGCAGGGCGTGGCCCTGGGCCGGATCGAGGCCGACCTGACGGGCGGCCGCACGCTGGACATCCAGACCCTCCAGGGCTCGGCGGGCGACGTGATCAGCATCGGTCGCATCGACATCACCGGAGCCACTGCGCAGTCGAGCATCGAGATCGCCGGCAGTGTCCAACTGGACGTCTGGCAGATCATCCAGAGCGGCGGCGCGGCGTTCGATGAGATCAGCAACCTGACGCCCGGCGGCGACATCGTGGCTATCGACGTCGCGGGCATCAACGAGGTCCGGATCGCCGGCGATCTTGGTCGGACGCAGTTGCCCGACGCTGGCCCGCGACGGATCTCCCCGTTCGTGGGCATCGGCGACGGGGCCGTGCAGGGCATCGGCCGCGATGGCTTCGACGTGCCCGCGGGCGTACTCGATGACGACTGGAACGGCGCGGTCTACCGCCCCGTGCAGGACAATGATTTTGCCGACAACAACGCGTACCTGTCGGACATCGGCTCGCCGTTTGACGCCTACCTCGACGGCCTGTTCGTCCGCGGTGGCGATGTCACGGAGATCAGCGTCGGTGGCGCCGTGGGTGACGTTATCCTCTCGCCCGATGCTGTGATTGAGGACCTCAGGGTCAACACCTCGGTTGGTGGCGCCACGGGCGGCAACGGGAACATCTTCGGCACCATCTTCGCCGGCACCATCGAGGACATCGACGTGGGCGACGGCCTGGCCCAGCGGGTGCAGAACTCGTTGTCTACGACGGGCATCTTCGCCGTCGACGACATCGAGCAACTCACAGCCAGCAACGCCATCATCTCCAGCAGCATCGTGGCCGGCAACATCACGGAGGGCACCGGCGGGGATCCGCAGAACGGCATCGATAACCTGAACCTGACCAACACCACGGTGACCGACGCCTTCATCGGCGCGACCAACCTGGATGAGTTCTGGATCAGTGTCAACTACGGCGACGACTTTGTCCGAAACGGCAACATTAACACGATCTCCGCGGGTACCAACACCTCGTTCTTCCGCACGCAGATCGCCGCCGACCGCAGCGAGCGAATCAACATCGGCGGGAACTTGGACGCCGTTCAGATGTTCTTCACGGTTGATCTTGAGAACTTGACGGTTCGCAACGTGCTCAACAGCACGGGCGGTGGCACCCCCCGCGAGTTGTTCCGCTCGTTCATCATCGTCGGCGCCAATCTGGAGCAGGCGACGATCGGCCAAACCGGCGGCGGCGAGGAAATCACCGGCGGGGTGTTTGCCGACACGCTTCTGCAGGTTGGCGGCGAGATCGAGTCGAGCTTCCAGGCCCGACTGATCCAGCGAGCCGATATCCAGGTGGCGGGCACCATCCGCTCTATGCAGGTAACCAACGTCCGCGCCACGGCCATCAACACCGGGCAGCTCACCATGATGACGGTCACCGAGGCCATCCGCGCCTCGGAGATCAACGTTTCGGGCCCGCTGATCAGCCTGATGGCCCAGGAGATCACCGCGACGAACGTCAGCGTCACCGGTCCTGATGGCCGGCTTGACAACCTGACCGTCGAGACCCTCTTCGACGGCAGCATTCTGGCGACCGGCCCAATCACGCGTGTCGAGGCGACCGCCGGTGATCTTCGCGGGTCGCTGGAGACCCGCACCGCGCGGGGCGACGTCACCAACCTTGTCGCATCGCGCGACATGTTGATGACCACCGACATCAGCGGCACGCTCAGCAACCTGACCGTCGGCCGAGATCTGGGCGACATCGATAACCCGGGCGTCGTGCTGATCCGTGGCGAACTGGCTGGTATCGACATCGCTAACGGCGGGCTCTACTCGGACATCCGCGTGGCCAACGCCATCACCGGGACGGTCGTCATCGGGGCCCAGCCGGGCTTCCCAAATAACAACCGCATCCCCACCGGATCGATCGAGGCTTACGGCCGCATCGATTCGGTCGTCGCCAACGGCGACTACGCCGGCAGCATCATGAGCTATTCCGGCGGCATCGGCAGCGTGACGATCAACAACGGCTCGCTGCTGCCTGGTGGGTCGGTCGCCTCGTTCAATGGCGACATCGGCAGCGTGGTTATCAACTCGGGCCACTTGCTGGGCGACATCCACGCCGACCGGACCATCTTTAACGTCACCGTGAACGCCTCTGAAGATGGCGTGTTCGGCGACATCGGCGTGAACCCGGCCCTGTCTGGATTCGTCAACGCCGACGCGCTGCGCAATCAACTGCCCCCCGGCGTGGGCGTCACCTCGGGCTTCGACGGCCCGAGCATCACCGCGGGCCGCGATATCGGCGTGGTGACGGTGACCAACGGCTCGATCTTTGAGGCCGTGTTCCACGCTCGCAACGCGATCGGGCAGATCAACGTGCAGGGCGAGGGCAACGTCAGCAACGATCCCAACACTACGGGCTTTGGTACGCAGATTGTCGCCGGCAACTCGGTGGGCATGATCAACATCTCGGGCTCGGCTTCCAACCTCCTGGTGGGCGCGGGCATCTACGAGTTGGGCTCCGATGGCCGCGCGGGCGGCGTCGACGCGGCGGCCGACGTCAACAAGGCCGGCCGCGTGCGTCAGGTAACCATCGCCGGCGATGCTACCAATGTGGCCGTCGCCGCGGGCATCGTGGCCGGCGCCGACGGCGTCTACAACACCGGTGACGACCTGCACACGCTGGGCGTCTCGGTGATCGAGGGCATCACTGTCAACGGCACGGTGACCAACGTGAGCGCGCACACCGACACCGGCCTGCCCAACCGCTCGGCGGGGATCACCACCGGTGGCCAGGCCAGCCCGGTGGTTGGTGGGCGTCTGTTCATGCTGCCCTTCGTCGAGAACCAGGATGACTTTGACTTCTCCTCGCTGGGCGAGGTCATCCCCTCGGGCTCGTCGATCGACTTCACGCGAGGCGCCGCTTCGGGCACCATCAGCTTCAACGGGCCGGGCACGGCCGTGTGGGATGCGGCCGGCGGTCGCCTGCTGCTGATCAGCACCGGTATCAACAGCAACGTCACCGTCACCAGCGATACCGGCGCACTGGAAAACTTCAGCATCCTGTCCAACGACGATGCCTCGATGGGACGCATCGACGTGCAGGCGGTGATGTTCGGCAACTCGAACATCGTCGTCGACGGCTACGCCCGGGAGATCGTGCTTGGTGGATTCCAGGGCTCGGGCGACATCCTGGTGGGCAACGACGTCCAACTGCTTGAGACCGGCTCGCTGCTGACCAGCGGCACCATCAGCGCCACGCTGCTCCGGCAGATGACTGTCAACGGTGATCTGGGCGGCGCGACCCCCCAGTTGCCCGGCGAGTTCGTCACCCCCACGCTTCGCATCTTCGGCACCGAGGGCATCACCGTCCAGGGGTCGATGCGGGCCAATATCAGCGTGGACAATGGCATCCGCGGGGCTCTGTTCGTCGATGGCTCGATCAACAACAGCTCCATCCGCTCGGGCAACAACATCCAGAGCGTCACCGCCTTCGACATGTCCGGCACGACCATCTCGGCTGCCAACAACATCGGCAGTGTCGATATCACCGCCGACGTCTTCTCCAGCACCATCATCGCTGGAGCGGACATCGGCCGCGACGCGGCCTTCGGCGGTCAGGGTGTGAACGCAGATTCCACCAATGGCGGTAACATCGGCACCGTGACCGTTGGCGGCAACTTCCTCCAGAGTTCGGTCGCCGCGGGCGTGCTCCGCGGGGCCGACGGCTTCCTGGGGACGACCGAAGACGTGGTTTCGGGTGGTCGCTCGAACATCGGCTCGGTGACCATCGGCGGCACCCAGGTTGGATCCAACCGCGGCTCTGAGACCTTCGGTGTCTTCGCCACCGGCGAGATCGGCGCCGTCACGGTCAACGGCCAGGCCACGACCGAGCAGCGCAACTTCCGTGTTGAAACGCTCGAGACCCTGCCCCAGGTCGTGCAGGTTCGGGACATCGAGGTCACCTTCGACGGCGGCATCTACGTTGCACGCGTCTACTTCAACCAAGAGATGAACGCCCAGAGCCTCCGCAACGGGCTCATCATCAGCGAGATCCGCGACGGCGGCCTGGTGAAGATCCGCCTGGACGAGGGCGAGGACTACCTGTTCGAGTACGACGCCAGCGAAGACGCGGCGGTTATTACCTTCTTCGATACCGTCACTCGCCGCGACCTGCCCCAGCTTCCGGGCGTGGCCGGCCCGGGGCTCTACAGCTTCGAGCTCGATCCCAACGTGGTGCGGGCGCAGAACGTGGCCGCACGCCTGGACGCCGACGGCGACGGGTTCGCCGACGACGATCGCTTCTTCTCCGAGAAGGCCTTCGTGGGCGACGTGGGCGACAAGATCTCGCCCAACACCGTGATCGTCGATCGCGGGTTCCTCGATCCGGGCCGCGTGGACTTCTATGGCCCGGGCAACCTCGATTCGGCGCTCGACGACACCTTCCAGCCCGACGCTCTGCCCGATACCAACACCCCGTTCACCATCCGGGGCTTCCTCGGCGATCATCCCGATGCCGACGCGCAGGCGTTCTCGCTGGCAAGCGACACCGATGTGTATCGCATCACGCTCCAGGCCGGACAGATCTTCCGGCTCGGCCCGAACACCGGCTCGGCGTTCAACGCCGATATCACGCTCCTCGATCCCAGCGGGCAGCCCCAGTTGGGCGTCAGCCAGGCGACAACGGAACTGCCGGCCGACAACGCCCAGATCCTCGAGGGTGTCACCACCTTCGGACAGACCTACCTGGTCACCCAGACGGGCACCTACACGCTGGTCGTGTCCAACGCCGACCCCAGCACGATCTTCGATCTGGACAACGTTCCCAACATCCCGCCGGCGGCGGGCTTGGTGGGGAACTACTCGTTCACCGTGGAGGTCTTCGACGACGGTGACTCCGGTTTCAGCGCGAGCACCAACTCGGGCAACGGCCAGAATCTCATCGAGGCCCCCTTCGCCTCGTCCTTCGCCGGCCCTGATGGAGAAGTGGGCACCGAAGACGACCGAGCCTCGGTCACCATCGGCGCGTACACCTTCACCCGCAACGCCGACACCGGCGTTATTACCGGCACCGACGACAACGGTGTTGTTTCCACGCGGCTGCCGAGCGGCGTGAGCATTGTCGAGGTCATGTCGGCCATCGGGAAGGAAGGCGGCCGCGGTGTCCCGGGCGAGATCGCCCCCGATGTGGACATCTTCCACCTCAACAACCGTCAGAACATCCGTGCCGGCGACGAGCTGCGCCTGACCGTGAAGCTCTCGGAGACAGGTGCCGACCTTGGCGGTCGCCAGAGCACCGGTACCCTCGACACGATCATCCAGGACTTCTCCGGCGCCGTGCAGTTTGGCCTGTTCAACACCTCCAACTCCAATGGCGTGAGCGATGGCGAGCTCGTGTTCTCGCCGTCTGAGTTCGGCACCGTCTCGGGCTCAGGCGCTCAAATCCTGGCCCAGGACGACCTGCTGCGGTACGGCACCGACGAGAACGGCGACTTCTTCATCGTCGCTCAGACGCCCACCACCGGCACGTACGCCTTTTACATCCAGGGCGTCTTCAACGCTGACTACGTCGTCGAGATCCAGCACACGCGTCGTGGCCCGGGTGTCGCGGCGTTCGCCGGCCCTGACGGCACCTTCGGCACCTTCGATGATCCCCAGCGCATCATTCAGGGACGCTTCCGTTACACCCTCGACCTGGGGGACGACGGCATCCGAGGAACCGCCGACGATTCGGTCGTCAGCCAGATCCAGACCGAGAGCCAGAACGTCCTGCTCGAGTTCAACGGCGGTAGCATCGACTGGCTCGAGGTGGGCCAGCAGATGACCGACCTGCTGCCCTTCTCCAGCAGCGCACTGGGCTTCAGCGGAACGATCGATGGCCTGCCGGTGGATACCTTCGTCGAGCGTCAGCTCGTCGAGAACCTCAACAGCATCTTCCAGGGTGCCGGCTACGACGTGACCTTCTCGGGCAACGCCAGCGACTTCCAGGGCGAGAACTTCTCGACGGTGTTCGTCACCGACTCGAGCGACCCGGTGAACTTCACCTTCTCGGCCGAGCCGCAGGGCAACTTCAACCCGTTCGACTTCGGCGTTGGTGACTTCGGTCTGGGCTTCCAGCAGATCTTCGGATATTCCGAGGGCTCGGACGCCTTCAACGCCGATCCCAACGACGAGGCAGTGGTCTTCGTGCCCCAACTCACCGCTCTGGGCTTTAACCCCTCCGCCGGCGAGGTCCGGGATCTGACCGAGGCCCTCTCTGCCGCCGTCGGCCGCCGCGTGGGCGAGTTGCTGGGCCTGCGGACGACGGCCCCGGTTGGGCCTGGCGCCAGTGTCGATGTCTTCGCCGCCAACAGCCCGGGTAACCTGCCCAGCGGCGATTACATCATCCCCGCGTTCGCCCGCCCGCTCTCCACCACCTTCGACGCGCTGGATGACACCCAGTTCTTCCTGGGCCAGCAGGACTCGCAGTCGCTGTTGGACTCCATCCTCAGCCGCTCGTAACACGCGCCGGCTGCTCCACGAGCCCATCCCGCCCCGCCGAGCGTTGCCCTCTGGGCCGCTCGGCGGTTTTTATTTGCGTGGTCCCGAACGCGATGCGAGCGGTGGCCTACCGGGCAATATCAAGCGTCAGCGTGTGCGCGCCGGGCGACAGGTCCTCGTAGACGGTGGTCGTCCCCGCCGAGTCCGGCCAGGTGACCTCGAGGTGGCTCACGCCCTGCTCCCCACACGGAATGATCACCGCAAGCGTGCCCTGCTTGCCTCGGTGCCCCCCCGCCCCGACCACCTGGGCGACGCGCGTCAGCACCCGGCCATCCACGCTCGCCGTCGCTCGCACCATCGCACCGATGGCGTCACGATTCACGCCAAGGGTCGGATTGCCTTCCAGACGGAGCACCACGGCGGTTCGGCCCAGTGTGTCGGCGGCGCGGTTCTCGAATACCCGCAACCGCGGCGTCCGACCCGCGCGATGGGCGGCGTTCAAGCGGTTGAATCCCTGACCCACGACGATGTCTAGATCCCCGTCGCCGTCAAAATCCAGCAGCGCCGGCTGCCCTGCGCCAATGTGATCGATACCCATCCAACTGGTGATATCGACCAGCGAGCCGTCCCCCTGCTGACGCCAGATGCGAAGCCGCTGATTGTCCGGGTAGTCGCTCGAGCAGACCAGCACATCCGTTCGACCGTCCAGATCGAAGTCGGCCAACTCGCCGTAGATGTCGCCCTGGTTCCAGCTTTGGATGGTCGGATCGGTGGGGGAGCGATCCAGCGAGAGCCGTTCGATCTTGTCGAAGAATGGTCCGGCCACACCATCGCGCCGAACAAGCACGCGCGATGGGTCGCTGCTCTCGCCCGCCCACCCGTGGGTGATCTCGGCCAGCAGCACGTCGAAGGCGCCATCGCCGTTCACATCACCGATAGCCGCGTCGAACGTGTTGCCGTTGGCGCGAAATGGTGGCTCATCCGCGCGATCGAAGCGAGGGTCCGTCTTGGCGCGTTCCTTCAACCAATCCGGATGCCGCCCGTGGCGGATGGCGTCGCCGTCGAGCTTGGTCTGCGGTGCCACGTCCACCCACGCACCATCCTCACCACGCAACCACAGGCGGTTCCAGCGACGGCCGTAGTTGAGCTCCAGGATCTGCGGCCAGTTTCCCGGCGCACCGTCCCCAAGCACATGCGCAACCAGCACGCCATACGTCGGCCGCCCGCCCCCGTCCGAGTCGGTATCGAACGCGACCGCGTCGATGGGCAGATCCATGCGTACAAACGATCCGTTCTCCTGTTGCAGGAGAACGTCGTTCGCGTACCCCTCGTAGCCCGCCCCATACCGCGTGTACCACTGGCCCAGCACGATATCGAGCCGGCCATCGACGTCCACATCGCCGATCGCGGCCGACGCGGTGGTCCCCGCGGTGGCGGCCTCGATCTCCGTGAACGAGCCCAGGGGCGAGCCGAACGTCCCATCGCCGTTCCCGCGTAGCCAGGCCAGGCTCTGGGGCGTGCCCTCGGCCGGCGGCTCGTACGAATCCCTGTTCACGTCCAGAGACCGGGCGATGATCGCGTCGGCGTGCCCGTCGTTATCCAGGTCCGCGAACACCAGCACGTCACCGCCGCGGGGTTCGGGCAGGCCGGTCGAGCCGATCTCAGTGAAGGCTCGCCCGCCATTCTCACCCGAGGTGTTCAGGAACACGCGTGTGCGTCCGACCACCAGATCATCGAAACCGTCGCCGTTCAGGTCTGTTGCGCACACGAGGCTTGCGTTGATGGGTCCATCAGCGTTCTCGAGCCCCAGCCGTGCCGTGGCATCAACGAAACGGAGCTGACCGGAGGCTGGCAGGCACGCCAGGGTGGTCCCTGCCAGAGCCGCCAGTATCCGCACGCGTGTCTTGTTGGTAGTGCACATGCGGCATGATACCGCGGTCGGTCAATCACCGGGCGAGTTGATCCATCCGTACTTCTGCCCGCGGTCGGTGATCTTCCACCAGTCGGCATTGCCGTTGTTTACGCGGGCGTAGATGCAGTTGGCGGTGAAGTCGTCGGCCTCCTGGATCTTCTCGCCGCGGGGACCCTTCTCGAACTTGGCGATCTCCACCACGCCGTCGGCGTAGAGAATGTGCCCGCCCTTATCGTGGCGATCGGTGATCTGGTCCTGGTTGCCCCAGAAGCCCTCGGTGAACTGCTGGTTGTAGAACCAGACGCTCTCTTCGATATAGATCGGCACCGAGCGCATCGCCATGAGGGCCGTCTCACCCAGCATCGAGCGGATGCGAGTGGGCTTCGATCCGGCCGGATCCTTCAGCCGGGCGACCTGAACCTCTTGACCGAGGCGATAGCCCTGGGTCTCGTCAAACATCGTGTAGTCGAAGTTTAAGTCGGTGTAAGCGCCGTAAAGCGTGCCCGCGCTCCGCCCGTCTCCCGAGCGACGCTTGTTCTTGGGGCATCCGCAGATCTCATGGGCATCCTCGACATAGTCAAAGATCACCCCCGGCTTCGATCGATCGATGGCCCCCGCTCGGTCACGGGCGAACGCCCAGTCGTCGGCGGGCCATATCTGGTCGTCATAGTCCGTCGCGTACACGGTCATCGCCACGCCCATCTGCCGCAGATTCTGGGCGCAGATGGTCGTATGGGCCACGTCCCGCGCCGCCGCGAGGCTGGGCAAAAGGATGCCAATAAGAATCGCAATAATCGCGATTACCACAAGCAGTTCGATGAGCGTGAAAGCGCGATCTCGGTGATGTGGCATGGAGCCCCCTTGGCCAGCAGTATAACAGAACAGTCGCTCATCGCCAAGCTGACTTTTACCAGAGTGATCGGAACAAAGAAAACCCGATAACTGCCCACCAGACCAACCAGGCGTCGCCGCCATCACGTTGAGCGTCGCCCCGGCGTTCGCATGACTGGAAGCACGCGCCCATCGAATCGATGTTCTCGACAAAGGAGACGCTCGCATGCACACCGATTACAGGCGGAAATGGGGCCGCGGCTTCACCTTGGTGGAGATCCTCATCGTTGTTGTGATCCTGGGCGTTCTGGCAGCAATCGTGATGCCCCAGGCCGCCAATGCCATGGGCAACACCCGCCAGACAGCGTTCGTGCGCGAGATCCAGCTCTTCACCGATGCCGCCGTGATCCACCGCTCGCAGACCGGTACCTGGATCGGCGACGGCGGGTCCGGCACGATCCCCGACGGCTTCGAGGACTACATCGACCCCGCATCGTGGGAGAATGGAACCCCGATTGATGGCGATTGGGACAGTGAGGCCGGGGCCGACTACGACGTTACCCTCGCCATTGGCGTGCACTTCCAGGAGGCCTCCACCCGTAAAGATGCCGCGTATATGACCCAGGTCGACGCGCTCTTCGACGATGGAGATCTGGCAACCGGCGGGTTCCAGCAGTTCGCGGCCGACCGCTTCTACTTCATCGTCGAGTATTAAATCGGGACGCACGGGAGCGACCGACCGATGCGTAGCACCGGCCGGCCGTCCCGCTCTCCCTCAGATTCGAGATGTGGCCGCCTCGCGCCCGGAGCCACGGCCAAGGCATAGCAGCCGAGCGCATCCATCGGGGGTAGACGATGGGTCAGCACACGGCAACCTCTCCTTCCACACAATGAGCGGAAGTTGCCGGTGTCGGTCACACGACACGCGCAGAAAAACTTCAAAAATCTGGATAACCCTTACCAGACCGTGACGGCTGCCTTCTGAAACGGGTAGATCGAGCCCAGCCCCAGGATGCCTGTCAGCTCGTCCAACGCCCAGCGAGACTCTTCTAGCAGCTTCGGGTCGGCCAGATCGCCCGGCGCGAGCGTCTCGCGATAGTGACGGCCTATCCAGCCCTCGAGCTTCTGGCCGAGTTCATCGGTCAGGACAACCCCCTGTTTCACGGCTTGCAAGTCGGCTGGGGCGAGCACCACTCGCAGCCGCAGGCAGGCCGGCCCGCCCCCGTTCTGCATGCTCTGGCGGACATCAACGAATTGGGCAGCTCCGATTGGATTGGTCGGGTCGGCCACGATGCCGTCGATCGTGTGGACAATGGCCGGCTCTTCCTTGCAGTCGGTGGGTGCGATCAGTGCCATTGATCCTTCAGGAAGTGTGACCAGTTGGCTGTTGAACAGGTACCGCTTCACCGCCAGTTCTAGCGGGACCGCGTCAGCGGGAACCTCGACGTGGATCAACTCGAACCCCAGACGCTCGCACGCCCCGCGAAGCTCGCCGATGGTCGTGTCCCGATCGGCGAACGCCTGCTCATGGGCCAGAAGTACCGGTCCATTGCCCACCGCGATCACGTCGTTGTGAAAGACACCCGCGTCGATGGCGTCGGGATGCTGACGGGCGTAGATCACCCGCTGGTCGTTCAGGCCGTGCATGCGAGCGATCGCCTGGCAGGCCTCGAGTGTCTGCCGGGCAGGAAATCGCCGGGGGGCTCCGGCCGGGCCCGATCGCCCATAGACAAACAACGCCACGCCGGGCTGGCCGTGCGCGGAGGCCAGCCGGGTGTGGTTAGCCGCTCCCTCGTCGGCAAACTCGGGTGTGGAGGGCAGGGCGGGGTGCACGACAAATCGGCTCTCGTCCGCGAAGATGGCACGGAGCGTGCGTGTGGTCTGCTCGGCCTCGATCACCCGGTGGGCATTCGTCACGAGGTTGGCCGTGGTCAGGTGCACACGGCCGTCGCCGCTGTCGGCCGCGGGCGAGACCGTGGCGGCATTGGCCGCCCACATGCTGCTGGAACTCGAGGCCAGGGCCAGCAGTCGCGGTGCCTCTCGATCCGCCCGGGCGAGGATGGCGGCCGGGTCGTCGCCGTCGAGGCCCAGTGCTCGGAGGAAGTCCAAGTCGGGCCTGACTTGCGGCGGCAGAACACCCTGGGTGAGCCCCAGCGAGCGGAGCATGCGCATCTTCTGCAGCCCCTGGAGGGCAGCCTGGCGTGGGTGAGCAACCTGCCCCGCGTTCTCGCTGCTCAACAGATTGCCGTGGGCAAGCCCAGCGTAGTTGTGCGTGAGGCCGACGAGGCTGTCAAAGTTTACCTCTACGGCTCCGATGGTTCCGGTTTTGTCTGGGGGACTCATCGTGGATTGTTGGTCGCTGGTGCGACCCTATCCCGCCGCAACCTCCTGGCGTGGTGCCCGAACAACCTAGAGGTGTTACAGATGGTGGAGCCGTCTTGTACAACGGTTTGAAGGGGGGACAGATGGGCTTGGGCGGGAGACTTCTCAATCCGGCGGCGAAACAGCTTCGGACGCACCCGCGACTGGGGCTGCTGGCCTTGCGTTGCATTCCCGACCACCAGCGGCAGATCGAGGTCAAGCCCATTGGCCCTCTGGCGATACGCAATCGTCGCCACCGGGGGTACTGGCTGCGCGATCCCATCGATCACGAGAAGTTCCCCCTCGGTGTGCTGCGGCAGTGCGTCCGGCCATCGGACGTGGTGTGGGACATCGGGGCAAACATCGGGATGTACTCACGCTTCGAGGTGCAAGCGTTCGGGGCCGCGCACGTGTGCGCGTTCGAGCCGATGCAAGAGAATCTCTCGCTGCTCCGCGAGAATATTCGGCTCGGCGGCATCTCCGACCGCGTCACCGTCGTGCCCATAGCTCTGGGCGATCAGAATACCCAAATGCAGTTGCAGATCGATGATGTGCAGAGTGCGACGGCGGTGCTGGACGTGGTCACCCATGGCAGGCCATCCGAGGGCCGCGCCAATGTCGGGCTGCCGCCAAGAACCGAGGAGGTCGAGGTGCGCACCCTCGATAGCATGATCGAACAGGGCGAACTTCCCGAGCCGACCCTGCTGAAGATCGATGTAGAAGGGGCCGAGGCCCTCGTGCTTCGCGGTGCCGAGCGATATCTGGAACGCGACGACACGCTCCTGCTGATCGAACTTCACGGCATCGAGCCCGGCAGGGCGGTGGGGCGGCAACTGCTCGATCGTGGCTACACCGTGCGCGGACGGGTCCGGCGCGAGGTCGATCCATCGCAGTATGTCCCGGTGACCGATTTGTTGCTGGACTCGCTTGCCCGCCACTACGACTTGCAGTTTATCGTGGCCAGCAGAGACCCCGCCCGCGTGCCCGATTCGGTGGATCTGTTTTCCTGAGGCAATCGGGCGCTGTTTGATGGCCCCGATCGCTTGGCCGGCCATGAGAAGTGACCTATCCTCGCCCTGTCCACGGCGGCCCCATCGTCTAGTGGTTTAGGACACCGCCCTTTCACGGCGGCGACCCGGGTTCGAATCCCGGTGGGGTCATTACTGATGCGCAGCCCGCTCTAGGGCCTGCTGCGACGCGTTTACGACGCGTGGATGTGGTAACTCAACAGAATGAGTGGGGATTCACCGGATCGTCACGGTCGGTTCAGTGCTGCCATGGAAACTCCTTGTGTATGCCGTCGGATGCGACGGGCCTGTGTGGGGCTCGGCACCCGGCGACGCCAAGGAGAGCCACACCATGTTTCAGCACACCAACACTCGCAGGACGACCCTCAGCCTGATCATCGCCGCTGGCACCGCCTTCGCAGGTTCGGCCGTACTGGCCCAGGACGGCAACCGGCCTGGCAACCAACAACAAGAGGATCGTGAGCAGGACCGCCAGCGCGATTCGCGGTATAGCACCCAGGAGCAGCTGGTCCGCAACCTGTCCTTCATGCGGTCGAGCGACCTCTTGGGCGCAGATCTCCGCAACGATGTCAACGACGACATGGGCACCATTGAGGACATCATCGTGAACCGCGGCACCGGCCGCATCGAGCACGTGGTGATCCGCGAGGGTGGCTTCCTGGGCATGGGCGGCTCCCACGTCGCACTGCCCTTCGAGGCCCTTGTCATCAATCCCGCCGAGAAGAGCGTGGCGTTGAACGTTGCCGCCGATGCGATCGATGGCGACGCGGATCGCCCCCTGCCCCAAGGCTGGACCAGGCTTGGCGATGGCTGGAAGGACAGTTTGAACACCCTCGACTCGGCTCGCATGGCTCGTGAGCAGTCGTGGGGCGACAAGACCGACCGCGACCGTCGCAACGGCCAACCCTCGAAGCGTTCGCAGCAGGGCGAGAAGACGGAGATCAGCGGCCGCATCACCGCTCTGGATCGCAAGGACATGGGCGACGAAGGCCGCGAGTGGGCCGTGGCAACCGTGCAGACCCGCGATGGCGGCGAGAAGAAGGTTGTGCTCGGCCCGGCCTGGCACGTCTTCGGTAGCGACCAGGCCCCTATCCGAGGTGACACCTTCCAGGGCACAGTCCGGAAGGGCGACGACTCCCACATGCTGGTCGATCGCGCGGAGATCAACGGCCAGGAGTATCGCTTCAACAACGACCAAGGCGAGCCGGCCTGGCGCAGCGACCGCCGCACTGGCGCCTCCAGCGACGCCCGCCGTTCGGGTGCGCTCGTCCTGCTGTCGGAGGTGAACAGCCGCGACGCCAAGACCCGCCAGAGCGACTGGGGACAGATCGAGAACTCGATCATCGAACTCCAGTCGGGCAAGGTCGCCTTCCTTGTGCTCGATCCCGACGAGAACTTCCTGGGCATCGCCGACGAGTTGAAGGTTGTGCCCTGGACCATTGTCAGCATCGGTCAGGAGAGCGTGGTCATCGACGCGACCAAGGAGATGTTGACCACTGGCGAAAGCCTGCCCGAGGACATGCGCATGTTCACCATGCCCAGCAACCTCCAGGATGCCTATCTGGCCTACGAGGTCGAACAGGACGAGTTCCGCCCCCGCCGATAGTTTGATCGAAATCTGTTAGGATTCTTCTGGCCGCGTCGCCGCTTCACCAGCGTGCGGCGCGGCCTTGTGCATAGAGGCAACGCAAACACCGAACCGAAGGTGATGCCGACACGTTGGGTGGATTATGGCCGAAGACCTGTCGGTAACTGTCGGTCTTGCCCGGTCCGACCGAGAACTCTCGCTTGGATGTGAAGTCAGGGCGCTTTGCGAAGAGACCGGGTCGGGGCCGACGATACAATGGGTCGCGGGCGGGATGGCTTTCGCCCGCGGAGGACGCCAGGGCGAATGAGCGACTGGATCGATGCCGAGGCCCATGTTGAGCGGGCCCACGATCTTTACGAAGCCGGCCGATGGGCCGAGGCTGCTGCCGCGCTCCGCGAGGCCATCGCCCTGAATCCATACCAGCCCGACTGGCTGTTCAACCTCGGTGTTGCCCTCGAGGCCGACGGCCGCTATGAAGAGGCCGCCTCTGCCTTCGGCGAGAGCTACCAGCTCCGCTCGGGCGACTTCAACGCCGCCATGGCCGCGGGTGTGAACCTGGTGCGGGCCGGCAAGGTCCGCCAGGCCCTGGGGTGGTTCGACAAGGCCGAGGCCGCAGAGCCGGGCGAGACCTACCCCGCCATCGCCCGCATCGAGGCCCACGCCGATCTGGGCGAGCACGACGAGGCCGAGCTGGCCTTCTACATGCTCCAGCAGCGCAAGCCAGACTGCGCCGAGGCATACTCGGCCATCGCCGCCAGCCTGCTGGCCCGCGGTCTGCACGATCGGGCCGTGTGGTGCCTGCGCGAGGCCGCACGCCTCGATGCCGATCTTCCGGGCGTGCAGGCGAAGCTGGCCGAGGCCTACTGGCAGACCGGCCGCCACGAGCGCGCCCGCCAGCTCTTCCTGATCGAGCTGCGCGAGGATCCCGGCGATGTGGGCGTGCTGATGAACCTTGGCCGGCTGCTGACGGAGATGCGTCGGCTGGACGAGGCACGCGAGAAGTTCGGCCGCGTGCTCGAACTGGAGCCCGATCATGCCGAGGCCCACGCCGAGCTGGGCTTCCTGCACGAGAAGCGGGGCGAGCCCTCCAAGGCGGTGGTGCACCTGGACGTCGCCCGTCGCCTGGAGCCCGACAACGGCCGTGTGACTCGCCGCCTCGCCCGCCTGCTGCTCGCCTCGCCCAAGGCCGAGGACCGCCAGCGCACGATCGAACTGCTCGAGGCCGAGGTCGAGCGGTTGCGGCGCATGACCGAGCGTGAGGGCGATGACGAGCGCACTGCCGACGGCGCCGCCCTGGCCGAACTGGGCGAACTCCTGATCGACGCCGGGGCCCAGGCCGAAGCCATCCGCGTACTCAGCCGTGCGGTTCGCATGCGGCCCCACGACGCCCAGCTCTGGCACTGGCTGGGCCTTGCCCACTTCCACGCCGGAGACCGAACCTCGGGCATCGACGCCACGCGCGAGGCAGTCCGGCTCGATCCGCGTTTCGTACTGGCGATGCACAACATCGCCCTCGCCCTGCTGCGAGAGGGCCAGTGGTCGCGTGCCCGCTACTGGATCAAGCAGGGCCTGTCCATCGAGCCCGAGGACGCCTCGCTACGCCGCCTGGACGTGCAACTCAAGCTCCACCGAATGGGCTGGAGCCTGCGGTGGCTTGCCTCGGTGTGGCTGCTGCGTCGGAGGCCGGTCAAGCGCTTCTGAGCTCGCTTCAGGCTGTGACGGGCGCGATCTGTGCGATCCCCGCCAGGGTGCGTTCCACCTCGGCCGGTGTGGTAAAGGGCCCGAAGCTCACGCGCACTGTCCCGCCCAGCTTGGTCGTGTCCATTGATTCGTGGGCTCCCGGGGCACAGTGCAGCCCGGCCCGCACCAGCAGGCCATGGTCCCGTTCCAGCACGCCCGCCGCCTCGCTGGGGTCGATGCCATCGAACACCAGGCTGAACACGGCCACCCGCTGCTGGGGATCTCTCGGGCCGACCAGACGCACACCGGGGATCTCATCCAGCCCGGCGACGAACCGCTCGCTGAGCGACACCTCGTGCTGGCGGATTTGGTCGATCCCCCGATCGAGCACGTAGCGCACGCCCACATCCAGGCCAGCGATGCCCACGGTGTTGTGCGAGCCGGGCTCGTACTTGTCGGGCAACTCGGTCGGCTGGGTGTCCCACTCGCTGCGCGATCCCGTGCCACCCTCACGCAGGGTGTCGAGCTGCTCTTCCATGCCCGGGGCGATGCAAAGCCCGCCGGTGCCCAGCGGCCCGAGCAGACCCTTGTGGCCGGGAAAGGCCAGCAGGTCGATGGCGTTCGCTCGCACATCCACCGGCAGGTGTCCAACCGATTGGGCGGCGTCGACCAGAAACGGCACGCCCCGCCTCCGGCAGGCGGCGCCAATCTGGCCGATGGGCTGGATCGCACCCGTCGCGTTGCTGGCGTGCACGACGGCGACCAGCACCGTCTGGTCGGTCATGGCCGCCGCGATGTCGCCCGGGTCGGCGATGCCCTCGGCATCCACCGGCACACGCGTCCAGCGGAACAGGCCCGGCAGCATCGCACGCAGCGCGTTGAGCGGCCGCAGCACCGAGTTGTGGTCCATCGCGGTGGTAACCACGTGGATGCGGGCGTCCGGGTCGGTCCGCAGCCTGTGGAAGACCAAGCCCTTGATGGCCATGTTCAACGCGTCGCTGGTGTTGAGCGTGAAGATCACCCGATCGGGATCGGGGGTGTTGACCAGCCGGGCGATGAGCCGGCGGCACTCGCCCAGCACACCCGCGCCCTGCCGGGCCTCGTGGTATCCCCCCCGCCCGGGCGACGCGCCGATCTCGGTGCCATAACGGGCCATCGCCTCGTACACGCCTGGGGCCTTGGGAAAGCTGGTGGCGGCGTTATCCAGGTAGAGGCGGTCGAGATCGGGGCGCTGGTCGTTCGAATCGGGCATCGCACGCAGTGTATTGCCCTCCGCCGGGGCTTTCATTGGCGATGGGGGGAGCACGCGGCCCCCGGTAGTGCGGGATGGCCCATGCCCAGAACCCTTTCAGAAACCTGCCAGAACTCGGTTAGGTCCGATTCCGGCGGCGGCAAACGGCCCGCCTGACCCGGATTGGTGCTCCCTGATCCGGGCTCCCGCAGGGTCGTCCTGGGACGCCCAGAACCCGCTTAGAATACCGCTATGACCAGAGATACCCGCCAGCGTCGCGCCATCCGATCGGTCTTCCTTGACGCTGATGGTCCCCTGGGGCCCCAGGAGGTCCTCGACCGGGCGCAGGCCGACGTACCGGGCATCGGGCTGGCCACGATCTACCGGACCATCAAGCTCATGCTGGAAGATCAGGAGCTGAAGGCGGTCGATCTGCCCGGCGAGCCGGCCCGCTACGAGCCGGCCGACCGCACCAGCCACCACCACTTCTTCAAGTGCGACGACTGCGGCCGGGTCTACGAGGTGCAGGGCTGCGTGAGCAACCCGGCGGGGCTCGCTCCCGATGGATTCCGGGTTTCCCGGCACGAGATCGTGCTGTATGGCACCTGTGCCGCCTGTGCATAGGGTCCTTGGATGTACCGACGCTCTCAAAGTCTGGCGTGGGGCACGCTGTTGTGCACTGCGATATTTGCCTGTGTGGGATGTGCCGCGCTTGGGTTTGCGCCCATCGCGTCAGTTGCGAACTTCGGCTATGCCGCGTGGACGGGCTCGAGACTGGAGTTCGTTGAGGACGCGGGCTTCGAGCGGGTCACCTTGGCCGCCGAGCGGGCCCTGATCGGGCTGGACTTGAGCGTTGAACTGACCAGCGAGTTGCGGCGCGATGGCATCGTGCGTCGGCGTGTGTATCAGGTCCGAAGCGAGCGAGGCGATCTGGCCATGCTCACGATGGTCCGCCTGACCCCGACCATGACCGACCTGACGCTGGACGTCGGCATCCTCGGAAACCGCCCCGCCGGCGAACTCATGGCCGACCACATCCGCTGGTACACCGACGGGGACACCATCCGGGCATCCCGCCGAGCGGCCATGGAATCGTTCGCCGACCTCATCAACCCCGATGGCACCGCCCCAGGCGCCCGCGAATCAACAGATCCGCAGGAACCCACCCAGGCGGGGCCAGACTTCGGAAACGGGCTGTTCTAACGCCCACTTCGCGGGGTCTTGGGGTTGCCATTCTCGATCCACCGGCAGATACTCTGCCGTGCGGCGTGCGCCGCCGGCCCCTCGTGCCGGGCTGGTGGGTATCGCAGCACGACAAGAGACCCTCGGCACCCGCCCCCAGGGCGGTCCGGCGCTCCTCAGGGAGACAGCAGCGGCCATGACGGCTTCCCGTCGGGCCCGGCTCGTCCCACGGTCGCGGCGACCGCCGCCGGCCTTGGGGGCGTGACCGGGACAGAAAGGAAGCGCCATGTCCTTCGAAGCCGCCGTCCACGCCCAGGCGATCGACCTCTGCAAGATGTCCCTCGAGATGACCGAGGCCGCTGGCAGCGGGCACCCGACCACGGCCATGAGCCTCTCGCACATCACCACGGTGCTGCTGTTCCACACCATGCGGTGGAGCCCCGAGTATCCCGATTACCCCACCAGCGATCGCCTGGTGCTCTCGGCCGGCCACGCCGTCCCGGTCGTCTACGCCGCCGCCTGCAAGCTGGGGGTCATGGTCGGCCGCGATCCCGAGAATCGCCGCCCGCTGACCCTCGAGGATGCCAGCACCCTGCGCCAGCAGGGCAGCGAGCTCGACGGCCACCCCAACCCGATGGAAGGCTTCCCCTTCTTCGACGCGGCCACCGGCTCATTGGGCCAGGGCCTGAGCGTCGCGTGCGGCCTGGCCGAGGCCGACCGCCTCGACGGCCGCGACCGCGTGGTCTACTGCATCATCGGCGACGGCGAGAGCCGCGAGGGCCAGATCGCCGAGGCCCTCGACTACGTGGCCGAACGCAAGCTCCGCAAGGTCGTGCCCATCTTCAACTGCAACGGGTACGGCCAGGCCGGCCGTGTCAGCGATCAGCAGGGCCCCGAGCGGCTGGCCAAGAAGCTCGAGGCGTATGGGCTCGAGGTCATCACCATCGACGGCCACGATCCGGCCCAGATTCGCAACGCCTTCGAGCGTGCCCACGGCGTGGCCGACGACAACGACCTGAACTCCGACACGAGGCCCGTCGCCATCGTCGCCAAGACGGTCAAGGGCTGGGGCGCCCCTTCGATGCAGGGCAACGGCTGGCACGGCAAGCCTGCCAAGAGCCAGACACTCGAACGGGCAAAGGCCGAACTGGACGAGCGTCGCGGCGAGCTGACCAGTGCGCTGAGCAGCGCGGACAGCTTCGCCATCCAGCCCCCCCCCGAGCCCGCCGCCGCGCCTCAGGGCGAGGGCGAGGTTCCTTCCATGGACCAGGCCATGAAGCAGATGGACATGGAGAGTCTGCGTCAGACCGCGAGCCTGGCCACTCGTCGGGCGTACGGGCTGGCGCTGCGTGCCATGGGCAAGCCCATGCCCCAGGTGGTCGTGCTCGACGCCGACGTTGGCAACTCGACCTTCGCCGAGACCTTCGCCAAGGACAGCTCGCTGGCGCCTCGCTTCTTCGAGTGCAAGATCGCCGAACAGCACATGATCTCGATGGCCGCCGGCCTGAGCGCTGCGGGCAAGATCCCCTTCTGCAGCAGCTTCGCCAAGTTCCTGACCCGCGCGTACGACCAGATCGAGATGGCCATCAACAGCGGGGCCAACATCAAGATCGTCGGAAGCCACAGCGGCGTCACGCTCGCTGCCGACGGCCCCAGCCAGATGGGCCTGCCCGACGTCAGCTGGTTCCGCAGCTTCACCACCATGAAGGACCACCGCGGCAATCCGGGCTGCTACGTGCTCCAGCCCAGCGACGCCTACAGCGCCTACGCCTTGTCGCAGGTCATGGCCGAGTACGAGGGCGCGTGCTACATGCGCACACAGCGGCCCGACGTCGAGTTCCTCTACAGCGCCGATGACGTGTTCAACCTCGGCGGCTTCGAGGTCTTGAACGAGGGCCGAGACATCGTCATCTGCGCGAGCGGCTACATGGTGCACGAGGCCAACAAGGCCGTCGAGCTGCTCGACAAGGCGGCCATTCAGGCCACGCTGGTGGACATGTACAGCCTGCCATTCGACGAGGACAAGCTGCTGGACATCATCGGCGCCAACGGCGGGTTCGTGATCTCCATGGAGGACAACTACGGCGGGGCCCTGGGAAGCGCCATCGCCGAGGCAATCGCTACCAGCGGCGACGGCTTCACCCTCAAGCAGATGCACGTCACCCACATCCCCAGCAGCGCCCGCACGGCTGACGAGCTGCTCAAGCAGTGCAAGCTGACAGCCGAAGATCTCGTAGATGCGGTGAAGGACGTCCTGCAGGTCGTCTAACAAAACGGCCGAACTCGCTGCAACCCTCCCCACCAGCCGGCGGTATCGCCAGGTACGAGGGGAGTTTTTTTATGCGATTGCAGATCTTTGTGTCTCTCGCCGCCGGCCTGCTCACGGCCGCCGCCCACGCCCAGTTCTCGCCCATCGTTGACGCCGAGCGGCTGGCGGGGGTGGAGGGTTTCGTGGCCCACGGCTCGAATCGATCGGCCACCGGTAGATGGGTGGCCCCCGCGGGGGACGTGAACGCCGACGGTATCGACGACTTGGCGGTGGGGGCGTTCGAGGCCGAGTACATTACCGATGGTGGCGTGGAGATTACCAGCGGCGCGGGGTACATCGTGTTCGGCCGGCGCGACGGCGCCTTCCCGAGCGATCTCACGTCCATGCCCCCCGACCAGGGCTTTGCGTTGCACTATTCCAGCAGCGGGCGCTTCCGCGCCGCCCGGGCCATCGGCACCGCAGGCGACTTCAACGCCGACGGTATCGACGACTTCCTCGTGACAGCGGGCGATCCTCTCGACGATCCCGAGGCAACGGATCCGCTCGTCGCGATGATCATCTTCGGCCGAGCCGATGGCTGGCCGGATCTCATCGACTTGGCCGACATCGGGCCGGACGAGGGCGTGCGGATCGAGGCGGTTGGCAAGCCCGAGTGGGCCCGAACGGTCGTGGCGGCGCGGGCTGGAGACGTCAATGGCGATGGGGTGAGCGACGTGGTCATCGGTACGCCGCACGCGGCCAGTGCAGCGGGCATGGCGCACTTGGTCTTTGGTGGTAGCGGTCTGCCAGCAGGCATCGATCTTGCGCAGTTAGACGGAACCGATGGTTTTGGTATGCTTGGCATCTCGTCACACGAGTTGTTCTATAGTGAGCACGCCGGAAGATCGGTCGCCGCGGCGGGCGATGTGAACGGCGACGGCATCGACGACGTCATAGTCGGAGCACCCGGGGGTGGGAGCGCCCTCTACTTCGCCGGCGAAGGCCATGCCTACGTCGTGTTTGGTCGCGATGACGGCTTCGACGCCCGGATCAACCTGGAAGGCGTCGGCTCTGGTGCCGGGTTTATCTTCAGGAACCTGCCATTTCGAACATCCGCCGCGGCGATGGGGTCGGCGGTTGCTGGTGCCGGCGACGTGAACGGCGATGGGGTCGACGATTTTGCGATATCCGCCGCGACTCCGGTTGGCACGCGCCGCCCCCGGGCCTACCTGATCTACGGTGATCGCGAGCTCACCGGCGGGATGTCTCCCGCGGATCTAAACGGCCTCAACGGCATGGAGTTCGAGGACACCAGCGAGGACAGCAGCAGGCGATTCTTCGGGCTCGCGCTTGCGGGGGCTGGCGACCTGGATCGTGACGGCATCGATGACCTCATCATCGGAGCCCCGAGCCAGGACCCGTACGGCAGGTCACGCACCTATGTGGTGTTCGGAGGTGATCTTGCTGCGAAGATGGACGCCAGCCAACTCGATGGGACTGACGGCTTCGTGATCCGATCGGAATACGACGACGGTCTCGCGGGCTATGCCGTTGCCGGCGTGGGCGATATCAATGCCGACGGCGTCGATGATCTGGGCATGGGCGCGAGGCTTGCCGGGCTCACATACCAGTGGCCCGGCGCCGTATACGTCCTCTTTGGCGGCGGCTACTGCCGGACCGACATTCACGCCGATGGCTTCCATGACATACATGACGCGTTGCAGTTCCAGAACGACATCTGGCGGCGCCTGCCCTACACCGACTGGGACGACGATGGCGAGATCATGGGCCTTGTCGACTTCCAAGCCTTCCTCGCCGACTTCGCCGCCGGCTGCCCATAACCCATGCTCCCCTATCCTCCCTCATGCGCGAGCACGTCACCACCTTCGCCGAGTGGAGCGCCGCGGGCATCGAGGCTGTGGGCATCGCCGTCATCGTCCTGGTCCTCGTCTGGACGCTTTTTCTTGCCGTCGTCCATGCCGTGGCCGGACGCGAGCACGGTGAGATCTACCGCGACGCCCGTCGGCGGCTGGCCCGGGGCATCCTGCTGGGGCTCGAGTTCTTAGTAGCCGCCGACATCATCCACACCGTCGCTGTTGAGCTGACCTTCGAGAGCGTGGGCGTGCTGGCTATTGTCGTGCTCATCCGCACCTTCCTGAGCTTCACGCTGGAACTGGAGAGCAGCGGGCGGTGGCCGTGGGAGAAGGAAGGGCGGCCGGAGCACCGCCACGCGTGAGGGAATGATCTCGTCTTCCCGATAAAGTCGCGTGTGGGATTATTCGGTTACGCGGTATATTGGTTGGCATGGACTGGATCTTCACCATACTCGCGTGGTCGCTGTTGGTCCTGGGGCTCGTGCTCCTGGCGTGGGCGATCTTGTGGGACCGCTCACGCGGCCGCCGGCGATGCCCCAAGTGCTGGTATGGCATGGATGGCGTGCCGCAGGCCGAGAGCGGTGGTTGGATGTGCCCCGAGTGCGGTCGTGCGATCGCGAGAGAGCGACGGCTCTTGCGCACCCGGCGGCGATGGGGGTTTGTGGTCTTCGCAATCGTGCTGCTCGCCGCGTCGTACGCGAGCCATATGGGCCCGGCCGTGCGTAGCCGCGGTTGGTGGGCCGCGGCGCCCGATCTCCTTCTGATCGCGCTGCTGCCCCACGCCGACGCGTTCGATCGCCCGGCAACGAGCGGCGGGATGGACAACGCCGTCAGGGATGAGGTCGCGGTCCGAAGCCGAGCGACGCCGTATGGCCCGAAGGGATCGAGTACCAATCCGACGTGGGTCGATGGCAAGCTGTGGCCCTGGGAGCGGTGGCTCCTGCGCGGCCAGGCTATGAAGATGCTTGCCGATGCCGAGGATGACTTCGAGGTCCAGCGGGCCGTCTGGTACGGTGTGCTCGCCAGTGATCGCCTGGACGCGGGCTTGCCGAGCGAATATGTCGCGTCCGCGATTGTTGCGCGGTCTCTTCTGGCGTATGAACGCTGCGAGCAATACATGGACTACGGGATCCACGTGAATCTGCCCGGCATCGGCCCGCACCCCTACGAGCTGTTTGTCACTGGGATGCAGGAGCCGGGGTTTTTCCGGTACGAGCAGCGCGATCGCCATCCGCATGCCCACTCGCGGTGGATGCGCAAGGTCGTCTGGCGCGGCCACGATGGCGTACTCAAGGACTGGTGGTCGGTGACCGAGCAGCGCGGCATCGAGCAACCAGCCCGGCTCGGCCTCGCGCTGGCCAGTGTTCACCACGACGTCTCGGGCGCGCTCTTCCCCGCTGAGCACTGGGGCTCGCCGCTCACCCGATCGGACGTGTCGGAGTTTGTCGGGGAGTCCGAGTTGCTCGGCGTTCGCGTGTACGAGCTTCGCGGCGAGAGCCGGCATGGTGGGATCGACATGCTGTGGATCGATGCCGAAACCTTCCTCGTTCGACGCGCCAGGAACACCTTTGGCGACACGTGGTTCGTGCCCGTCGCCGGCAGGGAAGCCCGCGCCATCCTCGACAAGTCGTGGTGGTCATTCGATCCCGCCGAGCAGGACAACACACCCCTCGAACGCTTTGAAGAGAAGCTCCAGACGTTTCTCGAGCAGATCGAGATGCCGACCGAAGACCAGCAAAGAGAAGCAAGAATGAGATTGAATCAACGCATCCGCAACCGTTCCGGCGGCACGCCCTAGGCCACTTCCCGTCTACACTCGCCCCCATGCCCGCTCCCGCCTTACCCCCACCCTGGCTCCCATCCCTCAAGGGCAGGTTCCTCGTTTTCGAGGGCCCCGACGGCTCGGGCAAGAGCACGCAGCTCCGCCGGCTCGAGGCATTGCTCAAGGATGCGGGCATCCCCGTCGTCGCCGTGCGAGAGCCCGGGGGGACGGCCGCGGGCGAGGCCATCAGAGAAGTCCTGCTCGATCATCGCCAGGCCGCGATGGACGTGCGCTGCGAGATGCTGCTGTACATGGCAAGCCGGGCCCAACTCGTCGCCGAGCGCATCGCGCCGGCGCTCGCCAAGGGGAAGGTCGTCCTGGCCGATCGCTTCGTCGCGTCCACCCTGGCCTACCAGGGGGCCGCAGGGGGGCTGAGCACAGACGACATCATCGCGGTGGCCCGGGTGGTCACCCATGGGGCCAAGCCGCACGCACAGCCGGATCTGAGCATTGTTTTCGACGTGGACGAGGCGACGGCGGCGGGACGGCTTGGCCTCCTGCTGGACCGCATGGAAGCCAAGGGCTCGGCCTTCCACGCCCGCGTGCGGTCGGGGTACCTCGACCTGGTGCGTCAGCAGCCCGAGCGGTATGCGCGGGTGGATTCGACGCAAAATGAAGCCGCGGTGTTCGCCGCGGTGCTGGCGTTGCTGAGGGATCGGTTCGGCTGAGCCTCAGGCCGTGACCAGGGCGCACGGGCGATCTGGCTGCGGCCTGCGCGAGCCTTGGACCTCTAAGCCGTCTGGGTGGCAAACTGGGTGGCAAATCCCTGTGCCTCGTTGTGCCTGATGCCAAGGCCCAGGCGATGCAAGGGGTGCTGCGTGATATGCTAACTCCTGGCCCTCGTCGGACTTACGGCTCCTGCCGATTCTGGGACAGAATACTCTCGGATCTAGGGCAAATACCCTTGCAGTCGGTGTCAAAATAGGTTAAACTGCATAGATCCGGGTCCACGACCGGTACAGGAGGCCACACATATGGCCGAACGTCCGTCAGACACACCCACTCCGCGTGGGCTCCCGGGGCCGAACTCGTCGGGGGGCGACGCGGAGGAGCAAAACCAGAGCGGACCGCAGGGTCCACAGCGATCGGTCCCTCCTGCGCATCGGTCGGCCCGGCCGATCGATCGGGATACGGGCCGGGAATCTGCTCACGAAACGAGTAAGGAAACCGGGCGTTCCGGTGAGCACCCCCGGGCAACGAGCCGTGCCGCGCCCCGGCCCGGCCAGCGATCGACCTTGCTGGCCGAAGGGCCGGCCGGCCTCGAACGCTCGGCCATCATCGCGCTCATCAAGCTGCTGGGCGACGAGCCGGCCCTGGGCCTGGCGCTGGTCGACGCCAACGCGCACACCATCACGGGAAACCGGCGCTTCGCCGCCCTGACTGTTCCGCAGGGCGCTGCCGAGGGGGCGACGGGCAGCCCCCCCGCCAAACCTCCCACCAGTGCGGGATCTCGCGGTGACTCGGCTGCTCGCCGTGGCGTGTGGGCCCGCGTGGGGCCAGACGCCGTGCGCACGGTCCGCACCAGTGGCGGGCCTGCGATGCTGCGCTTCATCCACGAGGGCGTGCAGGTGCAGTGCGATGTCTGGCCGCTCCCGGCCCCCGATGCCCCCGAGGGGGGCGCCAGGCCATCGGACGCCGGCGAGCCCGAGGCTTTCCTCGTGGTGGCCGTCGAGGGCCGCTTCGATCCGGCCGGCGAGCCGGGCGCTGGGGGGGCCAGCGCCCAGTGGGAGGCCAAGCCCTCGCCAGCCCTCGGGTCCACATCCGGATCCGCGCCCGGTGATCCGGCCGGCGGTGGGGGTGGCCAGCGGTTCACCACGCTCGCCCCCATGCTGGCCGAGCTTGGCGAGCTCGAGGCCCTGACGGCGCGCGAGCTCGAAGTCCTGGCGCTCATCGGCCGCGGCATGGCCACGCGCGATATCGCCGAGCGCCTGGACCGCAGCCCGCGTACGGTCGAGCGGCACTGCGACGCGATTCATAAGAAGCTGGGCACGAGCAACCGCGTGCAGATGGCCCGCTACGCCATGCGGGCCGGGCTGACGGCCGAAGCGGGGAAGCTCAAGCGGGTGTGAGGTTTGTTTTTTTTGCCTCGGCGGTGGGGGGGGGGCGTTTTGTCGTCTCGCCAGCGGGGCCTGTGCGCGGGCTGCGCCCGGCGTGGGGTCCCGTTTGGAGGCGCCCTGCCAGCGGCGCTCGGCCCCGTGGTGAAGGTTACAACCACGATCAAGCTGCCACCCGATTGGGGGGGTCTTACGCAATATCTCACGCCTGCTGCGCACGCGTGGCCCACTTCCCGCACAGACCGGTATAGCCTGCCCGGCGTTGCCGCGCGAACAGCAGGCTCGCAAGGGGGTACACATGACGCACCAGGCAGGGCAGGATGCCCAAGCGGGCACGACCGTTGAGACCAAGCCGCGGCGGGGTGAGCCGTTCTGGCCGCGCACGCAGGCGCCCCACCCCTCGCTGCTGTCGGTGCGCATCCAGGTGGCGCCCGGCCACGCGTGGCTGGCGTGCGCGCTGCTCGACGTGGGACCCCAGGGCTGCCGCGTGCAGATGAAGGATGGCGACGAGCCGCCGCCCGTGGGCCAGATGGTCTCGGTGGGCTTCACGGCCAACGGCGGCGCCGAGGTGGTGCGGTCGATGCGGGTGCGGCCGCCGCTGTTCGGCGAGGAGGTCGCCGGCAAGGCCGACCCGCGCGTAATGGGGCTGGAGATCGTCGGCGAGCCGCTGCCCGCGTCGGTGCTGATGCCAGAGGGGCAGATGGACCTGGAGCTTGCCGAGCTGGAGCTCTTGACCGAGCACGCCCAGCGGATGTGGCAGGCCGAGATGGACAACCACAAGTGGCTCTCGCTGCGCGGCCGCGTGGTGGTGGCCAGCACGTCGGGACTGCTGGGCTTCGTGGCCATCGGCCTGATCGTGGCGGGTGCGGACGCGAAGCTGAATCTGCTGCCCGAGGCCAGTCAGCCGCTATGGGCGAACCTGTGGAACCCCTTTGTGTGGAACAACTCCCAGTGGGGCATCGTCTCGGCGGTGGGCATCGCCCTGGGTCTGCTCACGTGCATCACCTCGGTGGTCCTGTACATCCGCCACGCCGAGGAGGACTCGGGCGTGCTGCGCACGCGGAGCGACTTTGGCAACATCGGCAAGCACCACTTCGAGACCCAGCCCACGCTGTTCTCGGTGTACACGCCCTACCTGTTCGAGGAGGTCCTGCGCGATGAGCGGCGCTGGATGCTTGGCCGGATGCTCAAGCGTGTGAAGTGGGTGAACCTCGGATTACGCCGCGCCAAGCGATGGCAGATGCGCTGGCTCATCCAGGGCTACCACGCCAACGAGTCGCGCAAGACGGCCGATCCCAAGAAGCGCAACATGCGGTGGAAGCTCTGGTGGTGGTACCGCTTCCAATGGATCGCCATCATGATGCCGATGCTCCGGCCGACCAACATCGCGCGGCGGTCGGTCAACATGGCCTACCGGCAGTACATCGAGCTGGTGTACAAGGGCATGAGTGAGCGGCGCACGTACATTTACGATCGCGAGTGCGCCGAGTCTGGGGATGACGGCGCGGCGGACAACCTCGACCGGCCCGGCCGGCTCAACCCCACCTACGCTGAGCCGCTGACGCGCACCAGCAGCTACTACCTCCAGTTTGCCGAGGGCTTCTGCCATCGCTACCTTGGCCGCCACCGTGATGAGCGACCCTGCCCCACCGGCCGCTCGCACATCGCCTACTTCGACCTCCAGCAGCGCTCCCCCGCCCTGGCGGTCTTGCGGCCGGTGGGCTGGCGGGTGCTTACGTCGACGTACTTCTCGGCTCAGCAGATGCGCTCGGCCAACTGGAACCTGTGGTACCGGGTGCGTCGCAGCGAGCGGCGCTTCGCGCTGGGGCTGCTGCTGGTGGCCGGCTTTTTCGTGGTCAACGCCACCAACGGCATCCTGATCCAGCGCAGCGCCGCTCCCACGCCGCCGCTGGAGGTCACCGTCGAGAACGGCAGGGTGCGCATCGAGCACGCGCAGGCCGAATCACAGCCCGCCGGCGCCGCCGAACGCGACGACGCCCCGGGCTGGTAGCCCGCGCACACGTCCGGCCGCCCGAAGGCCGATCGTGCTAACAATCCGGACGCTTGGCGAAACCGTTCCGACGATCCGGCTGTACCCCCTTGAGGGACTGGGCACGGCGTCGGCGATCATCCCCGCCTCCGAGGCCGTCGGGCAACTTCGCCCGGCGGGCGACCCTTCGGTCGACTTCGACGGGGACCGCACGCTGGACATCTTCGACTTCCTGGCCTTCCTGAACCAGTTCGAGGATGGCTGCCGGTAGCCCGTGTCTCAAGCTGAATCATGGAGGGAGATGAACATGAGACCGAACATCATCGCATCGCTGGGCGCGTGCCTGCTGCTGTCGCCGGTGGCCTTGGGGCAGGACGTGCTGTTCAACAACACCCTGTCGTTCGAGTCGTACCCGATCGGCAACGCGCTGACGGATCTTGGGATCGACGCCACATACACGCAGACCAGCGAGCAGACACTCGACGCGCTGCGGAGCCAGCACTGGGACATGGTCATCATCCGCCGGTACTTCGTGTTCGATGCGGCCACGCGTCCCGACGTCCTGGCCGAGCTGGAGGCGCACGTGACGCGGGGCGGGAGGCTGCACGTGCAGATCGCCGACCTGGAGCACGCGCCCGATGGGTGGTACGACCTGCTGGGGCTGGAGGGGGCGGTGGATCTGGAACTGCCGCTCGACCACATCTACGTGCCAACGCCAGCGCATCCCATCTGGAATACGGGGGGCGCGGGTGGGTTCTTCCGGTTGGCTGATGAGCGATTCCCGCCAGACTATGGCGACAGTCTCATCCTGGGGGCCTCTGCCTTCGCGGTCGGACAGTTCGGTGTCGATGGGGAGTCCGCGATCGCGATCGCACGCGAGGGTCGCGTCGTGGTAAACGGACAGCAGTGGGACAACTGGGAGAGTGGGGCAGGCGTTGCCGCGAATCAGATCTCGTGGCTGCTCTCGTGCCCGGCCGACCTCGATGGCGATGGTGAGCTTTCGGTGTTCGACTTCCTGGAGTTCCAGAACCTCTTCGCCGCGGGCGATCCGCGGGCTGATTTCTGCTATGACCGCACGCTGGACATCTTCGACTTCCTGGCGTTCTTCAACCAGTTCGAGGTGGGCTGCCGGTAGCCCGTGTCTCAAGCTCAATGAT